>NZ_LR134173.1:947500-1207500 GCF_900635815.1 Legionella cherrii
TCACATTTAGATGCTATTCGTGATTTGATTCATGAATTATCTGACCTGAACGTTTTTGAAATCGCCGAAAATTTTTTCGCGCAGAGCTATGCAATGCCCGCGGACTTTTTTATCGATCTTATGGTGGATTTATATAATATCGAGGAGGGAGGAGATATTGCCTTGCTCATTTTATTACATCCTAAGGCTGAGGTGCGTGACATTGCGATTAATACACTGGGCCAAATTATCGAGTTTGTGACTTTTTCCTCTATCTCTCTTTCACGCTTGCAGACAATAATGCATTGGTATCCAGAGCGTTACCATGCACTATTTAATTCGTGGATTAAAACGCAACGTAAAAAAGGGGTTGTATTTGCACCTGAACAGGAAGCGGCTCAGATGACTATTCGAGCTACTGAGGTGGATGGTACAGGCTCACAAGGCATTTTTCTGAATGTACGTAAACGGAGGAAAAATAGGCTGTGTGGTTTATTACTAAAGTATGATTTAGGTATTAAAGATGCATGGATAACGCCGGTTTTATCAGCAAAAGATGTAAAGGATTATTATAAAAAGGCTTTTGATGAGAATGTAACGCTTCGTGAAGTCGATTTATCTTATTTCACCATGATGGTAGAACATTTTTTAGCGATAACAATAGAAAAAGATGAGATTCCTAATATTCAATTTTTAGAAATTCAAGAATTATTGGGCATCCGTATCCGCCCCGTGAAATTGGATTTAGATTATCTCTTTGAACAGATGAGTGTTCAAATCACGCCATTTACCCAAGAAGTGATTTCTGAATCCCTACGACGTTCAAAATCATGGCTTAAAAGTAAATCGTTTACTGAATCCTGGTATTTGGAAAATCCTTTAGTGGATAAGATTGTCAATCACAACAGTACTTTTGTTGATGGAATTAGGGTGTGCAGCATGGAAGACGCCATAGATGCAGTATTTGCTGAAGAAATGGAAATACACCGTGATAAATGGCAATTTCATTTTTTATGGATTGCCTTATGGATGAAAGCAAAAGAAAAACGAAATGAAAAAATATGGCGTGATAGTTTTCTGATTGCTTATACCATTTATCAAGGAAAACCCTTGAAAGAGATTCCTGTTATGCAAGAGATTTGTCGGCAAACGGTGATTAATAGCGTGGAAACCATGCAAGAGAGACGAACGCACCTAAGCCAGGAGTAAGAAGAGCCCACCTCATCCGAAGCGAAGCAAGGGATCTGCTCGTTGTACTCGGGATGAAGCGAAAGGGGTGGAAACCGCCAAAAAAGACGAACAGACGTGAGGCAGGAATGAGAGGAATTCATGTTTACCGGAATTATTGAAAAAAAAGGTACCGTGATTCGCAACATGAATCATGGTGATGCAAACCGATTGGTTATTTCTTGTGGTTTTGAAGAACTACAAATAGGTGAAAGCATCGCGGTAAATGGCGTATGCTTAACCTTATTGCCTTCTGAAGAGGCAACGTTGAATTTTGACCTTTCGCCTGAAACTCTGAATCGAACCACTTTAGGTCATTTAGGAGTTGGGGATGAGGTTAATTTAGAACGCGCCATGCTTGCATCGGATCGCTTTGGTGGGCACTATGTAAGCGGGCATGTTGACACAGTGGCACAAATTCAGGCAATAAAGCATATGAATGAATTTGTTGAAGTCGAGTTAAGCGGATTTGATGCCAATGCCATGCTGTATTTAATTCCTAAAGGGAGTATTACGGTTGAAGGGGTAAGCTTAACGATTAATTCAGTTGCAAATCAAAGCATCAAGTTAATGCTGATTCCCCATACATTACTTAATACAACCCTGTGCTTCTTAAAGCAAGGACAAGAAGTTAATATTGAGTTTGACTACCTGGCTCGGATCGTTGCCCATCAGTTGCAAGTTGCCGGAAAGTTGAGTAATCAAATCCCGTTATGAATTAAGGAGTAGTTCATGACCAAACATTTAACATCCCGATGGCATCGTCTTTTTTTTGCCACGATTATTATAGGGATTGTTTCTGGTTTTGGGGGGATGTTTTTAGCGATATTATTGCATTTTATCCAACACTTAGCCTATGAGCATACCGTATTTCCTATTCTGGGAAATAAGAGTTTTTTATTTGTGGTCAGCGATTCAACTGCTCCAAGAAGAGTCGTTGCACTTCTGCTTTGCGGTTTTATTGCCGGTTTTGGTTGGTGGGCGGTCTTTCGCTATGGCAGCCCCCTAGTGAGTATTGCCAATGCAATTAAATCTCCAAGACCTTATATGCCGATAAAAACAACTTTAGCGCATGTGTTCCTGCAAATTGTTACCGTTGCCTTGGGCTCACCTTTAGGACGTGAGGTTGCTCCCCGTGAATTCGGAGCAACCTTCGCCTGTTGGCTTACTAATAAAATGAAATTACATCCAAAAGAGAGTCAAATTCTTGTGGCTTGTGCTGCTGGTGCAGGATTGGCGGCAGTCTATAATGTTCCCTTTGGTGGCGCATTATTTTCTCTGGAAGTGTTGCTCGGCAGTTTCAGATGGTTTGCTGTAATCCCGGCAATTACTACTTCTGCGATTGCCGTAGTCATCTCCTGGATGGGGCTTGGCAATCAATCCATGTACCATATACCCGTTTTAATTATCGATTATTCAGTCGTGATTTGGGCAATCATCGCTGGACCTATTTTTGGTTACTCAGCCTATTGGTTTAAAGAAGTTACCAACCGAGTGCAAAGTAGAGCACCGCGTAACTGGAAGATTATTGTTTTTTGCCTGTTCAATTTTTTCATGATCGGCTTATTGTCTATTTATTTTCCGGCAATATTGGGGAATGGTCGCTCGGCAGCTCAGTTAGGATTTGATGGCAATCTATTAGGCCTAAGTATTGCTGCAGTCTTATTAATATTGAGAGTGTTGATTGTGTGTACCAGTATTCAAGCCGGCGCGGCAGGCGGTCTATTAACCCCCTCGCTTGCCAATGGCGCTTTATTGGCGGTGGTGCTCGGCAGTCTTTGGAGTTATTTGTGGCCAGGCATCTCCATCGCTGCTTTTGCGGTAATTGGCGGAACCGCCTTTCTTGCTGCAGCGCAGAAAATGCCGCTTACAGCAATTGTGCTCATTATTGAATTTACCGGCATCAACTTTAGCTTTTTTATTCCTATTCTTTTTGCAGTAGCGGGCTCTGCAAGCATGTTCAATTATTGCGCTACCAGACGTGTGGTTGCGGTGGCAAGTTGAAAAGAATTTTTGTTGAGCCTAAGAATAAATGCATTATTGAATGCTCCTGTTGTTGTTATTTGTTTTATGATAAATTTAAGGGTCATGCCGTTTAAAATTATTAAATTAGAATATTTCAAATGCTTAAGGAGATAACCATATTAGGCAGAAGACTAAAATTGATTGAGATGTCTCGTGTCATTGGTAAATTTGATAAACATACGAACCATGTTTTAGCGCATACTGGTCAAGAATTTGATTATAAACTCAATCAAATTTTCTTTGGTGATTGGGAAATCCGAAAGCCTGATTATTTTTTAGATGCGCACATCAATCTCCTGTTATCAGAACATCTACATGTAAATTGAATTTTTTTAAATAATTTCGGGTTTATGCTCTAAGTGTCAGAGATAAGGATGTTCAGATGCGTCAAGTTGTTCTTCTAAGACCACTCAATACTCAAAAATTTATTTTTATTATCACTCTAATTTTATTAGCTATCTTATTTATTTTCAAATCGTGTCAGGTTGCCCAATTCCATAGAGATGCTCAATACTATATCCAGTCAAGCGTCCTATGGCCCAAAGGACTTGTTACTTTTGCCGGAAGCTTAATTGGTGGTCGAGATCTGGTGGTGTTTTTTTACCATTTTTTCATGAAAAGTTTTGGGTATAGTGTTGACACACTCTCTTTAGCATTGGCAATAACCTATTTTTTTTCTGGTTTATTTTTAGTGACTATTATTTTTAGGTTTAATATATCGAATCTAATGAGGTTATGGATAAGCACTTTTGTCCTTTTAATCTCCTATGCTTTACCAATATGGTCTTATCCGGCTAGTGATAATCTGGGAGCACTGGCTCTCGTAGGACTGTGGTTGCTCTACATAATATCAGTTCAAACTCAAAAAAAATGGCTTATCTTTTTTGTGTATCCAATCTGTGTTGGAATTGCCTATCATGTACGCACAGAATTGATATTATTTGGTTTATTGACTTTTATTGGAATTGTATTCCAATTTAAAAGAGCCTCTTACTTACAACGATTAGCGCTATTCTTAATAATACTTTTTTCTACTCAATTGGGTGTTTTTGTGATAGAAAAATCATGGATGCTCTGGGTGCCAGCAAAGAAGCCCTATGTATATAAAGGAATATTTTTATCTTTTCGTGCTTTTCACTTTGCGTCTGGACGTAATGGGCCTAACAGTTCAAAACTATCTCATTTACTTCATTTGAGATCTGATGAAAAAATTCCTTTTTGGGATGCGTTAGGAAGTACCTATTCAAAAATTGGGGCTGCAAAAAGCGATGAATTAATTTCGAAAGCAGGTTTTGAAGCGCTGTATCAAAATCCTTTGTCCTTCTTAAAAGAAATAACCCATATTCAATCAGAAACCTTTAAATTAGAAATATCTATACCATCATGGAGTGAGCAGGAGAAGACGCAAAAGCGCGATCTAAATGATTTGGATTTAGTACGAAAAGAAACTCAGATGAAGTTTGGTGGAGATGCTATCTTTCCCTTGGCTAAATTATTAATCTCTTCCGATTCATTGATTCATGATATGAGAGCTTTTTTGCCGCCAATCAAAGTCGAAATGACTGTTCCATTTTCTTATCAGTTTGTATTTCCTATTTGTTTACTTATTCTCCTGGTAAAAGTTGATAAGTTAATCAGAACGCTACTGTTGCCGCCAGTAATTTATGCATTAGTACTATTTTTTTTAATTAATTTCACAGAAGGTCCTGTTGTCCGCTATTTAAATGGAATAATGCTTCTTGAATGGATAGTACTTTGGATTGCGCTCAACATGATCTTTGTTAAAAATTCCCGAGTAAAAGTGAATTTTTATCTCTCAAATACGATGAAAAGTGTTTTTTATAAGGAGGATAAAATAGCATAATTTTAGTATGTGCGTCTTTTAAAATGGATAATTTATCTCGTGTTTCTATTCTGAAATTCGCACAGCGAAATGTATTGCATTGATCGCGATACATATAAAAGCGGAACACTTTTTGATAGAGCTTTATGGTTTTGTGACAATTGAAATATGCTTATGATTTATTGCTCTATTACGAAAAGTACGTTTTAGTTCCGCAACAAGCATATTATGCTTCATTTGAAAATTGTTCTAAGTAGGAACATTTTTTTGTGTAATTATTTAAAATTACCCTTTATAATCACGCAAAAATGTTCTTAGATTCCAAAAAAGGCAACAGCTTAGTATTTAGGTTCAAATCAATTATGAATAGCTCATATGGATAATGATACTAATTAATACTTGAAAAATGGATTTAAGCATGTGAGATTTTTTCACACAACTGGATTCAGTTGAGTGTAGATAAAAAATAGTTATATGTAGGATATCCGACTAATAATGATGTTAGCTAGAATATTAATCATTTTAGTCGAGTTTTTTAGGAGAATGGGTTGGAAAAAAATACGGGCTCTTTGGCACAAAAAGAACACTACGAAAAGATACATGACTTATATGAACAACATTATTATGATCCGACATCTATTGCGTTCAGAGAGCAATTTATCTATAAGCCCTTATTGAATAACATCGATTTGAATAATAAACGAGTAGCCGATTTGGCTTGTGGAAGTGGTTACAACTCACTGTATCTGAAAAATAAATTTCCAGAAATAATGACTCATGGTTTTGATATTTCTGCAAAGGCCTGTGCAGCCTACCGACAAATTGTGGGAAGCGAGGCATATGAACTCGATCTCACTGCTGCTACTAGCACATTCAATCAACAATATGACCATGCCATAGTTGTTGGTGGTATACATCATTGCATCGCTTCTTTAGAAAATACTTTTTTGAATATATCGCAAATGCTAAAACCAGGCGGTAGTTTGTTAATGTGCGAGGCAAGCAGTAGTTTTATGTTAGAATCAGTACGCAAACTATGGTACAAAAAAAGTAAATATTTTGATGCTGACTCTGAGGAAGCGCTTCAACATGATCAGTTGCATCAAAGTTTTGGATCTGACTTTGAGGTTAAATTTGTAAAATACATGGGTGGTCCTGCATATTTTCTAATATTGAATAGTTTAATTTTAAATTTACCTCTATCGTTTAAAAAATTTATTTCTAAACCCTTATTTTTTCTCGAGGAAATTTATAATCTTTTGCCAGGGGATTTCTTTTTCCCTTATTTTTTAGCTGAGTGGGTGAAAAAATAATTTCGAGGAATATTGTGAATTACACGTATATATTATTAACAATTCTGTGCACAGTGTATGCACAGTTGGTGATTCGATGGCAAATGAAGTCAGCAGGTGTTTTGCCACCGGGTTTTACATCGAAAATAGCATTTGTTTTTTTTCAATTCCTTAACCCCTGGATATTAAGTGTTTGCTTCGCATCCACCTTAGCAATAATTTCTTGGATGGCAGCAATGACTAAATTCGAAATCAGCTATGCTTATCCTTTTTTGAGTTTATCATTTGTTTTTGTATTACTATTTAGCTCATTGATCTTGGGTGAGTCATTAAATATATATAAAATTGTAGGCACTATTTTAGTAACTCTAGGTGTAATGGTTACTTTTAAAGGATAGCGACATTAATATTTGATTTTTATGTAATTTTATAAAGAGTTCTCAGGATAAAGAATGACTGATATTAAGCCAAAGGAAGGATATGAATGGGAAAAACTTTTAACCATAATTATCCCCGCATATAATGAAGAAGAGGGAATCAAAGCAACACTGGAGAGCTTACGAACCAATCTTCCTTATGTAAATATCATTGTTGTAGACGATCATAGTAGTGATGCTACATTACACCAAGCACTTCAAGCTCCTAATGTTCGAGTGGTGACCCATTCTTATAATATTGGTTATGGTGGAGCACTTAAAACAGGTATGGCTTTGGCAGATACAGAATATGTGGCCTGGTTTGATGCAGATGGAGAGCATCGAATAGAGGACTTAATCGGTATGGCTAACAAAATTCACACTGAAGGTTTACTCGCCGTTATCGGTCAAAGGCCCTCGGGTACCTCCAGTCGCATTAGAACACTGGGTAAGTTTCTTATTCGAATGATAGTGAGAACGATGAAAGTCAATGCGGGACACGATTTAAACTGTGGTTTACGTGTCTTTAGACGAGAGGTCATTTGTCGTTATCTTTTTGTTTTACCTGATGGATACAGTGCGAGTTTAACCAGCTTAATGATTTTTTTGGAGCGAGATTATCCAATGGCATTTTATCCCATTAAGGTCAATTCGCGAATTGGAACGAGCAAAGTCAAACTGCGCGATGGTTTTAATACAATGGCTCTTGTTATAAGGATAACCACATTATTTGCTCCACTAAAAATATTCCTGCGGGCTGGCGTAATCATCTTTTTATTGGGTGTTTTCTATAGTTTATATAAAGCATTTCAACTGGGGGTCGGTTTTCCAGTTGCGGGCGCCATATCAATCTTAGGGGGGATCTTGCTCATGGCAGTAGGTTTATTAGCGGATCAGATTAGCCAGCTCAGATTGATTCAACTTTCATCAATAACTAATATGCCTTTTAGGCCTATAAAATCGGATAAACAAACAAATGGATAATGCAATGAAATCATTTAACTCACTCGCTTTACCGCCTGATTGGGTTTATAAAAACCAAAAAACTTTTTTACAATCATTCTATGATTTTATTGGCGCACCATTAAGAATGATTCTTTTGCCCGACGCAGTTTCAGAAAAATTACATCTGACTTCGTTACGCGGCGAGCGTTTTAGAAAAGTGTTGCCTGAATTACAAGGTCGAGTTTTGGATATCGGTGCAGGAGATAACTTACTTATCCACTTATATCGTCAGTATGCAAGTTTGTATAACAATTCTCCAGAAGATGCGCATCATAGTATTGGTGTTGATGTAGTCGATTGGAATAGTGACTGTACCATTATTCAAAACTCAGCTCATCTTCCGTTTGAAGATAATAGTTTTGACACCGTGAGTTATATAGCCTGTTTAAATCACATCCCAGAGCGGTTTGAGTCGCTACAGGAGATCCGCCGTTTATTGCGACCTAACGGCAAAGTTGTAGTGACAATGATAGGAAAAGTTATAGGAAAAATTGGTCATGCCCTATGGTGGTATAGTGAGGACAAACATCGTGAGGTAGATGAGCATGAGGAGATGGGCATGGATGAATCAGCGATTATGGATTTGTTTACTAAAGCGGGTTATAGCTTAAAAAAGCATGAAAAATTTGTATATGGTTTAAATTCCATGTATGTATTTGTACCCAAATAGAGGGATTTACATGTTCTCTTTCCCATTTTTTAATCGCCTTAATAACCATTGGCTTGTGTTGGCATTATTCTTCATTCTTGCCTCTTTATGGTTAATGAAAACTTGGGGACCAGCACCGATTATTTTAACAAATGGAGACGCAGGAAACGTATCCTCAATTGTTGCTAGCAAGATCAGTCCAGAGCGGTTTGCGAATGATCCGTTATACTCGGATGCTCAAAATTTTAAATTTTATTGGACTATTTCTATTCCTCTAACCCAATTTTTAACCTATTTTACTCATGATATTGGCCAGTCCTACTTGTTTCTTATCTGGCCGATTATATTTTTGCAACTAATAGGTTTTTATTTGCTCGGGCTGGATTTATTTTCCAATCGGGGTTGGGCTTTTTTACTGGCGTTACTCTCGCTAAGTCCTATATATGTTTTTCCAGGGGAGCTATGGGGGCAACTTGATGTCCCCTTAACCCGAGGCTATTACGGAGCCTTATTCCCTTTTCTTTTACTTGTTTCACTCAAAAACAATAATAAAGTCTGGTTTCCAATGATTGTGATGGGTTTATGTGGCCTGAGTGTTTATGTGCATCCTGTCAGCGGCCCCTCAGTCTCATTTGCATGTCTTACTGCTTTATTCATGTGCAAGCAGACTGGGCGCGGTTGGGGAAAGCAAGTATTGGTAGTTTTTGCTGCAGGGATGATGTTCTTAATGGTTGCAGCTCCGTTTATTATAACCTTTTTTAGTGGATTTCCCTCTTCAGAGAGTCTACATAATAATAGCAGTTCTGCCATTGCAGCGCACTATATGACTCAAGCAGCTGGACCTCAATACTATAATGCATTAAGTATCCTCCAGTCATTATATTCATTGTTGTTCCAAGGAAAGTGGAATTGGTTTTGGCTCATAGGATTAATTGGATTACTCATAGCCCCAACATTTTCAAAAAAGCCTCAGTATGAGCGAAAGTTTTTTATTTTTTTTATTGTGGGCCTCTTAATTTCCTCTGTGGGTATTGCTTGGCTGGATCAGAGTATTGCAAAAATGTATGGACGATATCCTGCAGAAATCGACTTAATACGTAATTGCAGATATCTGATTCCATTGTTACTGATAGGGGCCGTCAGATTTTTTGCCAATATTGAAATTAAAATTCCTAACACCTATCGCCTCGTTTTTGGATGCCTTATCCTCATTTTTGTTTATCGATGGTTTATTGATTTCCCCACTACATTCTCTAATTTCGTATTCAATCAAATACAGCATAATCAGATTGAAGATCAGATCAATAATCTCTCAAACAAAAAGATGCTGAATTACATTAAATCATTACCTCCAGGCTCCAAAATCATGGCCTTCTCCCTTGATGGTGAAAGTAATGGCTTGATTGAAGATCTGATGCTTGCAATCCGCTATTCGAGTTTTCAACCGATAGCTCATCTTAAAAAAGATCTTAATTTCTTAAGCTATAGTGGACGCGGTTTAAAAATTTTAGAATGGCAAAAAGAAGCGGAGCAGCTTGCATTAATAAAGAAAGAGAGTGATCAAACTAGGCTCAAATTATTAAAAGAATTCATGCAAGCGCATGAAGTGAAATTGCTTTTGGCTTATGAGCCTGATATATCTGCTGAATTAAGAAATCTTTTCAATTCGCAATTTAAGCTCCTTTATAAACAAATAAATTTTTCTTTGTATGCATATAATCCTGATGATTCAATCGTCTCGGTTCATTAGGGTGATAAAAACTGTGAAGAGAGATCATTGATTTAGGTATAAAACAAATGTGTGGTATTGCTGGCATTTTAAATTTTGACCGTTCCCCAATCTCAACGAATATGCTCAAAGCAATGACTGATAGCATTTTTCATCGTGGACCCGACGGTGAAGGATTTTGGTTTACGGACGGAGTTGGTCTAGGTCATCGACGATTGGCAATACGAGATTTAAGTGAAGCAGGTCATCAACCGATGCAAGATACCCTTAATCTGATTTCCGTAACCTATAATGGTGAGATTTACAATTATGATGAGATACGAAACGATTTAGAGAAAGAAACGGATTATTTATTCAAATCAAACTGCGATGCAGAATTATTACCTATAGGTTGGTTAACTTGGGGAGAAAAATTATTTGATCGTATCGAAGGAATGTTTGCGATAGGTATATGGGATTGTCGTACTGAAACATTAGTCCTTGTTCGCGATGGTGTAGGTATTAAACCTCTTTTTTATGCCCAAAATAATTTTTCATTGTTTTTTTGTAGTGAAATTAAAGGGATACTTGCAACAAAACAATTTACTATGGATATTGATGAAGCTGAATTTCACACTTATTTAGCATCGGGGTATACAAATCCAGAGCGGTCTTTATTAAAAAACATAAAACAACTTGAGCCAGGAACAATTTTAAAAGTTTCATTTGATGGCTCGCTCTCTTGCCATAATTATTGGCATCCGGTAAGAAAACCTGATCAATCAATTCAATTAGATGATGCTGTTGATGAGATAGAGTTATTATTGTCACAAGTCATTAACCAGATGCTAGTCGCAGATGTTCCAATTGGCTTACTTCAAAGTAGCGGAATTGATAGCACCCTGATTGCACTTCTCACGAAAAGTGAAGTGATCAGTTATACTGCTCAGTTCAATGAAACCTCACACGATGAGAGCATTTTGGCTCAAAAAATAGCTACTCTTACTAATCATCCGTGGCGACCAGTTTCTGTTGATCAAACGAGTCAAATACTAAATGATTTTCATCGGGTATCGCATCATGTTGATGGTCAATTAGCCGATTCAAGTTGTTTAGCACATTTTGCATTATCAAGAGAAGCAAGTAATCATGTGAAAGTTGCTATTGCAGGTGACGGCGCAGATGAAATATTTGCAGGATACTCAACATATAAGGCAAGTAGAGTTGCCGAGTACACAAGATCTTTGATACCAAAATTTTTAACCCAGCACCTTGGTGACTGGTTGTTTAAAAAATATGGGCATGATGAGCGTCGTTTACCTTGGCATGAAATGCTTATGCGCTTTCTTTGGGGTGTTTCATTATCTGACGTACCCCATTCGCAATGGCGCCGGTTGACATATCCTTTTTTGTTGAGAAAGCTATATAGTTCAGCCATGCATGATTTTTTAAATGAAAATCCTCTAGCCAATTATGAAAATGCGGTAGTGAGTGCTCCTGGATCTATTTTTGATAAATGCCTGCTGGCGGATCAACGAATTTATTTATCGGGTGACATGTTAACAAAAGTTGATCGAATGAGTATGGCTCATGGCCTAGAAATTCGAGTTCCATTTCTAGATCGTAGAATTATTAACTTTGCAAGCAAGTTGCCCGAGCATCTATTAAGCCCATTATTTGGCGAATCAAAACTCACCTTACGGAAAATTTTATCTAAGCATTGCTTACTAGACGAGGTAGTAAAAGCGAAAAAAAAAGGTTTTAACATACCTTTGGCGAGTTTACTTCGCAACCAATTGAAACCGATAGGTGAGGAAATTATTATGAAAAATGCGGATGTTTTTGCGCCATTTATTAATCCCGATAAATTAAGAGAAGTATGGCGTGAACACAATGCTAGGGCGTTTAACCATGCTTATTCACTTTGGGCTTTACTGATTTTTGGTTCTTGGAGAATGAAGCATGGCTAGATAATAAACCCCCAAAGCATGGCTTATAAAAGCAGCTCTCTCAATGAAGGGTTTGTCTACTGCCGCCAGCTGATTATTAATTAATTCAAGAAAATCTTTTTTAGATAAAATTATTCACTTAGCTAAAACAAGTTCCTTATAAAATGAGTCATAGTGGTCCACACAGGCCTCAAGAGAGAATTCTGAATGAGCACGTTGGCTTGAAGCTAATGCAAATTCCTTTCTTAATGAGTCATTTGATGCTAAATAAAGCAAGGCATCAGCCATTTTTGATGGATCATTTGGTGGTACAACAATTCCTGAAACGCCATCGAGCACTGCCTCGCCATTTCCTCCTACGTTAGTCACAACCATTGGTAATCCTGCTGCCATACACTCAATTACTGCATTGGAAAAGCCTTCCTCCAAAGAAGATAAAATACCTATGTCGGATGATTTAAGCAGAGCAGGCACATCGGATCTCGCACCAAGCCACTTAACCGAGTCAGCAATATCACATTCTGCTGCATATTTTTTTAACTCAGAACCTATCCCATCATCACGTCCAATAACTAGAAGGTACCATGGGGTCGGTAAACGAGATGCGATTCGAGAGAACGCCTCAAGCAGAACACGATGTCCCTTGTAAGGAATGAGGTTTGCTACAATGGCAAATACTAATGCTGAATCGGGTATTTCCAGTTTATTCCGTACACTTTGTCGGTCTTCTATGTCTGAAAATCTGGAAAAATTCACACCATTATAGATTAACCTTAATTTGGAATCGGGTACCCCTTCTTCTTCTAGCTGAGAAATAACGGCACGTGAATTTCCAAGAATAGCATTCATATGGCGATGTAATTTTTTTTCTATCTTTGACAGGACTGGGTATTTTGCCTGATAACCGTTTAAACTCCGCCGACTCATCACCTTAAATTTTTTAAAGGTTAAAATAGAGCAAATTCCTCCAATCAGATAGGCTGTAGGGAGGAAAAAATGCACTACTTTAAAACGCCGGTAAGATAAAAAAACAAGAAGTGACCCGAAAGAATAAGACATACGGAACAGTCGATAAATATAAGAAGCCCCCTGCTTATGCTTAAACAAAGGAGAGCTGACTCTAATTCCCATTTTCTGCAGTTCCTGGGCCAGCGCACCCGGGCGACCAAGGCAAAACACTTCGACATCCCAATTTTTTTGTTTTAATTTAGGTAGAAGTTGAAAAAGATGCATTTCTGCACCACCAACATCCAAAGACCCAATCACGTATAATATTTTATTCATTTATCCTCTAACTTGGCTAATCAATAAAATGCCCTTTCAAGAACAACCTATTTTTGAAAAGTTGGAATAAGCAGGGCGAAACATTTTTTCGAGTTCATTTAACGCAAAAACAAAGAAAGTCAATACAAGCCCCATCTTAATCTGACTTATCCAATAAGAAGGTTCGTCACGTAAAATGGAATAGCTGATATAGAGTGATACAAATGTCAGTATGGAGTTTTTGGCAATCCAATTAAAAAACATAGAAAACCACATAAAAATCAATCCTATTCCATAAGTTCCCAAAACAAATAGTTGAAAATTATAGGCAGCACCCTGGCCATTGGGTATCTGTAAAACCTTTCCTAAAGAATTGAGCATTTCTCCGGCATCAGGAGACAACGAGGAGGTGAAAGGAAGTAAATTTGCAAAAGCATGAAGTGAACTAGTTACTTTGCCTAAATCAAGCGACAAAACTAAATTGGTTAAAATAGCCATTTGTTCGGGACTTGGCTGGAATGTGTAAGATCTGGAAATATAATCTAGATATGCACTTAATTCAAAGCCCTCTTTAAATAAAACAGCATGTACATACCATTTCAAATAATTTGAAAATTCTCCAATAAATGTAAGTAGTAGCGCCACTAAAATGGGAGAAGCTATTTTATTTGACCTGGCAAAGACGAGATAAGAAACGATTAAAAAGGCTAAATGCCTGTATCCACTAATCACGGAGATACATACGGTGGCTAAAGCTAAGGCGGCAATAAAAAAATTGAGTACTCTCGACTTAAATGGAGAAAAAAACAGTCCTCCAAGAAGAATAGTATCATAGGGGAAATGGTAAAAAAATAAATCCATAGAGCGGCCTGAACTGGCGATGATAAATTTATCTTTTGGCAAAAAAATCAAATCATAACTTTTTATCAGTGCATAGACTTGAGCCAAACAAGCCATTACGAGTAAAACCTGACATCCAATTCCATCTCTGTTTAAAACAACAATGCGGTCGCCGCTTATGGAAGAATTTTTCTTAACAACAAATACAGACAACAATAAAGCAAGATCAGTAATTATATAAACGCTGAGCACAAGAGCCGATGGAGTGTAGGTTACCGGAATACCAAAGAAATCAAAGCGAAAAGGAATCAAGACGACAACGGAGTAAAAACAATACAGCATCACGCTGATTTTACACCAGTAGGGTTTTCTCATAGAAATAAAACTGTTAATTAGAAGTAATGAACAGTGCGTCATCCATGTAATCACAGTAAGAAGTTCCACTTTGTTCCTCACAAAAAATTAAAAATCCTTTAAAATTAAGAATTAAGGATAGAGTAATAAAAAATCAGGGCTGACGGCTCATAAAGTAACTTCGTAACCCTATTTTTAAATGCCTTTCTTCTGCTAAAAACATCAATGAGAAAAAAATCAAATTGATGCCATAAACAACGGAGTACGAGTACATTACACCGGTCATGCCAAACGCTGGAATGAGTAAGTAATTGGCGGCCACTTTACTTAAGAGCCCCAAAATTCCTGAAATAAAAATAAGGAAGTACTTTCTTGAGCTTGCAAAATAACTCACTAAAACAAGACTGGATGCGTAAAGCGGTAATTGCAAGAGTCCTCTTTGGAATAAATAAGTCACTATGGATGTATTGTTCGCATTAAAAGCACCTCGTTCAAATAAAATAGATACTATTTTATGCGCTGCAATCCAAGAAAAAAACACTATGACGACGCTACCGCCAAAGATAATGAAGACCCAACGAAGTGCTAAAGATCTTACTGAACGATTTGAGCCCGCAAATTCAGACGAAAATACAGGTAAAGTGGCTCGACTAATAGAGAGGGCGGCAAGACTTAAAATCAAAGCCAATACTCTATTTGCATAACCCAGGGAAGCAATAGACCCTGAGCCGAGATTGGCAGCAAAAAATTGATCGATAATTGGACCCAGAGCAATGAGAGCCTGGCCAAGAGTAATAATGCCAATCCCCTTGCCGAGCTCACCCCAAAATGCACATTTAAAAGTGAAGCGTGGAACAGGAAGCTCACCCGAACGGTGTAAAGAAATTGAAAGCGCAAGTAAATGAACTACATAGCCTACCACTGTTCCCCAAACCAGAGGTTCTAACTGTAAGTTCGAAAAACACACAATAGCCAGGCAGAGTATAAAAGCTGGAATGGCTTCATATAAAGTGTTTTGATGACGTCCTACTGCCAATAACCAAACGGAAAATAAGCTTATAACCGCTCCTAATGGCGCCAAATAAATGAGCTTATTGGCCATCTCTTTTGCTATTTCTTTTGTATGCTCTGAAAATCCTAGTTCTTGTGTCTTGAAAATAACCCCAAAAAAGAGATAGCAAGATACCATAAAGAGCAATGCGATAACTAATGTAAACCCCAATAATTCGCTGTAGAAAAATGGAATTTCTTCCGGAGTGTTAGCGCGCATGCGAGCTAAAAGAGGAACTAGTACTACAGTTAAAACACTAAGCCAAATTGATAAGGGCCAACTGAGGAGAGAAAAGACAAATAAATAAGCATCTACAATTTCATCCGTACCATAATGCCAGGCGATGGACATTTCTTTGGCTGCACCGATGATTTTCCCGAGAAGAATAAATAGAATAATCCAAAACATTCCGCTTGCTATACGCCGCCATTCCAAACTAAGGCACGCTAATCTCTCTTTAATATCGAACTCTCTAAAAATAAAAGAAATCAATCTGTTTCCCACCAAAAAAATATTTCCCTATAGCCAAGATACCTGCTTTGAATTATTTCACTATTAAAAATCAAATTATATTCTTGGACGTCTTAAACGGGTTTGAGAGAAAACTTCTTGTTAACAGCCCCTCATCAAGTTATAGCACAATATGGGGTCCACTTTTGTATGTGGCTTGTATATCGATAACATGCTGCAGATTATCATAAATCCTCGTTTGGGGAAACTCCCCTATTTGAACGCAAAATGGCCAGGAGGATTATTTTTTTAAAGCTCGAATATTAAGTTTTTTTTGAATATACTATCGCCAACAACATCAATTGACTATTTGACTCGAGATAGGAATCGCTTTCATAGCAAATTATCAGATGCCAAGTAGCGTTTTAAAAAGGGATAAACAAGTATGGCCGGAATGCAAAATGCGAGCTCTTACGATACTCGTGGTGTCGATATTTTCGTCTTGCTTGGTATGATTTATCGAGAAAGATGGAGCATTCTGTCTTGTACTTTACTGAGCTTAATCTTTGGAATAACCTATATTTATCTGAGCGTTCCTGTTTATGAAGTTAAAGCCTATATCTCGGCTCCTAATCAAGGGGATGTGGCTGCATTTAACAAAGGAGTTCTAGCCAACCAATCTTTAATTGACCCCCTGAACGTTAATTCGGTGTATCAAGCTTTTGGCAATCAATTGCTGTCTATTTCTCTCAAAAAATATTTTTTTGAACATTATTATCTGTCACTTTTACAAGAAAAACCTAAAAATACGATTGACAAAGCGCATCTCTATAATGATTTTTCTAACAAAATGTCAATAAATGTAATTAAGAACACAAACCCGGTACACTATGAAGTAGTAATCAAAGGAACTGAGCCAAAATTGATGTCAGTGTGGCTGCAACAATATATTAGTTTAGTCAACAACCGCACGGTGCATTCTCTTCTTAATAATATTAACAAACAGCGTGCCATCGCCATTTATAAACTAGAGCATGAGATTGATTTGATAAAAGGTATTGCCCAAAAGGAGAAACTAGATCATATGGCTCAGTTACATGAAGCCATCAATATTGCACAAAATGCAAATATAAACATCCCATTGGTAAACCAATATCAAACCGTAAATGAAACCAACATGGCGTATATGCTTGGGACTCCAGTTCTTCGTTCGAAAATTAAAAATTTATCTGAGCGAGATTCTAATGACCCCTATACTCCTGGTCTACGTAAATTACAAGGCCAGCTTGATTTTTATAAATCATTTGTTATAGAGCCACAAGAAGTGAAAGTATCCCATTTGGATGGAAGAATAGAAACCCCGATAATCCCTGTGGCACCAAAAAAGAAATTGATTCTTACAATATCTCTCTTGTTAGGTATACTAGCAGGGGGAGCGTTAGGAGTTACCCGAATTTTTTGGCGAAATGTACATGCGCTAAAAAATTCCTAGTACCAGAAGATCACACCAGGTGAGTCTTTTGCTTATTTAGAAGAATTAAAATGGTTTTTAGTTTAATCTCAGTACTCTGATTGGAGGTGATGTTTAGTGAAAGTTTTAGTTACTGGAGTAGCTGGATTTATTGGCTTTCATGTGGCACAAAAATTGTGCGAACGAGGTGATGAGGTTATTGGTATCGATAATCTCAATGACTATTACGATGTCAATCTTAAAAAGGCACGTTTACAACAATTGGCTGGTTTTACAGATTTCAAGTTCATTCATCTCGAATTGGCTGATCGAGAATCTATAGCGCAATTGTTTGCATCGCATAATTTTCAACGAGTTATTCATCTTGGTGCCCAAGCCGGAGTGCGTTATTCCATTGAAAACCCCTATGTCTATATTGACAGCAACCTGGTCGGTTTTCTCAATATTTTGGAAGGATGCAGACACCATCGTATAGAGCACCTTTGCTATGCTTCTTCCAGCTCCGTTTATGGTGCTAATGAATCCCTGCCTTTTTCGGTTCACGATAATGTAGACCATCCTTTGAGTCTTTATGCAGCAACCAAGAAGGCCAATGAGCTAATGGCTCATAGTTACAGTCATTTATATCGACTTCCAACGACAGGACTACGCTTTTTTACAGTGTACGGGCCTTGGGGAAGGCCTGATATGGCGCTGTTCAAATTTACCAAAAATCTTCTGAACGATGAGCCTATTGATGTATTTAATTTTGGAAACCATCGACGAGATTTTACCTATATTGATGACATCGTAGAGGGCATAATAAGGGTACATGATCATCCGGCTACACCCAATAAAGAGTGGTCAGGCATGACTCCCGATCCTGGTACAAGTGCAGCTCCATGGCGCGTTTACAATATCGGCAATCAAAGCCCAGTCCTCTTGTCTCGTTATATTGAAGTCTTAGAACAGTGTCTCGGAAAAAAGGCAAAAATGAATTTGTTACCCCTGCAAGATGGGGATGTACCAGATACTTTTGCCGATGTAGAAGCGCTTAAGAATGATGTGGGATATGCCCCGAGCACTCCGGTCGAAGTAGGGATAAAACGTTTTGTGGAATGGTATCTGGATTATTATGCAGTACAATCTGACAAGGCGTTAGAGCAGGTCAGTTTATAATGATGATGTTGGATGAGATTACAATAATTTAAAAATAAAATTGGGACTAAAAGGATGAGCGTTGTTGAAGAAAAGAAGCTTGCAGTAGTTGGTTTGGGTTATGTTGGTTTGCCCTTAGCAGTTGAATTTGGCAAAGTACGTTCGGTAATGGGTTTTGATATTAACGAAAATCGCGTTAAAGAACTTAAAAGCGGCCATGATTCGACTCTAGAAATCAGTGATGCAGAGTTGCGGGAAGCAAAACATTTGTATTTAACATCAATCCCTGAAGAAATTGCTTTTTGTGACATCTACATCATTACCGTACCAACGCCGATTGATCAGTACAAACAACCCGATTTTCAGCCTCTGATTAAGGCCAGTGAAATGATAGGGCGTATGTTGGAGCCCGGTAATATCGTAATCTATGAGTCTACTGTTTATCCTGGAGCTATCGAGGAAGTATGCGTGCCCGTACTTGAACGTACTTCTGGAATGAAATTTAATGTTGATTTCTATGCAGGTTACAGCCCTGAGCGTGTTAATCCAGGTGATAAGCTGCATCGAGTCACAACGATTACGAAGATCACTTCAGGATCAACCCCTGAAGTCGCAGATATTGTCGATGCTTTGTATCAAGAAATTATTGTTGCAGGCACTCATAAGGTCGAGAGTATTAGAGTCGCGGAAGCGGCAAAGGTAATTGAAAATACACAACGTGATTTGAATATCGCATTAATCAATGAATTAGCGATCATTTTCAATAAGTTGGATATAGATACAGAAGCGGTGCTGAAAGCTGCTGAAACCAAATGGAATTTTTTACCGTTTCGTCCTGGTTTGGTTGGTGGACATTGTATTGGTGTCGACCCTTATTATTTGACGCATAAAGCACAAGCGATTGGTTATCATCCAGAAATTATTCTCGCAGGGCGTCGTCTTAATGATGCAATGGGATCTTATGTGGTATCTCAGCTAGTGAAATCAATGATTAAACAACGTATCCATGTTGAAGGCGCAAGAGTATTAGTTATGGGATTAACTTTTAAGGAAAATTGTCCAGATATACGCAATACTCGGGTTATTGATGTCGTAACTGGATTAAAAGAATATAATGTATCTGTGGATGTTTATGATCCCTGGGCTGCTGAAGCAGATGTTGAACATGAATATGGACTTTCATTAATTGCACATCCCAATGGAGGCGAATATGACGGCATTATTCTCGCAGTTGCCCATCAACAATTTAAGGATATGGGTATCGAGAGGATTCGCTCTTTTGGCAAAGGACAACATGTTTTATATGATTTAAAGCATGTGTTTTCAGCTGAGGCCAGTGATTTACGATTGTAATCACATGAATTGTTTATTGATGGTTAAATTGATCAAAAACGCTAAACCTGAAATGTATGAACGTGGATGTTCACGAACAATTGTCTGCGAAAGAGCCTGTGATCGCTTTGATTCGCTTTATAAGGAGTTATCTCACTAAATGTGTGGATTTGCTGGTGTTTTATCCCGAGCTGATTGGTCTAGTATATCCGAAAGGCTATTAGCATCCATGTGTGATTCAATTGCACATCGAGGCCCTAATGATCGTGGTACTTGGTATGATGCAGGAGCAGGAATTGGATTCGCTCATACTCGTCTTTCTGTAGTCGATTTATCCCCGGCGGGTCACCAACCTATGAGCTCGGCAAGCGGTCGGTATGTTATTGCCTTTAATGGAGAAATATACAATCATTTAAAACTGAGAGAACAACTAAAAATCGAGACTTGGCGGGGCCATTCGGATACGGAAACATTACTTGCAGGTTTTGAAACCTGGGGCATTGAAGAGACCCTTAAACGCAGTATTGGGATGTTTGCCTTCGCGCTTTGGGATAGGCTGTCACATACATTAACCTTAGCTAGAGATAGAGCAGGAGAGAAGCCACTGTATTATGGTTGGAATGATAATACCTTTCTCTTTGGTTCAGAATTAAAGGCCTTGAAAATTCATCCCCATTTTAGAGAAGAACTTGATGAGGGCGCCTTAGCTCTTTTTCTGCGTCACAATTATATTCCAGCACCCCACTCGATTTATAGAAATGTGAGTAAATTGCTTCCTGGAACGTTCCTGCAACTGTCACTTGAAAATCCTCAACCGATAATAAAAAGTTATTGGACTCTTGCGGGGATTAGCAATGTAGAATCTTTCAAGGGGGACGAACGTGAAGCAGTGGATGAATTGGAACGGCTTACAAACGATGCCATTGCCCAACAAATGATTGCCGATGTGCCTCTTGGCGCTTTTCTTTCTGGAGGAATTGATTCTTCTACAATAGTTGCCTTGATGCAAGCGCAATCGACACGTCCCGTACGAACTTTTTCGATCGGTTTTCATGAAAAGCAATACAATGAGGCTGCTTACGCTAAATCAGTTGCGGAGCATTTGGGAACGCAACATACGGAATTGTATGTTTCCACTGAGGATGCCCTGGCGGTAATTCCCAGACTCCCTTTTTTATATGATGAGCCTTTTTCTGATTCATCACAAATCCCCACTTTTCTGGTTTCGGAATTAGCAAAGCAAGAAGTGACGGTTGCATTGACTGGTGATGCCGGCGATGAACTGTTTTGTGGGTATAATCGTTATAAGATGACCGCTCAATTTTGGGGAAAAATTAATAAAATACCCCTGACTGTAAGAAAAGCGGCTGCCAAATTAATTAAAAACTTTTCCCCAATGACGTGGGATAGGTTTGCTTCGGTCCTTCCTTTATTGGGGCGTTATCCTCAGACGGGATTAAAGCTTCATAAGGGGGCGTATGTGCTAAGTAGTGTCAATGCTCAAGAGGCCTATCGCACGCTTATTTCGCATCATGAAACGCCATACTCCCTGCTCACTGCTGAAGGAGCTGAACCAAATACGTTTATGGATGAAAATCTGGTGCATTTCACCGGTTTAGGTGAGATCAGCAAGATGATGGCAATGGATTTTATTTCCTATCTACCTGATGATATTTTAGTGAAAGTAGATAGAGCGGCTATGGGGGTTTCTCTTGAAACCAGAGTACCATTTCTTGATCATCGATTGATTGAGTTTGCCTGGAGTTTACCTTTATCTATGAAGTTAAAAGACGGGCAAACTAAATGGCCGCTTCGCCAAATATTATATCGTTATGTGCCAAGAGAGTTAATAGAACGGCCAAAAATGGGTTTTGGTATCCCCTTGTCGGATTGGTTGCGAGGACCTTTGCAAAATTGGGCAGAGACTTTGCTTGATGAACAGCGCTTACATCAAGAAGGTATTTTCAATTCGCAACCTATACGCGACATGTGGAAGCAGCATTTAAGTGGTAAGGGAAATTTTTCTGCTTTATTATGGAATATTTTGATGTTTCAGGCATGGTGGGAAGCACAATAAAAAGCATAATAAAACTGTTGGTGAACAGAACGCGGAGTATTTTGCAAAGAAGGTAAAGTACTCTCTAAACGTTGTTGCTACAGTAACGAGTACAATGCTAAAATTGAAGCTTTTATAAGCGGTTGTGGTAATTTAATTTTTAATATAATTTTTTTTCACGATCATACCGAACTTATTAATGGAGAGTGTATTGGTATTTTATGAAGAATAATACTCATAAAATTGCTATGAATCTGGAAGATATCTTAGTAGGGAGTGACTTATAATGCCAAAATTTTCCAACAAAAGTCATCCTCCAAAATTCCTGTTAATCTCCAGTTTTACTGATTCAATTATTAACTTTCGTGGAGCCTTAATTCAGCAATTGAATCTTGATGGAGTTGAGGTTCATGTTTGTTCTCCGAACATTAAAGTCCCATCCAAAACACGAGACACCTTATTGTCGATGGGGGTGAACCTTCATGATGTATCGTTGCAACGCACAGGAAAAAATCCTTTTGTGGACTTAAGATACTTTATTTCTTTAATTAAAGTGATTCGTAAAATTAAACCGGATTATGTTTTAAGCTATACGATAAAACCGGTTATATATGGAACATTAGCTTCCAGACTTTTAAAGGTCCCTAATATAACCAATCTGATTACAGGTTTAGGTTATCTTTTTATAGGCGATAAAACGCATTGGTTTTATCGTCCTGTCATGTCATTGTATCAGGCCGCGCTCAGGTCTTCGCGTTTAGTCATATTCCAAAATAAAGACGATCGAGAGTTATTGATTGAAAAAAAATTGTTATGTCCTACTGTGAAAACGACCGTAGTGAACGGTTCCGGTGTAGAGCTTGAGAGGTATACTAAAGCACCTTTGCCAACTGGTTTTCATTTTTTATTAATTGCACGTCTATTAGTAAGTAAAGGAATTCGAGAGTACGTTGACGCAGCTCGATTAGTCAAGAAAAAATATCCGGATGCAACATTTACGATGGCAGGCTGGATTGATGAAGGACCGGATGCTATTTCGAAAAAAGAGCTGAATGCTTGGATTGACGAAGGAGTAGTAAACTATTTGGGGTTTCTCGAAGATGTACGCGACGCAATTACATGCTGCAATGTTTATGTCCTCCCCTCGTACAGAGAGGGAATGCCTAGAACTATTTTAGAAGCCATGGCTATGGGACGTGCTATTATAACAACGGATGCTCCTGGTTGTTGTGAAACTGTAGAAGAAAATGTGAATGGATTTAAAGTTCCGGTAAAGAGCGTAGATATTTTGGCTGAAGCTATGTTCAAATTCATTGAAAATCCATCTTTAATTCAGCAATTTGGAGAACAATCGAGAGATTTATCCGAAAAAAAATATGATGCTGATGTGATAAGTAAAAAGATGCTTGACGAGATAGGAGTACGATTTTTTTGCAATGGGTAACCATTCCGCTCCAAATATAGATAAACTAACACATCCGGCCATCAATACGCCCCTAAATGGGTATTATAACTTGGAATAAGCTTTGGTTTTTTATATCATACACAAGCTCGTTGTTTTTGAAGTAGCATTGATTGATTTTTTCTTTCATTCTTGGATAATTAATGACTAAGAAATTGCAACATATTCGTGTGGCACGTGTGTCAACAGTGCTTCTTTTTATGACAACTCATTTGCGCTCACAACTCGCATCAATCAGTGATGCGGGTGCAGAAGTTACTGTTATTTCCAGCAAAGATGGGTTATCTGAAGCGATGGATTCAATCCAAGACTGTAAGTTCAAAACCATAGATATCCCGAGAGAAATTAGCTTGATTAAAGATACCATCGCTTTAATCCGCTTAACAAAATTATTTTTTACTGAGCGTTTTGATATCATTCATTCTACGACCCCTAAAGCCGGATTCCTCTGTGCATTAGCTGCCAAATTCGCAGGCATTCCCATTAGACTTCATACTTATACCGGCCAAACCTGGGTTAGCTTAAAAGGGCCCAAAAAGGCAATAGTCAAATTTTGCGATAAATTGATTAATCGATTGAATACTCATTGTTATGCAGACAGTGCGAGCCAACGTGAATTTTTAATTCAACAGAACGTAGTTCGTCCTTACAAACTCTCAGTCTTAGGGAGTGGCTCTGTGGCAGGTGTAGACATTAATCGTTTTTCGCTGGAAAATTTTTCAGAAGTGGCAAAGCAGCAAATTCGTGACTCACTGAATATTGATAAGACAAGCTTTGTACTCCTTTTTGTTGGAAGGATCAATCGGGATAAGGGTTTTTTTGAGCTGATAGAGGCAGTTGGCCGTCTAACCACAAAAACTAAAATTACCTTAATTATTGCCGGGTGCTTTGAACAAAATATTGAAGAAGAAGCGCGTCGTCATGTACAAAAGCATTGTCCAGATAAAGTTATTTTTACCGGATTCTATTCCAAACCAGAAAATCTCATGGCTATTTCTGAAATTTTATGCCTTCCAAGCTATCGAGAGGGTTTTGGAACAGTCGTTATAGAGGCTGCTGCAATGGGTGTTCCAACTGTAGCAACCTCCATTTATGGATTGACGGATGCGATAATAGATGAGGTTACCGGTTTATTGGTAGAACCTAAGAATGTGCCTCAATTAGCAACAGCCGTTGATCGACTGATTGATGATGCTCCCTTAAGAAAAAAACTCGGTGAGAATGCTAAGAGCAGAGCGATTAAGGAGTTCGATAGCCGCCATTGCGATAATTTACTGGTTGATGAGTACCACAAATTATTTACTGAATCAAAATTATAACCCTCATAGATTTCCATTTTGTGCTCTGTTTATTCTGTAGTATATCGACGAAAGGGGTGAGTTAAGGGGCTGCCGAGCGTTCTTTGCCCAGATTCATTTGAAATTTATTAAAGTACAATCGCAAAATAGAAATTTCGATAAACACACGCAGTATGTACCAAAAATAAACAAAAAGCATGCTATGATTTTGAACATGCAGCTTCAAACAGAGGAGTACAAATAAGGCGCTAAACAGATCGACCAATCCAGTGAAGGTAACTAGTCTTGCATTATGAATAGAGCGATTGATCTTAAAATACACAATGCGGTGTAAAGAGGAAAAATAACAAGAGACGATGCTAATTAACAAAAACTGCAGTCCCACAAAATAAAAGTTTAAAGTATCAATAGAACAAATCGAAAGCAAAGCTAAAATAAGAATAAAATTTAAGTGTTTGTTGTCAATCAATTCCAGAAAGCGATCTTTGGCGCTCCCCGGACTCCAAGAACTAATTTTCATCCCAATATATGAATCTACAAATACAAAACGAAATGTGATAAGGCACTTCATAAATAAAGAAGTTAGCGTTAAAAATCCCTGACCGAGTTGGAGAAAAATAAGTCGTCCTACAATTTGAAATAATTGTTCTCCAAGTACCGAAATACAATGGCGTAATAAAAACCATAAGTCTTCAAGGCATAGTGGCATTTTTCCTGGAGCATAGTTTTGAATGCGAATGAAGGTGAGTAAAAACAGTTGGATAGTATGAATCAAAACAAATGTAAGTAAAAAACACAAAACAAAGAAATGTGTGGGTAAAAAGGCAAGAGTAATTACTGCTGGAATCATCAGAAAACTGGGGGTCACGCTAACCAATAGCGAAGACAAATAAGCACCAAAACGCTGTTTGTGAAAAACCAGTAAAGAAACAAATAAATTTAGAAATCCGCCCAAAGCAGCTAAAAACATATAATAAGGATTCAAATTGGGTTTGATTACCATCATGAATCCAACAAAGAACATAATAAAAACAAAGACTACAGAAAGTAATAAGCAGATTAATTGTTTGAAAGGTCGAACTGCAATTAAATTTAAATAGGTAAGCCTTAAGGGATCCGAGAAGAAACAAATGACAAAATACAGTGATAAATAAATCTGTAATATATCATTTAAGGTACTAAATCCAAATATAAAAACAAGTAATACATCTCGTAACATGCCAAGACTAGCACTGCTTAGGGATAAGAGAATCCCTAAGCTATGACGATTTATTTTTGCTATTCGCTTTTTTATATTAATCATTTACGCTCTTTGGAGTTTCAATGCATTTGTTCTCCATGCAATTTTCTTGAATAGCTGAGCAGCGAAATCATATAAGAGAGGAGTACCTAATAAGAGGAGAATCCAATCCGTCATCAGATTGTGTCTCATTGCAGTACCATACGCTATGGTGCCCAGTGAAAAGATGAAACTAACGATAAAATACAATGAGAGTAATATCAGCGGAGATTTGATCGATTTTTTATAGAAAACCATACTCAATTTGATTGCAGAGCAGAAGAATATAAGTCGAGCAATATAAATTAAAGACAAGATCAAATTCAAAAGGGTCCATTTACCCGTCACTAATACAGCTGGTAAAAAAGCATAGTTCAGGTACTCGCGTAGGGACATATAGCCAAATTGAAATAAATTTTTGGGTACAAAATTACCTTTATCATAATTAGTTTTTGCGTTAAACAAACTTGCCATATACTCAGGGCTCAGTACCTCAACATCCCCATAACGAAATTTGGCTACAGTTTTGTAAATACCCAAGGAAGAAATAGTTTGGGATAAATCCTTAGCCACCGCAACAGTCATGTAATTATTGTTATAAATGATATTAGAGGTATTCGTACTTTTTTGTTCCATAAGTCCTTTGTTCATACCTGCAAATACCATTACTAAAAGTAAAACAAAAGGGAGATAGATCAAGGAAATATATTGCTTTAATTTTTTGGGTTGCATTAACTTCGCAGCGTTTTGCTCGCCAGTTTTATCCTTTGCTGGAAGGATGAGTGCGAGAAAGAAAAACACTGGAAGGCAAAAAAATAAACCTTTATGGAGCAAACACATATAAAGTATGAGTAAAAAAGACCCACCTAGATATGATAATCGAGTTGCAATTGCAAAGCCATCCGATTTAAAACAGAGCAAACACTCGATTGCGAGCAGCAAGAAAGTCAGTTCGAAAGGCTCGCGCAAAATGACATTTGTCCAAAGAAGGGATGCAGGGGATAGGGCGTAAAGAAGCAAAATCGGAATTAAATATGTGCCTAGTTGGTAGTATCTAACAATTCTCATCAGAACAAAACAAGAAGCCATAAACATGACTAAAGAGATTTCTTGTCCAAACAACTGGGAGTTATTTATTTTATAAAATAATGCCAGTAAATTTGAAAAAAATGCTGCATCGGTGCCAAAAGAAAAATAATTTCCTTCGGCGATGGTTTTTGCAGTAAGCTGAAAGGTTGTAAAATCAATGTCTTCAACATAACTCGGATATTTTATAAAATAATATAAGGCGATGATTTGATGAATGAATAATATGAATAATAATATGCCTTTTGTTTGAGAATCGAGTTTCATCCTGTCTATAAAATAGAAGCTTCCACCCAGAAGGAACCATCCCATCCAATCATTAGGATAAAAATACATCCCTCCCATTAAGAGTATTAATCCTAAAATAACAGTTATTTTATTTTTAAAAAGGAGCATGATAAACCCTTGTATCGATTAAGCTGATTTCAATTTTTCATGGAAATGTATTTAGAAAAAATATTCCATTACCTTATCAGTTTATGAATTAATCCCAAATGTTTTTAGAAAGAAGAACAACTTTTAATTAGAACGAACATTTCTGAGAAAATGACGCGATCCATGCATGTTTGATTTGAATAGTGCTCATATTATCCCATTTGGCGAAATAATTCTTTGGCTTGATGATGGCACAAATCAATTTAGCCTTCAAGTGCCAAAGCAACAAACAGCAAGAGCTCTTGGCCATATACCTTTAAAAAAAACGATGAAGAGGGGTGGTGCTTAAACCCTACTAGCTTGCAACATGACTTCCTCAAGAACCTGGCATGTTTTATCAATTTCTGATTTCAATAAACTTGGATGCACTAAAAACATCAGGCTGGTTTCCCCAAGCCTGGATGCAACAGGTAGCCGATTATGAGGGCGCCAACCCGTATTATCAAATGCTTTTTCCAAATACACTTCAGAGCAGGTACCGTGATAGCAAGGAACCCCGCGATCACTTATTTCTTTTAAAATGCGGCAACGATTCCAGCCTGTTGCCAGCTGACTTTCCTCTACAAATACATAACATTTGTAAGCGGCATGAGTAATTTCATCGGGAATTTGCGGTACTCTTAATCCTTTCAAAGTCGAGGCCACTTCACAAATTTGTTTTAAGTTTCCAAGCCTTTGTTGATGCCAAACCGGCATTTGTTTAAGTTGCATACGCCCAATCACCGCTTGAATTTCAATCATCCTGCCATTAGTACCAAAATTTCGATGTAGCCAGCGAAAGGTGGATTCATGTTCCTCGTTATACACTGCATCCCAAGATTTTCCATGATCCTTGTATGACCACATAGAGGACCAAAGCGTATCATCATTGGTAGTGACCATGCCCCCTTCGCCACCGGTGGTCATAATTTTATCTTGGCAGAATGACCAGGCACCGATGTGACCGATTGAACCAACAGAACGACCTTTATATTTGGCTCCATGAGCTTGGGCACAATCTTCTATCACATAGAGATTAAATTCTTTAGCTAATTCGAGAATTGGGTCCATATCACAAGGCCAACCAGCAAGATGCACGCAGATTATGGCTTTAGTTTTAGGAGTTACTACGGCCCGAATAGTTTCTGCAGTAATGTTTTGGCTGTCTTCATCAACATCAGCAAATACCGGTATCCCCCCGCATAACACAACGGAGGACGCCGAAGCAATGAATGTGCGCGAGGTCACAATCACTTCGTCTTCTGCTTTAATGCCAATCGCTTTCAATGCGACATCAAGTGCAATTGTGCCATTAGCTAATGCAACAGCATGTTTTGTGCCAACCCAAGCTGCGAATTCTTTTTCAAATTCTCTGCATTCATTCCCAGTCCAATAATTTACTTTATTCGAGAGAAGAACCTGATGGATTAAGTCCGCTTCTTCTTTGGAGTAGTTTGGCCATGGTGAAAATGGGGTATTTAACATGTTTAATCCTTTGAATTTTCTTTATATATTTTTGCTGGTACACCGAACGCAGTGCAATGATTTGGCAAGTCATTCACAACAACTGAACCTGCCCCTACTAGGACTTCTGATCCAATCTTGATGCCTTGACGAACACAAGCGCCAATGCCGATCCAGCTTAAATTTCCGACCTGCACATTTCCGGCTAAATTGACACCAGGAGAGATATGCACTGACAGTCCAATACTGCAATCATGCTCTATGATTGCGCCAGTATTAATAATCGTTCCTGCCCCAATGATGCAATCTGGATTTAATACTGCTCTGGCAAAAATTACAGATCCCTCTGCGATCTGGGCTGAGGAGCTAATTATTGCTGAGGGATGAATAATGGTTGCGATGGGGATATTTTCATTAAAAAATAGGGTCATTTTCTCCATGCGAACGGCATTATCGCCAATGGCAATAATAACCCCATTGAATTCTGAAGCACGCGACAAAAGAGACTGCGTATTTCCACTAATTTTCAGCCGTCCGACTGTTTCAATATGGGGCCATCTATCATCAAAAAATGAAATATTTTGCCAACCAGAGCAAAGCGCTGCATCAGCTACAACTTTAGCATGTCCACCAGCACCCAGAATGGCAAGTGATTTCATGAATTATTTCCTGTAAATTTTTCATTACTTACGCTTCCTTGGCTCGTAATTCCTTCGCGTATCAATACTTTTTTTATGGTTAATAAGAGGATTTTAATATCTAAATAAAAAGATTGATGATCTACATACCATAAATCCAATTTGAATTTATCATCCCAAGTTAAGGCATTACGGCCATTGACTTGAGCTAATCCAGTAATTCCTGGTTTCACATTATGGCGTCTTTTTTGCTCGTTATTATAAAGAGAAAGGTATTCTATTAATAGAGGCCTTGGCCCTACAAAGCTCATTTCTCCTTTAAGCACATTCCATAATTGAGGCAACTCATCTAAACTGGAGGCCCTCACAAAATGGCCGAAGCGTGTTATTCGATCTTTATCCGGCAAAACCTCACCTTGTTTATTGTATAATTCTTTCATTGTTCTAAATTTTATTAACTGGAAAGTCTTACCATGAAGTCCTGGACGGTCTTGACGAAAAAAAATCGGTGAACCCAAGTGATAACGGGTTAACAATGCAACAATAACCAGTATGGGCATAAATAGGACTAATAAGATACTCGCTAACAGTACATCGAAAAAACGCTTAAGCAAAATGACTTCTCCGCATCCAGTTCTTTATTCTGAGGAACAATAGCATAAGATTTTGCACTCTTTCTTACAAGATTTAAACAGTAAAAGATTCTTGGAGCCCGTTGAATTATAAACCAAAAAGAACATGAGAATCCGGCTTCAAATCGTATTACCCCAGTTTCTGTGCCAAATCGCTTAAGACGCGACTCCCGGTACAAAACATCGCTACCTTCAATTCATATTCTATCGTTTGCATGCATAAACTGACTTGCTCTGCTGATTCTAGAGCTGCTTCAAGCATAGGCCTTGCATAGCCGACAGTTGTGGCACCAAGCGCAAACAGCTTGGCGGCATTTAACCCGTTCAGCACTCCGCCTGAACCCCAAATTTCAAAGGAGGGTTTGAGCTCTGCCGCGTGCCTTACCGATGTTGCGGTATCAATTCCCCAATTCTGAAAAGTAATGGCCGCTTGTTGTCGAATGGGATCATGCGTTGCTCTATGCCCTTCAATCCGTCCCCAATGGGTTCCTCCTAGGCCACCTACATCAATTGCGGCAATACCTATCTCATTTAAGCGCCTCATGGTTTCACGTGAAAACCCGCAACCGGTTTCTTTAACGATAACCGGCAAAGGAAGATTTTTAACTGCATCGGCCAAAGCATCCCAGCACCCTTTATAGTCTGTTGTTCCTTCCGGTTGCATGCATTCTTGTAAGGGATTGCAGTGGATAATTAAGGCATTAGCCTGCAAGGCATCGGTTAAGCGTTGAATATCGCTTAAGGAGTAAGTGATTAATTGGGCAATTCCTAAATTACTGTACAAGCTGACTTGGGGAAAATCACGGCGTAAATGCTGCCACTCAAAAGCCGCCTTAGGATCAGTCAGTTCACGTCTTTGAGAGCCTACACCCATTGCCCAACCATTCAACGCACACGCTTCAATTAGATTATGATTGATGTGCTTTGCACGACGATGACCAGCGGTCATGGAACTAATAAGAAAAGGTTTTTCCACGACCTGACCAAATCGAGATCCTTTGATACTCACTTCATCAAAATTTAAATCCGGTAGGGCATCATGGACTAAATGGATGCTATCAAATGTACTCAGCTCTGCAGTTTGGTTTTCAGGCATTAAGGCTAATTTAATGTGATCTTGTTTGCGTTGTTCAAACTGCTCATAGTTATTCGTCATGGATTTTGCCTGTTTTACAATTGACCTAATGTTTGGTGCATGGATATGGCCGCATTGGCTACATCGACTCCTTTGTGTCCGGCTTTTCCACCTAACCTATCCCATGCTTGCTCTTCATTATCTGTCGTCAGTACGCCAAAAAGAACAGGGATATTATACTCTAATGAGACTTGCAAACATCCTTGGCTCACCATATGACACACCAGATCATAGTGACTGGTCTCACCACGAATGACTGCACCTAAGGTAATAATTGCTTGTACCGACTTTTGCATGGCAAGGCGTTTTGCAACTAAAGGAATTTCTACTGCTCCGGGAACTTCAAATAACCTGATGTCTTGTTCATTAAAGCCACGTTTCAGAAGCTGCGATATAGCTCCTTCTTGCAGCGCTTTCGTGACTTGACGATTAAACACACTGGTGATGATCGCAATCGGGAATGAACTTACTATGCTATCGTCTGAGATTGCTGTAATTTGCATAATCTGTCTCTCTTATTTTTTTGCTGTTCGTTGTAATCCGTGCAATTTAACTTTTTATGTCTTTATTTTCCACTTATTTACTTTGTGACGACCGTATTTTGTGAAATAATTATACTGTTTTTTTGCCTGAAAACCTAATTGCTTCAATTGCGAGGAACAACTTATGAGCACAGAGCGACTAATTATTGGAATTACTGGTGCATCAGGCATGATTTATGGAATACGCCTTTTAGAACTCCTCAAACTGACGTCAATTGAAACGCATTTGATAGTCAGTAAATCAGCCCAACTGACGCGTAAATATGAAACTAATTTATCGCTCACTGATTTGAAGGCATTAGCTGATGTCTATCATTCTTGGAATGATGTGGGGGCGAGTATTGCCAGCGGTTCTTTTCAAACATTGGGCATGATCATTGCCCCGTGTTCCATGAAGACCTTGGCAGCAATTGCGCATGGAACTAGTGATAATCTGATCGGTCGAGCAGCAGATGTGACTTTAAAAGAGCGTAGAAAACTAGCGATTATGCCGCGTGAATCTCCTTTGCATTTAGGACATTTGCAAAACATGGTATCACTGACCCAACAAGGTGCTATCATTTGTCCCGCTATGCCTGCATTTTATACTAAGCCAGAAACTATTGACGACATAGTTAATTACAGCGTGGGTAGAATACTTGATCTTTTTAACATCGATGTGGGAATAGTGGAGCGTTGGCAGGGTTAGGGCAGGAAGCCCCTCTCCCACGAATGGGAGGGCGGCTGGGGTGAGGGTTCATTTGCAAAGCAACTAATACCCTCATCCGCCCTAACGGACACCTTCTTCCCTAGGGGAGAGGGGAACTTCTGACGTACTATAGCTTGATTTTGTTGGGATTAGCTCTTAGTATTGAGCTCAACCCAATCCGCATAAGCGTCAATAAATTTTTGTAGGAACTTTCGGGTGTCTTCTTTGGCAATGTTCCCTTGTGCGTCAAATAAATCTCCTGCCCCTCCGATATAACTCTCGGGTTGTTGAAGGGTTGGTATATCTAAGAAGACAAATGATTGTCTTAAGTGGTTGTTCGCTCCAAAACCTCCAATCGCCCCAGGTGATACACTGATTACGGCACCTGGCAGCTTGCTCCAAATACTCTTTCCATAAGGTCGAGAGCCTACGTCGATTGCATTTTTAAGTACACCTGGAACTGAACGATTGTATTCTGGAGTGACAAATAACACGCCTTGATAGGTTTTCATTTGTTCACGAAATTGAACCCAGGCAGCGGGAGGTCGATTTTCGTCATCCAGGTCCTGGTTATATAATGGCAAATCACCAATTTCAACAATGTGTAAACTTAGAGATTTGGGTGCAAGAGAAATAAGCACTTTTGCCATTTTTCTATTGTAGGATTCTTTGCGTAAGCTGCCAACGATGACCGCTATTTTTTTACTCATATACCTCTCCTTGTAGTATTTTGGGGCGACGGTAAATGGTCGCCCTGTATCAAGGAACCGTTCACCGAGAATTTTATATTCATATGCTCCATTATGGGCTATGTGTGTATTTGTATTATTGCTTATTTTAGTAATTAGTCCAGTATTCGGGGGGCGTATATGAAAATACTGGGCATTGAGAGCAACTTGCTAAGACGCATCTCGTTTTAGAGCTTAGTGTATTGAGAATTTTTAAAAAGAAAAACCCCCTATCCACTAAAATATTGTCATATTTTAAGCAAATAGGGGGTTTAGTAAATGATTTAGACTACTTCAACTTCTTCAGCTTGAGGACCTTTTTGTCCGTTGCTTGGCTTGAACATTACTGTTGCACCTTCAGCAAGAGTTTTAAACCCGCTGCCTAAAATTGCACTGAAATGCACAAAATAATCTTTACCGCCACTTTCTAAAAAACCGAAACCTTTGGACTCATTAAACCACTTTACTGTACCGCGAATTTTTTCTGACATGTTAATTTCCTAAATTGTTACCAGCACATTGTAGCATTATTTTATTAATTGTGCTGTTTTTTTATTAAATTTTTTTAACTTTTTTTTCATTTAACGCAAAAACAGAAAATAATGCCCCACCATCATAGTGGATTTTGGTTAAAAATTCTAATACTTTACAATCTTTTAGCCGTTTTCATTGAAAAGCATGCAGGATGGCTTTAAAAATCTTATAAACTTCTCTTTTCTGGAGTTTCAATCAATTCAAGCCCATCTTCTTTTGTTAAAAAAGTAAAAATGATCCCTGAAAAAAAAGTCAGAATGCCAAGCGTGAGAAACGTCTCATGAAATATATGAGTGGATAAAACATGATTTACGGAATATTTGTAAGTAAAAAAACTAAGCAAGATTGCTGAAATTGCCACACCAAAACTTTGAGCCAATTGTTGGGTGGTACTCATAATGCTGGTCGCCGCACTCATATTGTTTTCTGTGATGTTGGCATATGCGAGTGAGTTCATCCCCGTATACTGTAGCGCGATTAAAAATCCATACACAAAAGTCAAAAAGGCAATAACATACACTGAAGTAGATTGGTTAATGGAAAAAAAGGACCAAAGAGACATACTCACTAAGACTGTATTGATAATGAGTAAATTTTTATAGCCAAGCCAGCGAAGTATATGGAATGATAAAGGTTTAACCAAAAAAACACCCACAGCAATTGGAGCAAGCAATAGACCGGATAGACGAGGTGTATAACCTAAAGCAATTTGCAAGAGTAGGGGCAATAAAAAAGGAACACCTCCAAAACTGAGGCGAGCTAATAAATTTCCTGCAACTGAAATAAAAAATGTACGGATATGGAACAGTTCTACTTTAACAATAGGATGCTTTCTTTTATAGGAGTGTTTGGTATATCCCCCCAATAAAAGGAATGCAATAAAGAGTACTGTAATGGTCTCGGTTACCCTTGCAGTCGATTCGCTAACCATCGATAAACCGAAGGTTAAGGTAGCCAGGCCACTGCCAAAAAGAATAAAGCCCAATTTATCCAGTGGAGGAACCGGGCGAGGGGGCATGTAAGGTAATAATTTGCTTGATAAACCTACAGCAATTATTCCAACAGGGATATTGACCCAAAAAATCCACCGCCAGGAAAAGCGATAGGTAATAATTCCTCCCAATAATGGCCCAAGCATCATGCCTAAGGAGGCAACCATGACGACGATACTCATTTTGGCGATTAACTCATGTCGCTCACAGGTTCGTAAAATAATGAGACGGCCAATGGGCATAGTTAATGAGCCACCTAAACCTTGAACGATACGTGCGGTAATTAATTCCCATAAATTATTGGTAAATCCGCACCAAATGGAGCTCAAAGTAAATACAGAGATAGCCGTCATAAAAACGATTTTTATACCAAATTTGTCAGCGATCCAGCCACTAATGGGAATAAAAATGGCCAAACTCAACAGATAGCTAATCAGCGCTAATTTTAGATCCACAGGATTGACATTTAAACTCTCTGCCATCACGGGAATTGCGGTATTAATGATGGTCGTATCCACTGCTTCCATAAACATGGCAAAAGAAACAATGAATAGGATGATATTTTTTCTCATGGGTTCAGTATATCAATAAGAGATAAATTAAAAAAATCCTCTCTCCCACTTATGGGAGAGGGGATGTCTTAGCTACCTTCGATGCCCCAGACTTCAAGCTACGATTCACTCAATAAACTCTTCAGTCCGGCTAAATGCGATTTCGCCAAATTTTTTGATTGTTCCTCGGAGCGTTCGACATTTTTACCAAACCACTCCAAATGCTCAGGGGGTAGTTCATCCAAGAATCGACTGGGCAAACAGTCTTGCAATTCTCCGGCCCGACGTCTTTGTTTGGCTAAGGTAAAGCATAATCCTTTTTGTGCCCGTGTGATCCCAACATAAGCCAAACGTCGTTCTTCTTCAATTTGATCTTCATCAATGCTGACTCGATGGGGTAATAACTCTTCTTCCATACCCACCAGATAAACATAAGGAAATTCTAACCCTTTTGATGCGTGTAAGGTCATCAGTTGTAAGGTCTGATTGTCTTGTTCATCTGCTTGTTCCAAGATGTCGATCAAAATTAATTTGTTGATGACTTCAGCTAAACTTTGCTCTGGATTTTTAGTTAACAAACGTCCTACCCACTCCAATAATTCCCAGACATTGTCCATCTTTTTCTGAGCCTTTGCTGGAGTGTCACATTGTTCGTAAATATAGGCCTCATACCCACTGTCTTCGACCATTTGTTTTAAAAGCTCAATAATCGATCCATTCATTAATCGTTTTTTGATTTCTTCTATCCAAGATTTAAAAACAAGCAGTGCAGCTCGAGGTTTTTCTGCAACATACTCACTGAGGGCAAGATGATCTGCTGCATTATAAAGGCTAATCCCGCGGTTTTGGGCATAATGTCCTAAGGCATCAAGACTGGACTCGCCTATGCCACGCTTGGGCGTGTTAATTACTCTTAAAAAAGCGGCATCATCTGCCTCATTGCACAACAATTTCAGGTAGGCAAACACATCTTTGACTTCTGCTTTGGCAAACCACGATTGACCACCACTGATGTTATAAGGAATACCATAATGGCGAAGTACTTTTTCAAACACGCGTGATTGATGATTACCGCGGTATAAAATGGCGTAATCACCATATTCTGTTCGGGCGCGTAGTTTATGACTAATTAAATCAGCAACGACCTGCTCTGCTTCATCATTCTCATCCTTACAACGAATAACACGTAAAAGTTCGCCGTGGCCAAACTCGCTCCATAATTTTTTTTCAAATAGATGTTGATTGTTGGCAATGAGGTGATTGGCGGTATGTAAAATAATGTTCGTTGAACGGTAGTTTTGCTCTAACTTAATTATCTTTAATTGAGGGTAATCCTGCTGTAATTGTTGCAAATTTTCAGGTTTAGCACCCCGCCATGCATAAATTGACTGGTCATCATCACCTACTACAGTGAAACGGGCTTGGATTCCAGTTAATTTTTTTACTAAAAGATATTGGCTGGTATTGGAGTCTTGGTATTCATCGACCAATAAGTGGCGTATTTTGTTTTGCCAATATTCTGCTACCGATGGATGTTCGGTCAAGAGACTAACGGGAAGACGAATTAAGTCGTCAAAATCAACTGCATTATAGGCTTTTAGTGCCTGCTGATAACGCGGGTACAGGAGGGCGGCTTCCTCATAATAAGGTGCATCAGCAGGGTTTTTAACGACTTGCTCTGGCGTGAGAAAATCATTTTTCCAGCGCGAAATTCGCTGTTGAATTTGAAGAATAAATTCGCGTTCCGTTGCTTTATTTGTAGGTAAAAAACCTCTTAGGATTTGTAAACAGTCTTCACTGTCAAAAATAGAAAAGCCTTTTTTCAGATCACATAAAGCAAGATCATGTTTAATCATGCTTAAGCCTAAAGTATGGAAGGTTGCTACCTTTAAACCTCGGCGATTTGCTGCTGGCAGAACGGCTGCAACGCGAGCACGCATTTCATTGGCTGCTTTGTTCGTAAAAGTTACGGCACATACTGTGTTGGCGGCGTAGCCGCAAGTATTAATTAAATAGCCTATTTTTTGCGTTATGACTCGTGTTTTACCGCTTCCAGCTCCAGCAAGAACTAATAAAGGTCCATCAATATAACGTACCGCTGCCATTTGTTGGCTATTCAACATCTTAAGGGGTTCTCACTCAAAAAAGAGCAATTATTGCCCGCTTAGGCAATTGAATCAACTACTAATTCATGGAGCGTTCGACATCAAACTCTTCTTCACTATCAATTTCAATGAATTCGGGTTTGGTTTCAGGCTCCTTTGATTCTTGAATACCAAAAACAACCTTATCAATGGTTTTAAAGAGGGGGGCAAGTATGTTTTTATCTATCATGATTTAGTCCTTTAAATTTTCAGAGGGAGGTTCTAAAAGCATAGTTCAAGATAATTTTTTCTCCAGGAAAATTATAAAAAAATTATGTTATACTTTGCACGGCCACAGTCCTCTTGTGGTTTGCCGACATTTTATTTGAGTCTGTTATGAAAGAATCTGATACCCTACAACGCTTTATTTTTGAGCATGCCAATATTCGTGGTGAAATTGTCCATATTGAAAATACTTTCCAAACGATTATGAGCCAACGGAACTATCCTCCGATGGTTAAAAATTTGTTGGGGGAGGCTATCGTTTCCTGTCTGCTTTTGGCATCGAGTATTAAATTTCAAGGCAGTTTAAATTTGCAATTTCAGGGCGATAAACGACTTCCTTTATTATTGGTACAATGTGACCATGAGTTTAATGTACGAGCTTTTGCTCAATTTGCTGAAAATCTGGAAACCAAAGAATACGCTACCGCTTTTCTCGAAGGACAGATGGTCATTACCATTAATCAAAACAATCAAACGAACTCTTACCAAAGCATGGTTCCTATCCAATCAACATCCATGGGTGAGAATCTAATGAATTATTTTGCTCAATCCGAACAGGTATCGACGCGTGTTTGGTTGGCTGTTAATGAGAGCGCAGCAGCGGGGATGTTACTGCAATTAATGCCAGGCCAAGATACGATACAAAGAGAACAATTTTGGGAATATGCCGTCCAATTAGGTCAAACAGTCAGTGAAATTGAGCTCCTGACTTTAGATAATGAAACATTGCTGCATCGTCTTTATCATGAAACGGAACTACGGATATTTGATAGCCGTAAAACGCAGTTCAAGTGTCGCTGTAGCCTGGAGAAAATGAAACAGGTATTGAATGTTTTAGGTGAGGAAGAGGCACAAGAATTATTAAAAGAACAAGGTGAAGTAGCGATTCGATGTGATTTTTGCAATAAGAAATATACTTTTGATCCGATTGATGTAACGATGATATTTCATAAAGGATAAATTGTTGTGGGAAGGTCGGGCCTTGACCCCACAAAAGCGCCAATGTTCATTTGAGGAAATGTTGGGCCAAGGCCCAACCTACTCTAGCGGGTTCAGAATGATTCATTACAGGCAATATTTATTCGGGTTTCTCTTCATACACAGGTTGGCGAAATAAAATCTTAAATCCGATACAAAGATATCTCCTTCCTTTTCCATCACAAAGATACGTTCAGGTTGTAATTCAAGATAATTGGATGCTTTTAAAATCGAGTGATAAATGGTGCCTGCAAAAGAGAAAATCCATTTGTCTAAAAAGGGTAGAATCACCTCGGGGTTGTTCGAATAAAATCGTTGATAAATATCGGCAATTAATTCCTTTCTCATTTCAAAATTACTTTTAAAATAAAGATTGTTCCGATCCTGGCGGTAAAGCATCATGGGAACTTGGTTGGGATTGTTTTTTAAACCCGCATTCAGATTCATCGATACAATAACACCTTTGGCGCTCTCAAAGTCTAATGTTGATGCATTAAATAAATTGTATCCATTATATTCTTGCAGATAGGCTTTTAAATAATCAACGGCTTTATCGGTTAATGGATCAAAATAACTCTGGATAGAAAAACTTACCGCTTCTTCATCGGGGCTCTCCTGATCATAACTGCAATTGATGTACGTGTTGTAAGTAAACAAATCAGGGGTGATTTTTTTTGAAAAAACACGTTCAATTTCATTTTCCACTTCTTCGCAACTGAGACCCATTCCCTTGACATTCCCTCGAACACGCACGATTTGAGTTGGAAAATCAACGGTTCTTTGAGTCATTTGCTGCAAATTGGGTCTTACTTGCTCATTACTATAATGTCTGACTACGGTATTTTTATTCTCAGTGACGGGAGAAAAAATAAGACCATCTAAACCGGGATCCGAATGAGCAAAAGCAAGAAGGGGTGATAAACACAAAGTGCCTAATAAACAGCTTATTTTCATAATAAACTCCTTTTTTAATGAATTAGAATTTCATTCCAATGTTGAGCAGATTTGAAAAGCTATTGGGTAATTACTCTAATCTGATGGCAAGGTATATCTTATCGGGTTTTAAGATCTGATCCCATGGTTAATGTAAATGGCAGAACGTAAGGATCTATAGTAAACCTTTAAATAAGATCTTTTAAGAATAGTCGAAATCATCCATCACGTATTTTTGCTTATAATTTGATTTAATAGTTTTAAATTGGCTACCAACAAGGTATTATTGCCGCTATTTTAATCAACGTGGCAATTACAATGACAATACTGGCTGTTTGTGGACCTATAGGCAGTGATTTTAAAGGGCTCAGTGAGCGATGTTATTCTTTATTAAAGCAAGAGACCACCGTGCTCATTGATAGTTCTAGCTTTGATTCTATGGAGTTACTCCTCGCTGCAGTTGAAAATGCTCAGCGCGATGTTATTGTTTTTGGGCCTGATATTTTTTTAGAAGAAAAATTACGAGCAAAATTTGATATCAAGGTTTTTGTGGAAATGGATTCAGATCTGTGTTTGAGCAACTATTTAAAAACATTTAAATCATGTGCAGAGAATCTTGAACAACATTTGAATGATTATTTTAGTCTAATTCAGCCCTTGAATGAAAAAATAAGATTTTCGGCCAAGTTTGCGAATCTACGACGTCCACAAGCAAGTTCAAATGATAAATTAATTGACTTGCTTGTCGATGAAAAAAGTAAGACTTTAAATAAATACCAAATTTCTCTACCTAGAGATATGTTTTGGAAACCAGCATCTCAACAGCAACCAACTGATTCCAACAAGATGGTTGATTCAGTTGAGTGTTCAAAATCAGAATTCAACTGGGATCAGTAACTACACTATTCTTATAATCCACAAGTCTCGGCGCTCAATATTCTGAGGTATATTATAATATAAAGTATGAGAAGGATTTATAGCATCTGCTAAACGATAGGAGATTCTAACTATGGACGTGGATATTTTATATATAGAAGACGATATTTTTGATATTGAAGCGATGCAACATGTATTTGCCAAAATGGAAAAAAAGGTGAATATTGCTATAGCCAAGGATGGGAAACAAGCACTGGATATGTTGTATGGACGTCATGGCAAGCAAAAAATTAACCCGAGGGTGATATTGCTTGATCTCAACTTACCCAAGATGAATGGTATCGATTTTTTGAAGGAAGTAAGAAAAACGTTTGATTTTGATAAAGTTAAAGTTTTTTTACTTACCGGTGAATATACGACTAAAGAAAAGATTGCTAAAAGTGAGTTACATGTATCAGGCTGCATCATCAAGCCCTTGCAATATACCGATGCACTCAACATTGCATGGTGTCTTTCTGCCAGCGAAGAAATATCTAAACTACTGTTTATGCAGTAATTGCAACAATGCCAGTACGATTTAAATTCACTGAACTCGTAATATCCAGCTATTTCTGAAAAATAATGGGATACCCCTAGGCTAAAACAATCAATTTTATTCCTCGAAATCTGAAATAATACTTGGTGTGACACTATATTGTTGTATCGAAAGAATTTTTTTATAGAGACCGCTTTCCTCTTTTGGCCCCTTGCTTTAAAATTCTTTTGTGGATGCAAAGAATAACAATAATTTGCCAACCTGGAAGGTAAAAATTATTTATTATGTTAGACCGCGCCAATGAGGAACTCTATGGGGTATACATTCAAAAGATTTTATCTTGCAATGATGTTAGTCGTTGTAAGTCCTATTCTTTCCGCAAAGGCAATTATCGATGCCGACGTACTTCAAAAGTTTAAATATCCCAAAGGTTCAAAGCAGGCCACATTATCACTTCTGGTTTTCTTGCATAACCAATTGGAAAAAGAATCGTTTATCGAGGAAATCAAAAAAATTCCCGATGTAAATATTCAAGATTTAGGGTTTATGCCTGCAGTCGCACTCCAAGTTCCAAAAGATCGCAACATACTCTATCAAATTGCTCATTTAGACGCAGCGGCACAAATTTCTTCACATACCGCAGCCTCACCGGAGTTGGATGTTAATGCCCAAGTGATAAAATTGGCGCCTTCATCTTTTTATCCGAATGTAAATAATTGGTGGGCGCATGGTTATACTGGTCAAAAAGGGATTGTTGGCATAATCGACACTGGGGTCGATCCTTTGCATCCTTCTTTGTCCAACAAAAAATTAATAGTGCAGCAAGATGTAGGTTCTGGGTACTCAAATCATCTTAATGGCGTAAAAGAACCCCATGCAACAGGGGTAGCCTGTATTTATGCGAGTAACCATGAAAAATACAAAGGCATGGCTTATGGAGTATCTACCATCATTTCTGGGTTAGCTGGAGAGGAAACCGCGGATCCCACAAGTATTATGCGTACTATGGAAACTTTGGATTGGATGGTGAACCGTTCTGAAATTAAGCCCACTATTATTAATTACAGTATGGGAAATGGTCGACTGGATTTAAATTGTCCTGCATGTCCTGAATGGAGCGGGCTCGCAAAAGTCATAGACTATGTGGTGAATACCCAAAAAATCCTCTGGGTAAAATCAGCGGGAAATGCTGGATATATAGAGCCAGCACATCAATTTACTTTTGCCACAACGCTAACCGTTCCTGGTGATAATTACAATGGACTTACAATTGCCAATATGAATACAGTGGTTACTGAAAATGATTCGGTTATCGTCAAAACAGCAGATAGAAGCAAACATCGAATAAGGGAAACCAGCAGCCGAGGGCCTACACCATTTGGAAGACGTAAACCTGATTTAACCGCCCCAGGTCATGATACCTTTACATGCGCGCCTGATCCTAAAGTCTATGGCTTTGTCTATTCGAATGCGATGAAGTATAAAGATGGATACCGCCTCATGGGTGGCACCAGTTCTGCAGCACCGCATGTAGGTGCTTCTGCCTTGTTATTACAGGATGCAGGAATTACTAATCCTATGGCCATCAAAGCCTTACTTATTAACAGTGCAGATACCTGGACTGATGCCGGTACAGCAGACTCTGGACATACTAAAATCATGGGCTCCGCGTGGAATAGAACCTACGGCTGGGGGTATCTCAACATGGAAAAAGCATTTCAACAGAAAGATAATATTATAGAAAGTGAGCTAACAGTAGAAAAACCAATATGGGAATATGAAACCACGCTTAAAAGAGGGCAAAAGGTTACCCTGGTTCACGAACGACGTGTGGGTTACACTGCGGAAGGAAATGAATGGAAGCTGAGTCATTTGGCATTAACTCTTATTGATTTAGAACACCAAAAAGTGATTGATAGCGACAACAGTCCTATCGATACGGTACATCAAGTTGCAAATTGTAAACGTGAACCTCAAGAAACAAAATGTTCTGAGGAAAGTAAAACAATGAGAGTTTTAGTTCGAGTGCAATTATTAAATAATTTCATCGAAGGCAGTTCCAGTGAACCTTTTGCTATTGTGGTTCCTCCGAATGAGAATTCCGTTAAAAACTCTGAACAATAATCGTCTATGAGTTTTAGTAATAAATATGCAACCACTTTTTGAGAAGCTTGGAGATGCAAAATCCGACATCAATGCAACTTACAACCTGATAATAACTCTCTTTATAACGCGTTACCGATGAACCTCTCCGATGAATCGATAACCTGGATCGCTAATATCGAATTAGCATAATTTAATCGCGTCGATAATGTTGCAAGCTATCAATATCATCCAGAACTAACACTGGATTCTCGGGCAAGCATGGGAAACGCCAAAATCATGTAAATCAACATCCGGGGTTAAGGAACAACCGAGCGCATAATTGGATTTTGCAGGGAGATAAGGGTTTCGGTTGATTGCACTTCCTCAATAAGCTGAATTTTATTCACCAATAGTTGCTGTAAGGTATCAATCGACTGGCACATGACTTTAATAAAAATATTAAAATGATGCCCAATAGTGTAATAAGCCTCAAGGACCTCTTCCAGAGCTTCTAACTTTTTAAGGACGGATTGGTAATCTTTCGCATGATTCAGAGTTATCCCGATAAAACAACAGACATCATACCCCAGCCGTTTGGGGTTAATGTGCACATGCACCCCTTCAATAATACCTGCTTGTCGCATTTTTTCAACGCGAACATGAATTGTAGCCGGGCTTACAGCATAAGCTTTAGCTAATTCTGCATAAGCTGTACGTGCATTTTTTATTAATGCATGGAGTATTTTTTTGTCAAGATCATCGATTTGATAATTTTCCAGGTCTTTCATGGGGTATTTTTATATATAATTTAATTTAATTGCTATTTTATTAAATATTATTTTTTATATCCATACATATTTTAATTTGATAATAAAAATAATGGAAAAATACAATATAATGTTAACTTAATTATATTGTGGGGTAGTTGAATGAAACAGGCATTTATTGAAAAACAAAAACAAATAAGTTTTGTGAAATCTTTTTTTTCTCGTGAACTCGAACACCGGTTAGGCCTCGTTGAAGTGCAAGCACCATTATTGGCTTGTGTAGGTGATGGTGTGCAAGATAATTTGTCAGGTACAGAACAAGCAGTTTCAGTCAAGGTTAAAGCCATACCGGATCGTACTTATGAGATCGTTCATTCCTTAGCTAAATGGAAAAGAAAGTTACTCGGAGAATTCGCCTTTCCAACTGGAGAAGGCATTTATACCCATATGATCGCTTTAAGACCTGACGAAGAGGTATTAAGTGCGACTCATTCTGTGTTGGTGGATCAATGGGATTGGGAACGTGTTATTGATACTAAAGACCGTGGCTTGAATTATTTAAAACAAACGGTCATCGAGCTCTATGATGCCATAAAAAAAACGGAAAAAACGGTCAGTGATCTTTATGGTTTAACTCCATTTCTACCCTCATACATTCATTTTATGTATACAGAAGAATTACTTGCTTTATATCCTAATCTATCTCCTAAAGAAAGAGAGCGGGCTATTACCAAAAAATATGGTGCTGTTTTTTTAATTGGAATTGGAGGTTCTTTATCAAATGGAAAACCGCATGATGTTCGTGCTCCAGATTATGACGATTGGAGCTCAGTCAATGAGGTGGGATTTACAGGCTTAAATGGAGATATTCTAGTATGGAACCCAATCATCGATGATGTTTTTGAAATTTCTTCTATGGGTATTCGAGTGAATGAAGCCATATTGAAATATCAATTGGCATTAACAGGCCATCAACATCGTTTGGATTATGATTGGCATCAGCGATTGATTTCTGGCTCTTTGCCGCAAACAATTGGTGGTGGCATAGGGCAATCGCGTTTGGTGATGCTGCTGTTGCAAAAAAAGCATATTGGGCAAGTTCAATGTGGTGTTTGGCCTGATAAATGTATCGAAATTTGAGGCATGCGAACATGTTGATCATAGATGGGGAGAAGCGAAGCGCTTAAGCTAAGATCAACATGTTACTTCTACCTTCTTATCAGAATTTGTGTTTCATGGGTTGCGCCAGGGTATTTTCCGGCATGATTTAGGAAGCTCAGAACCATTTTAGTGGTTTACTAGATATTGATTTCTTCCCATTATATATTAATGGATAAGGGGCAATTGAGAAAATGGTCATCCATGAAACTTATAATTAATAAAAAAAATAGTGCAGAATCAATCACTCTGGATCTGCAGTCATCAACAGCAGTGAATGAATTGATGTTTCTTCTTTATGCTCGCAGGAGTAACCATTACGAACAGTTTTCTTTTAGTGAATATCAAAAATTTATTTCGGTTTATCAGTGTGTTTTGTATGCGGATCGATTTAAAAATCAATTACTTTCAGACACTCATTTAAGTGACTATCAGCTTGAGGATCCCTGTCATTTGATCTGGGAAGAGTTCCCTGAGGAACAGTGCCTATTAGTTCCTAATGACGATAGAGAGAGACGGTTTCTTTTTTGGAATCCCAGCACGAACGCAAGTAGAGCGAAAATTAAAAAAGAGTCTTTCTCGGACGATAACAAGCTGCATATGCCACCCAATGCCCTTTAAAATGGGTATACGATAAATACAGCATGTTTAGGTTTGATCACCACCTGAAATGGTGCTGCGCGATTTAAAAGCCGGCACAAGGATCCATGGCGTCAACAGAGTTGAAATAAGTGCTCTTGTGAACCTGGCTTGGGTGAATGCAGAACCTGCTTGGGTTCTGCAGGTGCAAATACATTTTTAACATAAGGTCCCGTAGCTTGAGGTTTTTCGATATGTACTAAATCTTTTTTAGGTTGAGGGGGAAAACCTAATGCAGACAATGGATTAAGGGTTTTCTCTTTAGGCGTTTCTAAATCGAGTGTGGTACCTTTATTCGTTTCTGCTAATACAACTTCCTGTTGTTTAAACCGGTATAAATTAGTTAAGACAATAGCGGATTCAAGCACCATCATGGCAACACCGAGTATGGGATTCAGCGCAAAACCAATAGCCACAAACAATCCAGCTGCCACTAGAGTAATGACTGAGTTATAAGTTAAGCTCACAAACAAATTTTGGGCAATATTTTGTTTGGTTTTGGCTGCCACATCAAATGCAGTGGCGATAGGAAATAATACGCCTTGCTGAATTACGATACCTGCTTTTTGTTGGATGACCTTATCACCAATACGAGATTTAACTGCAATGGCGAGATCAGCGTATGCAAAGGCTTCCAGATCATTGATGGCATCGCCTACCATCGCCACTTTATATCCTTTGCGTCTTAGCTCTTGGATGTAATTTTTTTTAGGTTTCTCATTAGGCTTAGTGGCCGTACCTACTGTATTTGCACTAATATTTTGGGGGGAAATACCTAGTAATGCAGCATATTTTTCTGCAGTGTCTTGATCTGCGCCGGTACAAATGTGTACTGTTTTTCCAAGCTCTTTTAATTGTTCTACAGTAGCAAAAGCGTCTTCACGTAGAGGGTCAAATAAAGCAATTTGCCCTATGACTTGGGTCCCGCACACAATATATACAGAACCCTTTTTAGGATCATTATAAGGTTCATTTATCGTAGTAATTCCATTCGCCAGCAGCATCTCTTTATTGCCTACCATGAATGTTTCGCCATTAATGACGCCTTTGATGCCCGAATGGTAGCTTTTATCAACGGAGGTTATTTCTAACTGCTCGTCTGCAACAATGCCTTGGTCTGCTATATAAGACTTAATAGTTGTTGCCATCGGATGCTCGGATTGGCTTTCTAATAATGCGAGGTGGCGCAAAAATCTTTTATCGTCAATTTTTAGTGATTGAACCACACTTTTTCCTTGGGTAAGGGTGCCATTTAAATCAAAAACAACGGTATCTATATCAGATGCTGCTTGTAAATCTTTTCCATTGTTAAACTGAATTCCGTTTTCAGAGGCTTTTTTCATGCCGATTTTAACTGCCATGGGTGTAATCAAACTCAAAGCGCAGGGACATGCACTGACAAGAACGGAGATCACGCATTGAATAGCAAGTGCAGGAGTAAACAGAGAACCTATGACAATACCCGAAACAAGAGCGACTAAAAGTAAACCAGGAACAAAATACTTCACTACTTGATTTGCAAATAGCTCGACGGGTGCTTTTTCATCATTGGCTTTATCAATATTTTCTGCGATTAATGACAGGTAAGATTTTTGATAAGTAGTTGTAACGCGCATTTCCAATGAAGGAATATGATCGGCTAAGCGCATACCGGCTTTCACCTCATCCCCAGGCTTGAACTCCTTAAGCTCGGGAGAGCCATCAATGCGAGTCGTATAAAGCAATGCTTTCTGCGTTAATATTCCATCAACCGGAATCACCTCTCCTTTTCTAATGATGATCTTATCGTTAGGAATTAAATTTCGGACAGAAATTTCTTTATTGGGTTTACCCTTTAATAGGACTGATAGAGGCAAACAATCACGTACATCTAATTTTTTTTCAATTGCACCGACTAAGGTATGTTCAATTCCTTCACCTAAATGCCAAAACCCCAAAACTAATGGAGCCGCCTCGAACATCATAGGGAGTCCTGGAACAAACAGGCTTGCAAGCGACACCGCGACGATAGTTAAAGTGCTGATCGTGTATAAAGCAGTAGTATCCCACTTCTTTTCAAGCAATGAATACCATGCTGATTTATATACATTATATCCCAAATATAAGGTCATCAAAGTGGTAAGCCCAGTTATGAGAATATAGGCTGTTAGAGGAATATTAAAACTGGCAATAGAGAGAGCGAGCAGACCTATTCCCCAAATCAAACCTAATGCAGCTTTAAGCCAATGATTTTCATGACCATCCTCATCAGAATGACCGTGACCGTGACCGTGACCGTGACTGTGGCCGTGACCGTGCTCATGACTATGGACATGACCCTGACCATGGTCTGGAGACTGTGTATGAGAATCTGCATGGGCATGCTCATGCGGGTTACGTTTTTTTCGCTTCTTTTTAAGATGTTCAGAATGTACAGGTTTGGATGGAGAAATAGGATGTTCATGCGGTGTTTCCTCATCATACCAAAGGGTTTCATTCTCCATCAATTCGGTGAGTGCGATCCCTTTTTCCATTAAAGGCTCAGCGATTGTTGTTTGTAAAACTTGGGCATTTGGGGATTTACATAATAAGCTGATACTTGGGTTAGGAGCAGTCAAATCGATGGCCACCCGTATTAACTTCAGGTTGTGGGTATCATGTAAAATTTGTTCGATGTTTGCTGCAGTTTGTTCTTGGGCGAAAAGTTGGGCGTCACCTGAAAGGCGGAATCTATAATAATTAAGATACATGGTTTCCTCCATTTATAGGACATATAGATGTTAATGAGGGGTAACTATCCACTTTTTGTAAAAGCCCACTGGTAGAGAGCTTTCCTGACTTTATCAGTTGTACGTCAATATTAATTTCAGACATATCATGACCATTACAGTACTTTTTAAACCTAACGATTCGATTTTTGAGTCTGGTTCAGCAAAGAGTTTTCTGCTAAAAAATCGCCAGATTAGTGACTGCTAAACATTCTAATATCAAAAAAGTGTTATATTGTAACATTCTCTTGCCAAAGAACAAGACACTTTTAATGATTTTTAAACCAAAACAAGTTTTCCAATGAATTTAATTATTTTTTTGTAAAATAAGGTCGGTTTAAACACCAATGCTCACTTCAGCCAAGGGAGCTCTGACCACAAAACGGTACTACAGTGTGGAAACCCCTCACTGTGTTCGATTTTGACCTTGTTTATGACCAACAGAGTGGAATGGTAAACAGACCCTAAGGACTGTGGTATAATAGAATATTCGAGCACTTTAAATAAAAATGATTGATGAAATACACTTTGTTGGACAAGGCCTATAAGCATTGTATAAAACATGGCTACCGATTTACGGAGCCTAGGGAGCGTGTCCTCAAAATATTAGAGGATGCGAGAAAACCTCTTGGTGCTTATGAAATTCTGCAAAGATTATCCCAACAAATTGAGAATCCAAAACCACCTACAGTTTATCGTGCTATTCAATTTTGGCATCAAGAAGGGTTTATCCATTGTATTGATAGCCTTAAATCCTATGTTGCTTGTTTGCATGGACATCATGTGGGGCAGGCGCAATTTCTCATTTGCAATCAATGTGATTTTGTCAAAGAATTAGAATGCATTATTGATTTCGCGGCAGTTACAGAATTTGCAAATTCAATTGAATTTTCAATCATTAATTGTACTGTAGAAATTAAAGGGCTGTGTGAGCAGTGTAAGCGGAACAATCTAAAATCAGAGAAGTTGATCTAAGAAATGACAGAAAACTCGAATCATGAAAGTGATTTAAGAATAGGTTATTTCTGTTTGAGCCGCATGGGCACTTTGAGTTTCTATTGGACTGCCGCATTCTTCTTGTGAGGATTTCATTATAGATTTGTCCTGTGTCTTTGGAAAAAATGAAACCATGCTTCCATGTTTTGATTTTCCGGAATTCCGGCTGCTTACTTCAGCAGAACTGGGTTGAGGAGCCGGTTTAGGGTGATAAGAGCCTATAATCTGCAAAGCCGTTTGATTATCATGTTCCTTAGCGATGTCGTAAGCTGTGTTTTCATGGGTGTTCGTGAGTTCGGCCTTGGCCCCTGCTGCTAAAAGCATTTGAAAGAGTGCGGGCTTCTTTTGTGTGTAGGATGATTTGCAGGCTAACATTAAGGGAGTCATCCCTGAGGCGTTTTTCGGATTCACTTCAATACGGTTATCACGAAGTAGCAGTTTCACAATCGCCTCATTGCCATATTTACAAGCAATTCCAAGTGGAGAATTTCCAGCATGATCGCAAGATTGGTTGATGTTTATTTTAGGAATATTTTTGAGTTGATTCATAAGGTCTGCTCGATTGCATGCTGCTGCATAAAAGAGTGCATGTTCTAATTCGGATTGACTGATTACAGGAGATTTTTTATCTAAGTGCAGTAGTTCGCGTACGGTATTGCGATCATCATTTTGCACGGCCAGAGCAAGAGCTCCGTAACCACGACAATTGGTGATTAGGAGGTTTTTTGAGTGGATAGGGTATAATGAGCCAAGCCCCCGGATATGTTCAGTTAATCTTCGCTGACCTGTTTTCGCAACGAAAGAACAATGAACTATTAAATGCTTGCTGGTTTCAAAAAGTGATTGATACAAAATGGGGACCAGTTCTTCACTCGTTAAAAGTTGATAGGGGTATTCCTCAGTTTGTTCATACAAGTGATTGATATCCAAAAACAACCAAGTATTGTCTTTATGCTTTTTAAAGCCCACCGTATGTTCTTCGCTGCTGCATACCACCACGACTTGATTTTTAGCGTTGAGGAGCACATTAAGTTGATGAAAAAATTCGTTAACCTCTTTGGGGGATGCGAAGCTCATTGTTTTACTAAAAAGATTTTTAACGGTATTTTGATTTCTACTCAGGTTCAATTGAATCATCTTGTAGATGATATCGATGTCGGACTGCTGGATTGATTGGGCATAAATCTCAGCATAATCATCGGGAGATTGAGCCAGGCAGATGGCTTCAAGAAAGGGCTTTATTTCATTGAGTTTTCGCTCTTTTTTGGTTAATGACTGACTTGCTTTTATTTTTTCGGTAATTGAATGTAAGGTATGGAGTAAGGTTGCCTTTTCTTTTTTAATTAAGTTAAGTCGATTATAAAATTGATAATCTAACCCTAGAGCTGCTTCCTGTGCCCAGGTTAATGTAAAACCATGGCATACACCATCGCCATGTTCATAATTAAATTTATCAAAAAGAGTTAATAAATCTTCATGCTCTAAAGCATTACGTTTTGATGTAAAGTAGGATAAGGACGGAATTATTTGATTAAATGATATCAACTTAAGTTTCAATACAATCAGTAGACTGATTAAGAGAAACAAATAAACGAGGTATATCATTATACTTGCCAGTGAATTCCCTTTAGTAAAATCAAATCATAATCACTAAACGAAAGCAACTGAATCCCATCGCGTCGATTGGAACATTCGAAATAATTGGCTATTTTTTATAATAAGTTCCATTGGCATAGACATTATGTCCAAAACCACAATCAAAATCAGCACCTTCTTGTTTTACAGACACCATTCCTGGTTTGATGAAGGTTATTGTAATGGTACATTGGCCAAATTCAGATGAAGAGTAAATTGCAGTATCCCCTTTAATACGGGCTATGCCGGATAATTCTCCAGTATTGGCTTGAAGCGCTCCGTTGGCGATATAAGGGTATATTAACTGGAAAGAAATTTTAATTTTTCCACCACCCAATGCATGGACAGTGAGCGTATTGGTAACATCATTATGAGGGGCAGGAAAATGCATAATGAAGGTACCATTCACTTCTTCTTTAGAGACACTGTCCCTATGCGTTTCAGTAAAACCAAAGGTTGAGTAGGTGAACAGTAGACTGCATAAGATGCTTTTAATAATCCAATGATTCATGATGTTTGAGCTATTATTTGTATTGATTGCTTAAAGCTATCATGAATGTACCCTTAAAACCATCCCATTCAGGAAGACATCATTCAGTTACAATTTGTCTCAGAAAATTAATGGTTTCATCAACGACTATATCTTTGTCGTTATCTGCTGTAACAATATGATAACTGTTCGTTAAAATGACTTTCTTCTTAGTTTTAGATTGAATCTTTTTTTCTAGAAATCGTACATTACGAACACTTGCTGTTTCATCTTCAGCGGCATGGATCATGAGCACAGGACAATTGATATTCGCTAAATGTCGTTTCACGTTTTTGTTTAATCGCTGTGCCTCATAGAGCCGGTAATAGGATATCTTTGAGCCACCTGTAATTGAGTATCGGTTTTCTTGCATTTCATCTTCGATCATTTTTCTTGTTTCTTCATTTTTAATCCCATAGGGTGCTTTTTCTTTATAATAAAAAAAATATTTCAGCGGCGTGTGATAGATAATCGGCGATAAAAAAGAATACCAGGGCACGGCCCAACCATCATAAAAAAAGGAGGGGGAAAGAATGATCAACGATTTAACTTGTGAGGGAAACAATGCGGCAAGTTTCAGACTGAGAATAGAACCAACGCATAACCCCCCAACTGAAACAGTTTTATATTTTTGTTTCATGCGCTGAAAATAGTGAGCTATTGATTCTATCCATTCTTCATGAGGGACATTCGTGTTTTTATCTTTAAGATAGGCATAGCCATCGATATGAGGAATTTCAATGCTATAACCTTGTTGATTGAGATTTCTGGCTAAATACATTAATTCAAGCGGCGTACCACTCAGCCCATATAATAATAAGACGGCGTGTTCTCCTCCCTCAAAATGGATATCCTGATGCAAATTATTAGCGGGGAACGAGTGTGCAATCGGTTTTTTAAATTGCAGTTGCTCTAAAAGATAATGACTCAATGATGCAATGTGATCGTTTTCGAAAAATACCTCATTCGTTAAAGTAATCTTATCTCCTAAAAGCTTTTGCAGCGTGTTTTTAAATTCAATGAACATTATGGAGTCAAGGCCCAGTTCCAAAAAACGACGCTCTGGATCAATCACGGTCTCGTTAGGTAAATGCGCCACCTCTTTAACGAGCTGTTGCAGATAATTTTGCAAAAGTATTGGGCGTTTATCCTCTGACGTTTCTTCAAGAATGGACAGCAGTTGATTTTCCAATTTCTGATAAGGCAGATTATTTTCTTTTAAATCATCTGTTGCACAATAGGAGAATAAGGGGGTAATTTTATTTTCCTCTATGAGTTCTTTGCATTTGATTCGCTGTAATTTACCACTGGTGGTCTTCGGAATTGATTTGGGAGGTACTAACAGGATTTGTTTTGCTGCAAGATGAATTTCCTGGGCGAGCATTTGATTGATCTTAATGGTCAGTTCAGGACAGAACTGCGGATCAGCATTTGCTTTCACCTCAGCGACCACAACCACTCCTTCTTCATCATTAAATTGACTTGCATAGGCTACGACACAGCTTTTGCGAATCAAGGGATCGGCATGAGCAACGGCTAATTCAATATCATGGGGATAATAATTTTGGCCACGAATAATGATCATATTTTTTATTCGCCCACAGACATACAATTCATTCTGATATAAAAAACCAAGATCACCTGTCCGCAAATAATGCCCTTGATCTGGGTTATTTTTGAGACGAGCATGAAATGCTTTCTCTGTTTCATCTGGGTTATTGTAATAACCTTTTGCTACAGACCGACTTTGTACCCAAATTTCACCAATTTCCAAGGAAGCACATTCGTTCTGATCATTGGGATTCACTATTTTTAAAGGCATTCGTGGTGTTCCGGAACTTACAAGAACCGTTTTTTCTGTTTCGATCCCACATGCCTCAATCAGATTATGTTTTAATTTTTTCTTATTGACTGAAAAGGTTATATCGTCAGTCAAAGATGATTTACCAGATACCATCAGTGTCGACTCAGCTAAGCCATAACAGGGTAAGAAGACATTTCGTTTGAGGCCCGCTTTAGCAAAAGTATTATAAAATAGTTCCATTGTTTTATAGTGGATTGGCTCTGCTCCATTGGCAGCGGCAAGCAAACAACTTAAATCCAGCTGATTGAGCAAATCTGCAGGTGTTTTTAAGGCACATAACTCATAAGCAAAATTAGGTCCCCCGGTGAGGTTGCAACGGTATTTGGAGATTCCCTCAACCCAACGAGCAGGGCGCTGAATAAAATCTAAGGTCGGTAATATAATAGAGGTTCCACCAGCATAAGTTGGTTGGATAATTCCCGCAATTAACCCCATGTCATGATAGGGGGGGAGCCAGGAGTAGGTAATCATATCTTCAGAGTTCTTTTCAGAATTTTGACACATTTCTTTAATAATGCTGGAGTTATCCATAAGATTGGCATGGGTGACTAAAACACCTTTGGGATCAGAAGTAGATCCGGAAGTATATTGAATGAAAGCGACATCGTTTTCTGCACAGGGATAGGCAATTTCTGATGGTGGATTGACTTCCTGCGAGGGGTCAATAAATAAGGTATCAAGACGTGTATCCTTCAGTTGATTCAATAAATGTTCATGAAGACTTGATACCCTTAGAAGCGGCTTTAATAAATGCGGCATAAACTGATCGGTGTTTTGATCGATACGCAACATGTGGGACGTTTTTTTATCAAATAGAATTAATTGAGCTTCTACATTGTTAATAATATGCAAAAATCGATTCATCATCATTTTATTGAGAGGGGGGATCAACGGGACTGCTATCGTCCCTGTAGCGAGACACGCATAAAAGCCCACAATAAAATCCAAACCAGGTTGCGCACAAAGTATTACTCGGTCTTGGGGGTTTGTTCTTTGCTGGATTTGGTACCCCAAATAAAATACCTGGCGACATAACTCATCGTAGGTTATGTAACCCGATTCGCGGTCCTTGTTGATAAATCGATAGGCAACTTTTTGAGGATTTTTATTTTTATGCTGAATAATTTGATGGAAAATTGTGGGAAATGAATACAACGAAGAAGACATTTTTAATACAACCTGTGTAAATATAGAGCCCAATTATTAGAGAGTATAGTAGATAAAACACAAAAAACATCGTTTGATGAGTAATTTTTACTGCACTGCAGCAAATATGGCTCGTCCGGTATTTACAGCGCAAATCCCGCATTAAGAGTAACTAATACGGGTTATTCGTAAAAGACTTGAGAAAATAGTTTATAAATTAGTGTGAAACGCTGGGCGTTTGCACATTCTTTAATAAGAGTGATTCGGAAGGATTTTTTAGCGACCCACGATGCAAAGAAGGGGAGTTCTCTTTTAAACCTTGTTCCAGAAAAACAAATGTTTCAGAATTAATCCAAAAAGGACTCCACGCCAGCATGCCTTTAGGAGTAATTCTAATGGTCTTCCCTGAGGCAAGCTCAAGTGTCCAAATGGCCGGCGGAGATTCATCCCAGTTTTTCCTGTGGATGTTTTCATCCATATCTACGTCCATAATCAACGTTTTTCCATCGGGAGAGACGTGAATACGGGAGCCACTGCTCATCATGCCGTGAGGAATTATTGCATTGAGTGGCCATTTTTTTATTAGATTACCTTCAAAATCCATCCAATAAATTGATTCAATATCATGACTGAGAAAAGAATTTCCATCTGCAGCCCATGCAGGGCTGTATTCATCTTCAGTATTCTTGATGATGCGATAACCACTGCCATCGATATTGATTAAGGCCAGATGCCAATGACTGTCTACAAAGGTATTGAACAGTAATTTTTTGCTATCAGGCGACCATACCGGATTGAAATTATTTGCAGAAGGCATATTTTTCAATTGGGCTACCTTACCTGATGCAAGCTCCACTATAGCCAGGTAACGGTTCCCTGATGGGCTATTATCCATTACATTGTAGGCAATATATTTCCCGTCAGGAGAAATTTCTGGGATGTAACCCTGGGTTACTTTTTGGACTTGACTGCCATCAAGGGAGGCAGTCCAAATGGAACCATTACGTTCAAAAGCAATCATCGGTTTTGCTTGAACAACGACACAATAGACTAAGGCAAACAGGAACAACTGAATTCTCATAAGAAGTACATGTCCTTTAAAATAGAAACAAAAGAGAGTGAATTATTTTCACTGACAAGGCTATTGAGGTCAAATTTCACTTTTAACGCCACCCACCATAGTCGTTTGTTCCGTATTCTTCACCCGCGACATTCTGGGGAATGGAGTTTTTATTGCCTGCACAAGAACCAAGGAATACTACAACGCTTCCTAAATAAAAAATGATGATCATTTTTCGAAACAATCGATATGTACTCATTATACATTCCTAGTTGATTGATAACCGACCGTGTCGATTTACATAATCTCATGCGTACCCGAAAATTCTCAGCCATTTGGCTGAGCCTACGGCCCATTATTTTAAAATGTGAATGCTGCCGAACAGAGTTTATAAGAAGAAAGTACCTGAGACAACTTTTGGGCGTACATAAGTTTAGCGAAATAATAGGTGCGGATAATTTCCCTTTTCCCCATTGGGGAGAAGGGGCTGAGGGATTGATGCCCTACTTAGCAAGAGGAATTCCTTTTTTGCCTTTATCACACTTTATCCTGGGAGGGTCTATTAAAAATTTTAACGGTAAACCTCAGTGAGATTTATTCTTACTTACCATCTATTTATTCACCATATACGGTGATAACATCAGCAGCGATTAAGTAAAGCTAAGGAAAGTGATACTATGAATGAAGGAGTTAATTCATTTGTTTTTTTTGTTGCCTTGATTGCCGGATTCGGTGGTTTTTTATTTGGTTTTGATTCCAGTGTGATTGCCGATGTCAAGGATCAGGTCATGGTTCAATTATCTCTCTCAGAATGGCAATGGTCTCAGGTGGTGAGTATCAGTTTACTCGGTTGCGTTTTGGGCATTCCTTTCAGCGGACTCTTTGCGGATAAACTCAGTCGGCGTTATCTGTTAAAAACAGTTGCTTTAGGTTTTATTTTTGGAACACTTCTTTGCGCACTGACGCATGATCTCACCCTTCTATTAATGGGGCGATTCATCATCGGCATTTGTATTGGCATTGCTTCTTATATTGCGCCATTATTTATCGCCGAAATCGCTCCACCTAATCGCAGAGGAACTTTAATATTAATTAATGGCTTAGCGATCACTTTTGGTCAGGCTATCGCCTATTTAATAGGCTATTTTTTTCATGATTACTCTGTAAACAGCTGGCGATTTTTATTTGCCATGGGCACCATTCCTGCCTTGGTTTTATTTATAGGAATGCATTTTGTTCCTCATTCACCGCGTTGGCTCATGAAAAAATATGGCATCGATAAAGCGCTGTATGCCTTAAAACGGATTCGTCCTTCGGGTTATAACGTTCAAAAAGAAATCGATGAAATTCAGCGAAACTTAAATGAAGTTCAGCCCCAATTTAATCTTTTATTTAAGCCGCCCATTATTTTTGTTCTTTCAGTAGGAATCGCTTTGGGAATATTTCAACAATTTTCAGGGATAAATGCGGTAATGTATTACGGGCCGGTGATCTTTGAATCAGCCGGATTTTATCCGATTTCGAATGCTATTTTAGCTACTTTTTGCATGGGGGTTGTTAATTTTTTATTTACATTATTGACACTATTTTATGTCGATAAACTCGGCCGACGTTTCTTATTGTTAGGCGGTACGCTGATTGCGGCACTGAGTCTTTTCGCGGTTTGCTTGTTATTTAATATGGAATTGCCAAGTCAGAAATTTTGGATTTTAGGTGCTTTATCAATCTATGTGATGGGTTATTGCATTAGTGTTGGCTCTTTATTCTGGGTCCTGATCTCTGAAATTTATCCTGTATCGGTCCGTGGTTTAGCGATGAGTATTGCCACGGTAGTGCAATGGGGGGCTAATTTTGTAGTTTCGATATCCTTCTTAGCAATTTACCAAAATTTAGGTGTACTTACTTTTGTTTTATTTGGTGCATTATGTTTTGCGGCGTTCTTCTTTATTTATTATTTTGTACCCGAGACAACGGGAACTTCCTTGGAAAAAATAGAAAAAAATTTGTTGGCAGGTAAGAAAATCAGAGACATAGGTCAAGAATTATCGGGAATAAAAACAAACGAATTTGAATTGGTGAGAGATTAGAAATGGACAGTACAAATCAACAAAGAACGTGTCGTATAGGAATCATTGGTGCGGGGCGAATCGGTAAATTGCACGCAGAAAATATCAAATATCATTTGCCTCAATTTGAGTTACAAGCGATAGCTGATCCTTATCTGAATAAAGCATGGGCGGATAAATTGTCTATTGCTGGTCAATATAATCAATTTGAGGAAGTGCTTGCGCATCCCAATTTAGATGCCATTTTGATTGCTTCCCCATCGAATTTACATGTGGAACAGATTAAAGCAGTAAGCGAAGCGGGAAAGGCTATTTTCTGTGAAAAACCAATTGGTTTGCATGAAGAAGAAATTTTGGGGGTACTAAAAACAATTCAGGCGAACAATACGTTACTACAACTTGGTTTTAACCGTCGATTTGACCCCAGTTTTTCCCATTTACAAAGACAAGTACAAGCAGGTGAAATTGGTGCAGTGCATCTTGTTAAAATTACTTCTCGCGATCCGGTGTGTCCTACTAAAGAATATTGTGCAACCTCAGGTGGCCTGTTTCTGGATATGACCATCCATGATTTTGATATGGCACGTTTTCTTACTCAATCCGAAGTTGTTGAAGTGTATGCGACAGGTGCTGTGCTGATTAATCCTGATTTTGAAGCATTAGACGATATCGATACAGCAATTATCCAAATGCGTTTTGCTAATGGGGCATTAGGAGTAATTGATAACAGTCGTCAAGCCGTTTATGGATATGATCAACGGATTGAGGTATTTGGCAAGGAAGGAATGTTAATAGCAAATAATCATCTGAAGCATTCCGTGATGCATTACGCCAATACAGTCACAGAGCAAGCGAATCCCGAATACTTTTTTCTGGAACGGTATCATCAAGCTTTTAGGGCAGAATTAGATTCTTTCTATAATGCCTGGCTTCATAACAGTCCAAGTCCGGTTTCTGGAAGGGATGGTTTACAGGCTTTGCGTATCGCACAAGCAGCGAAACAATCTTTAGTGACAAAACTGCCTGTTTCTTTGAGTTGAGGACCTATGACTTATCCACCATTTTATTATGATGTGAAAAGACCTGTTGATTTAATTTGTATGGGGCGTGTGGCTGTTGACCTGTATGCAGAGCAAATTGGTGTATCGCTCAGTGAGGCACAGAGTTTTAGCAAATATTTAGGCGGTTGCGCCGGAAATATTGCTGTAGGAGTTGCACGTCTTGGGCTGAAGTGCATGATGTTTTCTTGTGTTGGCCAGGATGAGATGGGTCGATTTTTAAAACATGAATTAGAACTTGAGGGGGTCAATACGGATTTATTATATGAAACCGAAGATCATTTGACTGGACTCGTCTTACTGGGCATCAAGCCCCCCAATGAATTCCCCTTAATGTTTTATCGTACTGATTGCGCCGACATGCAAATTAAATCGGGGCACATTAACAAGGACATATTACACCAGGCCAAAGCCATTTTAATCACCGGCACGGGATTATCGACCGATGCCATGTTGCACACTACAGAGGAAGTGATTCAGCTTGCAAGACACGCTGAAACTGCCGTAGTACTCGATCTGGATTATCGTCCTGTACTTTGGGGATTGACCGCGCGCGGGAATGGAGAAACGCGTTACTGCTCGAGTCAGAAAGTAAGTAAAACCTACCAAGGCATCGTGCCTTTTTGTGATTTAATCGTCGGTACTGAAGAGGAAATTTGTATCGCGGGTGGGAGTGATGAGGTTCATACTGCACTTAAGAACATCCGGGCATTGACTCAGGCTCCGGTCGTACTCAAGCGAGGTGAAAAAGGAGCTGAGGTATATTTTGCGGGCAACAGCCAACCTTTATCCTCTAAACCATTTCCTGTTGAAGTCCTTAATGTATTGGGAGCCGGCGATGGATTCATGGCGGGTCTCTTATCTGCGTTGTTACAAGGAGGATCTTGGGAGCTCGCTACGACTCATGCAAATGCCTGTGGCGCTTTAGTCGTTACCCGTCATGGTTGTGCTCCAGCCATACCCTATAAAGAAGAATTAGACTATTTTATTGAACATTTTGATGTGAAGCCGCAGATTTGGAACAGTGCTTATTTGCGCCAATTACATCAAAAGAAAGTGACGCATAATCCACAGATTTTGATTAAAAACCCACAAGGGTTTGCTCGGGGAGCGAATGCAATTGTAACTATGGATCCCCTGTCCGATATCGGTATGAATTTTAGCTCGCTTAAATTAGATGCTGGACAAAAATATTTATTTAATGAGCGGTATGAATTTGCGGCATTATTAATGATTGGAAAAGTCGTATTTCATTATGCACATCAAAGCCAACATGCCGAGCGCTATGATTATTTTTCTCAAGAACCTATTGTTTTACATTGTCCTTCAGGTCAAAGTGCCTCGGTTGAAGCGTTAAGTGATTGTGAGATTTTGTTGATTGAAACTAAGAATGACGCTTCCTTTGCTCCTTTATTATTTAACCACGGGAATCTTTTGGAATTGGATAATCGCGGAAAAGATATTTTGGAGGACAGCTCTTACCGCATTGTGAGGACAGTATTTGATAAGCGCAATAGGCCCGAGTCTAATTTAGTGGTGGGCGAAATCATTACTTTCCAAGGACGATGGTCAAGTTATCCCTCCCATTATCATGACCAACCTGAGATCTATCATTACCGTTTTTCTGAACCGCAAGGTTATGCATTTGGGGAGAATGGGAAAGAGATTTTGCGAATCGAGAATTATGATACCTATCACATTGCAAAGGGTCAGAGTCATGCTCATTGTGCGGCGCCAGGATATGCGCTTTATACTCTTTGGTTTATACGGCATTTAAAGGACAACCCCTATATGATGCCCACATTTATTAAAGAGCATGAATGGACGAGAACCAGTAAAGCGAATAATAGGGTATGGAAGAGCAGGTACTGTTCGGAAAAATAAATAATACGAAAGGATGTTTATGAAAATTCGATTAACAATGGCTCAGGCTTTATTACGGTTTTTAGCGAATCAATATGTCGTCATGGATAGTAAAGAACATCAATTTGTCGCAGGGGTATTTGGGATTTTTGGTCATGGTAATGTCACGGGTTTAGGTGAGGCACTTGAATACGATAATTATGGTTTGACTTATTACCAAGGCCATAATGAACAAGGAATGGCTCATGCTGCTACTGCTTATGCAAAACAAAAAAACAGATTAAGTATTTTTGCCTGCACCTCATCTATAGGACCGGGGGCGACTAATATGATTACGGCTGCGGCTACAGCAACTACGAACAGAATTCCTTTGCTGTTGCTTCCAGGCGATACATTCAGCTGCCGACAGCCAGATCCCGTATTACAGCAACTTGAAGTAGCCTACGATTACACCCTATCGGTAAATGATTGCTTCAAACCCGTCAGTAAATATTGGGACCGGATTGCTCGGCCGGAGCAATTAATGACGGCATGCCTCAACGCGATGAGGGTTTTAACTGATCCTGCGGAAACGGGTACAGTCACCCTATGTTTGCCACAAGATGTGCAATCCGAGGCATATGATTATGAGGCCTCTTTTTTTAACAAACGGTTTTGGCATATTGATAGGGAACCCATTAGTGAGCGCGCCCTTGAGGAAGCAAGCCAACTGCTTCTAAAAGCAAAAAAACCACTCATTATTGCAGGGGGCGGGGTGCATTATTCATTGGCTACCGAGGCTTTAGCGCAATTTGCAGCAGATCACAAAATTCCAGTCGCGGAAACCCAGGCTGGAAAAAGTGCCTTGCCAGCGAGTCATCCCATGAATGTGGGGGGAATAGGCGTCACTGGCTCGGAAGTAGCGAATATTCTTGCTGCGCAAGCGGACGTTATTTTAGTGATTGGCTCACGGCTACAAGATTTTACTACCGCATCCAAATGGGGTTTTAAAAATGAAGAATGCCGTATCATTCATCTGAATGTTTCTCGTTTTGATGCGATCAAAATGAATGGTTTGATGTTGAAGGGCGATGCGAAAACAGGTTTAGAGCAAATAGGGGAAAAACTGGGGGGGTATCAAACATCTAAAGAATATCAGCAAGGGGTACAACACTATCAGAATGAATGGCAACAGGAATTAAAGCGTATCGGTGTGGTGCCCCATGCTGAGCAAGAGGGGTTATCACAAACCAAAGTGATTAGTATGTTAAACGAGATGGTAACGGAAGAGGATGTCATTATCTGTGCTGCAGGCAGCTTGCCTGGTGACTTGCATCGGCTTTGGAAATCCAAAAAGCCCAAAGATTATCATCTGGAATATGCTTATTCCTGCATGGGTTATGAAGTCGCTGCAGGTTTAGGCGTGCGGTTAGCAAAAGCAAACAATACGGGTGAGGTGTATGTGTTCGTAGGTGATGGCAGTTTTTTGATGATGCATTCTGAGTTGCTTACCAGCATTCAAGAACATCAAAAAATGACGATCATTCTTTTTAATAATCATGGTTTTCAATGCATTAGAAATTTACAGGAAAGTCAGGGCAGTCAAGGTTTTGGTAATGAGTTTCGCTATCGAGTCGATCAAACTAATAAACTGTCCGGGGAATATTTACCGATTGATTTTTGTAAGTACGCCGAAGGGTTAGGGGCGAAAACTTTTTTTGTAGATTCTTACGAGCAATTGGCTGTGGCTATGGATGTGGCACGTAATGAAAAACAGTCGACAGTGATCGTCTTACCCATATTACCTAAAACAATGAGTAATGGTTATCAAACCTGGTGGCGTGTAGGCGTTGCCGAGGTATCTAATTCAGCAGCAGTAACCAATGCGCATCAGGCAATGCGCGAACAGTTGAAACAAGTAAGAGAATATTAAGGAAATTATTTATGCACATCAAACTGGGAATTGCACCAATTAATTGGTGCAATGATGATGATCCTGAATTAGGTAAAGAGATTAGTTTTGCACAATGCATTAAGGAAATGTCAGAAGCGGGTTATGTGGGTACCGAATTAGGGAATAAATACCCACGCGATGTGTCCATTTTAAAAAAAGCATTGACTGAGCGTGGATTACAATTGTCCAGTGCGTGGTTTAGCACTTTTTTTACTGAGCCAGGACAATATGAACCCACCTTATCACGTTTTATGGACCATTTAAGTTTTATGAGAGCGATGGGCGCATCGTTTATCAATGTATGCGAATGTGGGCATGCGATTCAAGGAACAGAACTTCCTATCCTAAGCCCCCATAAACCTGAATTGAGTGCGGAGCAGTGGGAACAGCTGATTCAAGGATTACATGCTATGGGTCGTATTGCCCATGATTTTAATATGCACCTTGTTTATCACTATCATGCAGGAACAGGCGTTTTTTATGAGCATGAAATCGATTATTTAATGGAAAATACCAGCCCGCAATTGATTTCGTTATTACTGGATACCGGACATGCGGCATTTGCTGATATCGATTCCCTCTCGCTAATCAATAAATACCATGAGCGTATTTTATATGTTCATTTGAAGGATATTCGCGCGGACGTGCTGAACAAAGTGAAGCACGAACACATGAACTTTATGGATGCCGTACGTGCAGGCGTATTCACCGTTCCAGGCGATGGAGCTCTTGAATTTGCTCCTATTTTTAAAATGATGCAAAAGTACCAATATTCTGGTTGGATGATTGTGGAGGCAGAGCAAGATCCCGCTAAAGCGCCCCCCCTTCAGTATGCTAAAAAAGCTTTTGATTTTTTGCAGCCGTATATGTAGACGCAGCGCATTGTATTCCGGGGGCTGTATTAGCCCTCTGGGGTTTCGCAGGGCTACTCCTATGCTTGTATCGACACACTTGATGTTCTCTAAGCACACCGAAGCGCCGCAAATAGTAAATCCTTAACTATACTTAATTATAGTGAAGTGATAGAGCTGCCTTTAGTGATTACTGCTCTAAAGAATCTACTCATTCATCTGTTCTAAGTGAGGTTGTTATGGGTCTAGCATTAACACAAGCGTTTACTTTTGGAGACAATGGACAGCATACAGTTGAGGTAACCCTAAAGGATGGAGACAGAACACCAAGTACTTTGGAAGAGTATCTCTATGTATTAGATCATATTACGCAAATTTGCGAAGATGAAGGAGAAGCGTTCTTAGCCAATGCTTATGTAAAGAAGTTAACAAAAATTCTATTAGAAAAATATCAAGAACATCTTAGGGCAACTCAAAGCGATTGGTACGATAAGGATAATCCCAAGTTATTTACGGTAGCAAAACAGCTGGAAGCTTTTGCTTTTCTAACCGGTGAGCAAGAGGGAATTGAGGCAATTATTGGAGAGTTTCCCTTATTAAAATTAATAAAAAGTAACTACGAAGCCTATCAACAGGATAATTTTCTGGATAACCTCGATCCGCTCAAATTTAAAAATTTTAATCGTCCTCTACTCGCCTTACAGATGATGATGCGCGTCCTAGATCCTCGTTACATCAATCAACGCGATGAGCAGGTCTGTGGGGTCAACGCTTTTGTGCACAATATCACCTTGTTTAATCCTATGAAATACGTCCGTATGGTCTCTGAATTGGCCGCAACAGGGGTTTGCGATCTTAAAGAATTTGCTGGTAAAGAAGGCGTGTTACGCGTCGAAGTCACTGAGGGCGTGGCCAATAAGGAAAGCTCGGATGGAAGTGACATTCGTGATGCGGATCATATTATTTTGAATGGCATCCGCTCATCAGAAAACGCCATTGTCCGTTATAGCAGCGAAGGACCTGAGCTTGCCAAACAACTTTTTGGGGTGACGACCCACAATGAAATAAAACGTTGGATGAAACAAGCGGGGTATCATCACGTACAGAATATACCTGTCCATGAAAGAGAAGCCATAAAGCAATTAAATTTGCTGATTAAAGACGGCTATATGGTGGGACTTGCTGGTACTGGAAGTCTGGCTAATTATATTTTAAATCCGGAAGAAGGAGCACCGGATAGTCAAAACGTGGTGCAACGTTTTATGGATGGTCATTTTTTTATTATCCAAGACATTGACTTTGATAAAGAAACAGATATGGTTCATGTGCGTATTATGACTTGGGGAGAGGAGAAGTCGGCGTCTATTCCTTTTGCCGAATGGAAAAAGAACATTGGTCTTGTTGGAACTGCGGTTGTCGGACAAGACCCCTATATGCATTCGGTACTTCGTAAAAAAGTCCAAGAAATCGATCTTAATCCTGCTAATCCAAGTACCTATTGTTCTCCTCAGGCTTATTGTTTATTTGTAAAACAGCAACATGGGTCTCAAGATAAAAAAATTGATGCACTCTTAGATGAGGCTTTTCAACATAAAAATGGAAAAACATGGTGGACAGCCGCAAAAGAAATCCAGGATCTTCTCCAGCAATTACCAGCAGGTGCAATAGAGAGTACACTTTTAGATATTTCAATTATCCCGGAAGTTAATTCAGCGATTAAAGCAGAATTTGAAAGAATTAATCAGATAGTGGATTCAACTGAAAAAATAAACGCTTTAGAAAAAATAGGAATCCAAAATAATATTGAAGTACAACGACAATTAATTCCCTTATATGTGCAGAAAGAACGGTGGGATGATGTTCGTGAGATAGTGCGCAATTCCAAAGGCAGCCTAACTGATCAGCATATTATAAAAGAATGTTTGGAGGTAGCATGTTCCAAACTGAGTTTCGAAAGTAGGAAAGTGATTGTTCCTGACGATATTAAAGAATTGCTGGATAAGAATTCAAAAATTGACGTGACACCTAAGGAATTAATTGATGCAGTCAGTGAGATGACGGGGCTAGCTAAAGGAGGAGGCTTTACTTATGGACTTCGAGGCAGGTTATTAGAGTCGATTAGGCCTCGATATCAGCAAGAAGGGAGAGAAGTGCACCATTTGAATCAAGCGACCTTATTGAAGAAAGATGTTTATAATTTTGTATCACTTCTTGATAGAGAGCTTCACCGTGCAGAGCCCGCCCATAAAATCATGAACAAACAAAAACTAACCCAATTTTGTAACACTCTGATTGATAATATTAACAATCCGCAAGTTTTGAAGGATTTCTGCTATCGAAAAAACCGAGTGTTAATGAAAATATGTGAATTTTTCTTAAAAGTGGCTTCCTATTTTGATAAAAATATAATTACAAAAGGTGTTGAAAAAACCAGGAACTTTAAAGAGGACTTCAGTGAAATTAAAGACAATGATGATTTAAAACCAGAACCAGAAAACTCTAATGGAGTTAAAGAAGGTGCTGATCTGAATCCAGAAGCAGAAAGCTCTAGTGGAATTAATGAGAATGATGAATTAAAGCCAGAACCAGAAAGTCCTAATTTTGCTTGTAATTAAAGGTCGCAAAGGCGAATAGTTCCATAATCCATCCGCCTTTGGTTCAGGTTAGCCATAAGGATTAGTTACAGCTTAGTTCTTTACCCGTTGATTTTTCACTAAACTCCTTACTCAAAAGTTCAATTTTTTGTCCCAATTGATTTTTCCCCATTATTTTTTCCGATGCTTTGTAAAATGATTGGGATAAATAAGCGTACATATACCCTGAACTCGCTTCTTCCGTTTTACGTCGTTGAATGTCTTTTTCTTCAGAACACAGACTATTTAAAAGTACCTTCATGAGCTCTTGGTATTCCGGCTCATTCTCATTTTCAAAGCGAGAAAAAAGATTTCCGGCATTTTGAATGTACTTAAGGATTAAAGTTTTTTTGGCATCAAAAATATCTCTATCGATTTTAGTGGTAGCGAATTCAAATTCTTTATCAAGAATATATTCATATAAAACAAATGAAAAATGATAAAACCACGGGGAGTCTTTTTTACTCGTAAATAATGATTCATCCTTAATATTCACGATGATCTGAGGACTACTTTGAACCAGGTTGCTTAATGCGTTAATAAAACTGATCAAGCTTGCAGTGAAAAAAGTTTCATAAAGATCAGTGGTGAACGAAGTTTTATATTTTTTATTATATTCTAAAACAGCGCTGCTGACTTCTTTCAATTTCGCGTTAATGGTGTTTAAAACCTGATCGAAATATTTAATATAATCATTTTCAAATTCGATCTCTTTAATGGTTGTGACTAAATCTCGAGCAATTTCATTTCTTTGAATTAATAATTCAGCTTCTTTACCCTTATATGTCTTTTCATCTACCTGCGCCTGATAGGCATCCAATATTTTTTGACAATAACGGTGTGTAATATCTTTAAAAATGCACATTGTCCCTCTCTTTTTTGTTCGCTTGAAAGTGCCTAAAAATCATTGACATATTTTCAGGAAAATATCCGTCTTTACTCTTCACAGCTTCGTTTTCAAAAATACTAACAGGGTCTTTTTCTATTGCTCTATCATGTCCTCATAATGAATTTCCCAACCTGCAGCCCATTGGGGGATTCAAAAATAAATTGTTTAAATAATAGGTAAGATAATCACAGTGCCTAATATTAACTCATTGTAAGTGGCACGAAAAGTCACTGAGCTAGTTTATTTTCATCAGGTTTTAAGTTGCAAATGAGCGTAATTCCATCGGCAAGCCACGGGACCTAGTTAGCAGTGTTTGTCGTGTCAGTGTAGCGCTAAGACAGCTGGGATAAAGTGTTTATAAATTTTATTTTTAATGGTATTTCATGGTTTGCAGTTTGAACTAAGGCTTTTGACAATTCACCAAAAGGGTGTGATTTTAGAGCACGGAAATTCAGCATACAGAAGGATGTGAATATGGGATCGCAAAAATTACCGCATTTTGCAGAATAGTAGGATGGTCCACAAACCCAATGAGCTCAAATGGAGATTGGCTATGGTTAAATTTTATAAATTCAAGGAAATTGAGATTTACTCGCCAAAATATCGTCAACAGTTGCGCAAAGCGTTAGAAACTACCATGTCGGTATGTATTGCAAGTACTTCTGCTTTAGTTATTAATCCATTAACCACAAAAATACGCACAGCACGAGCGGCTCAATATAATGAAAATAGTTTATTGGCTGTGCATGGAATAGGTGAAATAAGAACTTTTTTATTAAAAGTTTCAAAATACCGCGAGGATAAGCAGATTAATTTTCTCGATGCGCGGGCGCCAATAAAATACCTCATATCTACATGGAAAACAGGGAATTGTGAACATCAGGCATTTTATTTAGCCGCTTTACTGCGACAACAAAACATCCCTGCATTAATTTATGATATTGAAGACATAAAACATACAGTGGTGATTACAAAGGAATTCCTACTTGATCCATGGATAGGTGATATGTTTGCACTGACCGATATAGATTTTCTTGGTGATTTTTATAATTCAACACTCAATATGAATGCGTCATGGTTAAATCTATTATTAAGCAACCAAAATTTTTTTTTTCCATGAACGATTGAATAAAGAAACGTTAAAACAATATTTTGCGCCGCAAAATGAAGAAAATGTTCTAAAAGCCGGTTGTTGTGTGCTTTTTTGAGAGGGATTGATTTTAAAAAAATTAAGACCATCAGGTGGTCCACGATAAAATGAATGACGCTAGAAGACGAGCCTATGGGGGCGATCAGCTTTCGATTCTATGTCTTTGGTAAATTGTTCAAAATGATCGCGAAGCGGGCTGGGTAAATCGGATGCTTTTAACAGTTCATTGATTTTTTTAATTGTTGTGAGGGCCTTATCGAGGACCTCTGGGTCTATTTCTTTGTCCTTATCAACCAGGTTATCTTTTGAAATAGCAATAAATAGTTGAGCCATTTTAGGCGGTATTTCCATTAAAAAGTCTTTCAAAAGTAGTTCCTGATCCGGAGCTTCATCTCCTGGATTTTTAAATTGAGCAATAATTTTTTCCATTTTCTTAAGTTGGTAAGGAGAAATGCTTTTACATAAATGAATTAAGTCGGTTAAAGAGTAAGACCAGGTGTTAAATTTTTCAAATTTAAGTAGTTTGTCAACGACTTCATCATCGACGTCACTCTCTTCTATCTCAAGTAGATTGATATACTCCTGGCAGCGGGTTAGATTAGAAATATTATAACTACGTGCTAATCCAAGATAATAGAGATCTCGAATCCCTCGACCACCTGGTTCGGCGCTGATATGCCCGGTCCTAAAAAAATAACCGTGTTCTTTGCGGATTACATTTTCACATAAATTACCCTCTTCAATAGTCCAGTATTCTTCAGCCGCAGGACCCAAGCTAAATAAGGAACTCATCGGATATAGTAAACTCATCAATGGATCATCACGGTATTGGGGGCCGTGAAAAAAGGGCGAAAAATTATAGCGTGCTTTGCCGGTAAGATTATGTAATCCGTGAATGAGTTCATGGGCTAATAAAATAAAAGGTGGGCCCGCATCAGTTAATCCATTTCCAGTTGATGCATAGGTATCTAAATTCAAAGAGGAAATTTTATCGTTATAGCGAAAATCGATACCAATAAGTATTTTTTTGACCCCAACTCCAGGCACGGTTTCTCTCTTTAATATCGTTCTAAGCTCTTGCTCTGGAGTAATGGATTTGCTGCTGTAGTTTGGGTTGATCTTTGCAAATCCAGCTGCTGCCATAGAGCACTCAAAATCATTACTGGGTGTTAAGACTAACTTAGCCTCTTTGGTTGTTAACAGGTAATTAAGTTTTACAATTAAGTTTATCCCTCCTGGCCTGGAAACAATTTGCATTAAGAGTGAGTAAACATAATCTGCCTCTGCTGTACTAAGCGAATTATTATTTTTTATATTCTCTAAGAGTTGATAAAAATTTGCACGTACGATTTCTTTAGTTTTTTTTCCTTTTAACTCAGGAAGTATGTATTTTTCATTTAATGAAATATCGTCTTCATTATGTATATATATCGCTGATTTTTGGCACAAACTTTTTGTTAGCTCATTATGAATAACTTGTAATTCTCTTAAGATATTTTTTATCGCGATAATTCTTTTAAAAAATTGAAGCTGCTCCTCTATATTGAAATTGGGGTCAAATTTTGAGTATTGTTCTTCAATTGCTTCATATGCCGCATGATTTAAATGATCAATATAGGCCATATGCTGCATTGTCTCATCATTGTTTTCCAGCGGGGGTGCATTTTGAAGATTAATGCCTAAACCCGATAAACGCTTGGAAATCTCTTCAAATTTTTCTTTCATGATCAAAAGAAAATCAGTTGCTTCTTTTTATAGTATAGGTGATTATTATTTGGACTGGCTTAAGCTCGTTGAAGTGTTTTTCGCGAACGAGATAATATAAAAAAGACATTCTATAATTATGAAATCTGAATAATTTTTGAGAAAATGCAATGCGTGAACATTTTATCTCGATGTGGTTTAGCCCTCTAACGCTATTATTTCTCATAAATGCGTTTTTTTTATTCTTTGTTACTTCATTTGTTTGGAATATTTTTGTTCATCTTAATGCCACAAGTTCGTTATTTAAGATGGAAAAAGCAAACCCTTTATTATTAAAGGCAGCATTATTTTTTCCTCTGATACTCATCGCAATCATCGCAGAGTATAACTGGTCCTTGTTGGCCCACTCCGATTTTTTTCCTTTAATCAGCTCCTCTTTCGTCCGCTTTAATTTTATCGGGATTATTGTTTCACTCATTGCGCTCATTTTTGTTAAAAAGTTAGATAAAGAAGAAGGTGAAGAATTTAAGCTAACAATATTTTTAATCACTTATCCCCTTGTTTTGTATTTATTTTATTTAATCATTCTGATTGCAACGGTCGTCACTCGCTTAAATGCATTTCCTGATGGATTCCCTAGAAATTATTTTTATCTTTCTGCAGAAAATATCAACCAATATATAGTTGGCGTACTATTTTTGATTCACTTAATTTTTGTTTTCTTTGCGGTGTCTATGAAAGTTGCACCGCGATTTTTATGTTTATTTGCTTATACAATGGCCCTCACTTTCATCTATTCACTCGTTTTCAGATAGTCCCTAAAACTATAATTTAATTAAGGTAAAAAATGCTGTAAATCGCTCATTTTATTTTACGAACTGATACCCAAAGGGAGCTCGACCGTTTTCTCTTCATCATCCTGATCTTTTATAGGAAGGCTTTTTTTCCAGGAAGCCAATAAAAGAGCGTAAAGATCGGGTGATGGATCTTTTGAAAACATGCCGATTTGGGGGGCTTTAACCAATTCAATTCCCTGCTCAGCAAGTTTTGCCAAGATATCAATTTTTATTTCAGTTATAAGCTTTGCTGCTTTTCTTAATAATTCGACTTTAAGCAGAGGGGTTTTGGCTGATGTAACGGCGCCAAAATGGTCTATTTCTGCTGTTATAAGCGCAATAAATTCTTTTTTAATAGTCAGTGAGCCATATAAAGTAGAGTAAGTGTAATGATCGGCATACAATAATCCAGAAAGGGTTTTGAGTAAGGTATGCCAACTCCGGTCATGGAGCATCCATAAGATGGGATTGTTAGGAAACTCCTGATAACAATTTTGTAAATGAACGATTCCGGATTCTAATAATTCGACCAATTTGCTTGTAAGCGAATCGATATCCATTTGAAACTGATCTAATCCTTCACGTACTTTCTCAGACCGTAACGCGCCTATAATTTCTTTTTCTATAGCTCTTGCTTGTTGATGTAAGGAAATTAAATTGACACTTCCTTCGATTTGCTGTTGTAACAAAGTGGCTGATTGCATGTAATTGGACACATACTCTGTTTGTATCCCTTCATGACGATAAAGCGCATAATAGGTTTCACAAATTCCTAAACATACCCGATATGCGCTCAAGGCATAAGCAAACTGGCACATAAATGCTTGCGCCGAAGGCGTATAGGGTTTAGCAGATTTAAAGAGATATACTCCATCTGTTTCACGCAATTCAATGGGTAAGCCACAGTTTAGAACATGAGCATCAAGAGCGGCCGCAAGACTTGGGTTTTTTGTATTATCACTAATTATTTGCGCGGTTTTTACTAAAGTTTCTTCTTCAACCAGACATTTTTCCATAGCCTCTTGAACCAAGTTGAAGCTAAAAACCAGTTCCTCGTTTTTGGCGACTTCAGTGAGTTTTTGTGTTCGCCATGCATCAAAAAAATATTCCTTCAACAATTTCCTTATTTCAAACATGGCATTACGGTAGTGCTCAAGACGTGCGAAAACAGGCTGAATCGCTGTATTCATTTCTTTCTGACAGAGCTCTAATTCTCCTCCCATAATCTTCTCCTTCTAAATCCTTTAGTGCTTTAATTTCTACAGTGCGCAGGCATCGGTGTCAAGGTGTTTAATTTTTTTGATTCGATGGGTGGGGGTTTTTCATTTATTGCCTGCATTTCATGATAATTTGGCTTAAAATTATCTGTTATCGATTGTTGCCGGATACAAAGCTCAATATAAAGAGCAGCGCTGGCGCAGCGAACCATGGGATTTTTCGAAGTACCATTCACCCGCTTTTCGCTGTGCTGCATCTGGGTTACATATAAATAAGGAATTACATGGATTTTAAAGAGAAGAAGGTCATTGTTACCGGTGCGAATCGCAGTATAGGTCAAAGAATAGCGATCGCTTTTGCAGAGCAAGGAGCCGATGTGGTCATTAGTTATCGCAGTGATGCACCGGGGGCAGAGGCAACGGTTCAAGCGATTAAGGCACTAGGGCGAAATGCAAAAGCATTTTATGCTGATTTTGCCAAAATGGAGGATGTTGCAACTTTTGCTGCGCAGGCAATGGCGCATTTAGGCGGTATCGATATTTTAGTGAATAATGCCGGCATGTTGTGTCGCGAAACCTTATTTGAATTATCTCCAGAAAAAATGCAGCAAGTCTTTCAGGTGAATACGGTTTCCCCGCTTTATTTAGCCCAATTATGCGCTAAGAATATGGTGGAAAATGTTAATCAGGGGTGTATTTTAAATATTTCTTCAATCAGCGGCATTATGACGATGAACAAAGGGATTGGATATGGCGCTTCGAAGGCCGCGCTGAATAAATGGACAAAACATGCGGCCTTGGATTTGGCGAAACACGGCATACGAGTGAATACGATTGCTCCCGGTGTGATTGAAGCAGGAATGAACGAAGATACGGCAACCGGCAATCCAGAATTATGGCAATATTATGTGAGCAATATTCCTTTACAGCGGCCGGGAACACCAAATGATATTGCCAATATGGTTTTATTTCTTGCTTCACAAAAAGCCAATTGGATTACAGGTAAAGTTTTTGCAGTGGATGGAGGACATGTTCTCTAGATCGATAGAATGGAATAAACAGTTAAAAATAAGTTCAACTTATGCCTTTATTGATCATAAAAAGATCATTATGTTATACTGTGTTAATACCAGTTTCGAGCCAAGAGTAATGAAAATCACCCAATTTTATGAAAATCTCAATGATGTCCTTGCTGTCCTTAAGGACGGATATATGGGGGGCCTTGCAGCTTTTGAAGTAAATACCCTTGGAGATGTCTTAACACATCATGCTGAACTCACCCCAGCTTTAATCAAAGAAATGCTGAAATCACCCATTTCAGAAGATTTTTTTGATCCACCTTTTTATTTCCCATTTAATGAAAACACGCTGGAACAGCTGAAAAGCTATCAGCTCGACAAAGATAAGTTTCTAAATAGCTGGGGATATGTAATTGATAAAAAATTAGCTCAAAAACATAAAATGGGAGAACAGTTAATTGAGCTGGTAACCCGAATAATTCAAAAACAACAAGAACTTGCAGAAGATCCTCAATATATTAATCGAATTTTAGTGAATCGTATGAAGGCCCTGGAGGAAGCTCTGGAGTTAATCGATGATAAAATGGAGTCACTACAAAACAGACAAAAAAGTCCAGGTTTTTTTGATACAGAAGAAAATCTTCGGGCGAAGATAAGTCGGTTGCGATTAATAAAAGATCAATTAGAAACTACATATATCCGATATCATCTAGTGTGTAAGCCATCGCAAATCAGTAAAAAAATGGCAGGCAAGGTAGCTAATTTATTGGCTCAAGTCAGCGGACAGGACTCAGAAATAGAGCAATTGGAAGCATTACAATCACAAGTTCAGGGCATGCTTACAGAGCATCCTCAACTCAGCATGAAGCATAAAACTCATCTTGAGCAAGAAAAAAAAGAAATGTCTAAACTGCAGATGGTTTCTTTATTCCCTTCGGAAGAGTCAGAAGCAGAAGACCTATTCGATCAACAACCCTCTTTAGAAGAACAATTTAGTCACACCAGAACCATGTTGGTTAAAACAGCACACCACTTTCTTCAAGAATCAAAAAACCAATTAAGTAAGGCTTTTACTGAAGCGAAAAAGTACACTCTGGAGGAAACCAGTGAGCAAAGGCACAACAATCCCTTCATGAAATTTTTAGATAAAGTGTTGTATTGTATCACGAGGGGTTTTTGTCATGTTTTAACTGATACGGAGTCGGTTATAGAAAAAGCGGGCGAAACCCTGAGCTATTCTTAGAGGGATTGGCTCAATGCATTGTGTTGTACTTTTAATGGTATTCACTACAAATTTCCGATTATTCTCTCTCCTATTGCCTCAATGAAAGGTGTTGCCGAAGGACAAAAAATATACTGAGTCGTTGCCTCAAAATAGGTGTTGCTTTTGAGAGGTTTTGTTGCAGTTAATAAATAGTTGCTAACGAATAAGGTGCCAATGAAGAAACTCCGAGCCGTTATCACAATCAAACCCTTTGATTTCAAAAGGTAAGTTTTCTTCTATGTTTTCTTAAAAGGCTTCCGGGTTTCGTTCCACTTAAACCTTTTCCATAGCGAGATTTAATGGGTTTTAGCATGCGATCAATTGTTGCAGCACTCATTGTCAGCAATTGAGCAGAGAGCTCATCTAATGAAGTCTCATGATGTTTGTGATAATGCGGTAACCATATGGGCAGAGCGCTCTTTTAAGCGCTTGCCACATATCTGATCCGTAGCAAGCCAAATCTTTTTAAGCGGCTCCAATAATATACTAGGGTCATAAATTTTCTTTTTACCTGGTTTTTTAGGTTTTTTATCAGAGATAGGTAACTGCCTTAATAACCTGGCTGCCGCTTTACGATGATAGCCATGTGTCTCGCAAAACTCATCCAATATGCGTTTCTTCACCTCACGATTACCTCGGTGATAACGCCAACGCTGTGTTTTCAAATATAAATCCATGCGTACTTCCCCCATCTTTGCTTTCCTCCTTTCGGCAACAAGTATTTTGAGGCAATGCGTTGGCTAATACATAATCAAATAAGTTAATGTTTTCTTAAGAATAAAGCCGTACAATAAGCGCACTTTATATGCTGTTCACGCAGATAATAATCAAAAAAGTTAAATGTCTGTATGAGAGGGGGACTGGTACTACTTAGGCAATCTTAAATCAACAAACTGGATTTTATTGAGATAGATTTTCAAGTTATCAGTGGCCGTTAAATAGATAATCTAATTAAATTAAGAATAAAGATTAGACAATGTATCTCGTTTTTATTTTTTTCCCACTTTTCTTAAATCGCCTCTACATAAATCCAAAATACTCACAGTGAATTGACACGATTTCCTGGAGCTGGAGATTTATTAGTCAATTTTTATTATGAACTGCTTAGCTGGTTGCAGCATTTTGGCTCAGCCACATCATTAGATTTTAAATAGGTGTTACATGAAAGACAAATACGATCTGAGCCAACAAGAGCCAATGGATATAATAAGAAAGGAACGAGGGGCGGTATCGCAACCCATAATGACTCAGTTATCCACGCAGCAATTGGATGATGTTGATGAAGCAACTACCGCATCGATTATGGAGCAAACTAATGTAATTGGTGCTGATGTGAATGCTGAAGACATGAATCAATCTAATCCACTTTGGACGCTTCCTGATGAAATGATGATGTACATTCTGAGTCAAGTCCCTCCACACGATTTGCTCAATGCACGACTCATGGCGAAATCCAAAACGGCGGTAGTTAATGCAACACTTGAACTAATAACCAGACCTCATTTTATCATCAATTACTTAAGCCATGCGGATGGAATTAAGGGGCATCAATTTACCGCGTTTTATCAGAGAACAGCGTGCTATCAAGAATTAAAGCGCAAAGTCCTTACTCAGGAATTGCTTACTGCTGAGGAAGCCATTTGTTATACGCTCACCCGCGATTGCAATGTCTTACCTCCTAACGTAAAGCAAGCGATGGATGAGATAACGCTAGATGAAAACACCAGGGAGCATCTGGAGCTTATCCTGACTGCATCAGAGGACATCAATGCAGGTAACGCCAAATTGGAAAAGCTCTCTAATTATCCACTATCGCTCCTAAATCAACACATGATGGATTATAAACAAAAATTAATGACTCACGTGAGACAGCATCACCCGCACCGATTCGTTAATTTGCTCGCTGGAGCCAATCTGAGTGGTTTGCAATTTAGAAATGAGGATTTTTCTTATCTTAATCTATGCGGTGTAAAATTGAGTTATGCTGATCTTTGTCAGACGAAGTTTCGCGGTGCTTATCTGAGAGGTGTTGACTTCAATGGAGCACTTTTGAGGGAAGTGGATTTTACAGAAGCGATATTAAAAGGCATACAATTAAACAGAGCAAACCTTGATGAAGTTGATTTATCGACAATCGATTTAGATGGAGTTGATTTCGAATGGGCTTATATTCGCAATATGAAGCTTTTGCCTAAAGGAGCGCTGAGTAGTCCAGCGGAACTGCAAGCCGTTTTATCTCAATTTGAACAAAAGATTGCAAAACACTCACTTGGAAGCAAGCGCAAACTTGAGGAGCAAATATTAAAAGAAATTGCTGAGCAGATTGAAGCAGAAAGGGAACTAAGTCTAAAGGAAAAAATAGCTTTGTTAGATATGGCAATGAGTCTGGTGAAGCAAGAGCAACTGATTACCGGCATCTTTCCGTTTCAAAATGCATGTCAGAAGTTAAAGGGAAAGCTCATACCATCGCAACCCCAACAAGATATTCCAGAGCATCCACTGAAAAAAGAGGCTCAGAAAATTATCGAGCGCACGTTAAAGATTCTGGATGGAGAAGAGTCAAAATATCCACAGTTAAAAATTCCAAAGTCGATTGATGCTTCGGCTTATAAAAAGGAATATGGATTGCTCATGGACTGTATTGCAAAGTACCCTGAATTAAATGATAGCTCCAAGATTGCCGAAGCCTTGGGAATTAGTCTTGAAATGTGGCAGCTGCTCTATATTACTTGTCCAATCATTATATTTAAGCCGTTAAAATCACCAGTTATAGTATACGACGAGATTCAAGACGATGGTGAAAATAAAGAAAAGCATTATGCGAGCGAAGTATTTAATAGTTATCGGTTTGAAATACAAAATCTTCAAAGAATAAAGTTAAATGATTTAGATCAATATTTATATGAGGAAGAAGATTTCGTAATTTTGGAAGAGGATGGACAAACTGACATACGAGTAAAATTGGGTGATTTATTTATTACGATTTGTCCGAGTGGTAAGGCAGGTATTTCTTCATCGATTGAAGTCATCGATTTTACAAAGCGTGAGCGAAAACCAGCATTCGCAGTTAATTTGGCTCTTTATGAAGGTATACCCTTTGAGGCGTTTATTCCTTTAAATCCTTATGTTAACTATGGATACGCACCCGCTCCAAGTTTAGTACTTTCAGCCGATAATATTAAAAGAATGCAAGAAGCTTATGTATTAAAAAGACAAATTATAGAAAGGGTATTTGCATCCGAACAGATCAATCGCAATCGTAAAAACGATCTTTTTTCCCCAATCTTCGATCAGTATGAACAAGAACAAAGTCATTTGGCCATGTTGCCGGTGGAGTTATTTGATATGGTTTGTACTTACGTCCATGACAACACATTCAAACAGCGCAAGAACACTTCTTCTCTTGCTAAAGTCACGGAATTACATGGACTATTCTTTAGGAGAGCGCAACATGCTTCAGCGGATATTCAAGGAGACATCGCAGAACGCAACATACTCCTATTGTAGTGCGCAAAATAGCTTTGGAAGTGGAAGTTACATGATTTCTAATCGTACCAGTACGCTTATGCGTGCATGGTACGATTGGTAAATGATAAGAAAAGCAAGTATTCCTAAGAAATACTCAACGAGTTTTTTCTTAAAAGGAACGTCATGAATGGAGTTGGTAAATTTCTGCCTATTAAGTTATTATTTATTTTCAAAGAGAAGGCTTAACTAAGGGGCGGCAGTTATTTGATTAGCAACTTTGATGCATTGAGCCATTATTAAATAAATAGGACACTTGCTTACGTAGAAATAATGGATAATGAAAAGGTGACACCCCTCAGGGCTAAGCCTTCAAAATAGAGTAGGAGCTCATTCTTGAAACGTCTGAATTTATCATTGCTGTTGATTCTGGCATATTCTGGTGCAACGTATGCGGCACAAAGCACAGTTGTTTGTCATATGCAAGGAATGGAAGAAGCTATTTCTTTTGCGGTACCGAGTAAAATGGGGGACTTACCTAAAATTGATTTTGATTATCCAGTCGATGTGACCCGATTCAGTATGCGAACAGGCAATTTGTTGCTTGTCGCTATGGATCAGGATGAGAAAGATCGTCCGAGAATTTTTATTTCAGCGCAGTTAAACAAACAAAGTCAAAAGTACATTGGACAATTTATGACGGATTTTGGTGGTAATGAATTGCAACTTGATAATGGTCCGGTTTCTTGTGTGGTGAAATAAGCTAATAATTCTTGGTTACGATTCGATCGTGCTGTTAAGTGCTTCGATTTCATCAAGAATTTTTAAAAATTGTTTTCCAAATGGAGTAACGAAATACTCCACTCTGGGAGGAATTTCGTGAAAAATGTTCTTCCCAAGAATGCCGAATTCCAGGTTTTTTCTAAGGCATTGATTTAAAACTTTGGTGGTGAGGCCTTCGACAAGGCGTACCATTTCTCCGGGGCGATTGATTCCATCACGCAAAAGAGAATAGACGGTAAGTGACCATTTACAACCGTAAATCGTCTCAACCATAGTCATTGTTTTTAGAGGTTTTTTTTGTTCCAATTTTTTTCTTCAAGTCATTCAATAAGACATACCAAAAAGTACCTACCGTACCACTAAGTACCTACTTTTTTTAAAATTATATAGTACCCATAATCGATGGAACAAATATTTTTAAAAATGGTGAGCAACATGTCAAATCAGAAATTAGCGATAATTGTAGGTGGCTCCAGTGGTATGGGATTAGAAACAGCAAAAAGACTGGCAGCAAATGGTTTGGATTTATTGATTACGGGTACAAATGAGCAAAAACTGAAGCATGCTGTTGATGAAATCAAGAGTATAGGAGGAAATGTCGCGAGTTTAGTAGTTAGTCTTTATGATAAAACCCATGTGTCACAATTGGTTATGAATATAAAAAATGAAACGCGCCCGATAAAGTATCTTGTAAATGCGGCTGGCTATTTCAAACCGGTACCCTTTTTAGAACATACAGAAGCAGATTACGATCTGCAGGTGGATCTCAATAAGGCATTCTTCTTTATCACCCAGGCCGTTGCTGAAAAAATGAAACAGGATGGGGGCGGGTCAATAGTTAACATTGGCTCCATGTGGGCCAAACAAGCAGTCAAGGCTACGCCTTCATCAGCGTACTCGATGCAAAAAGCAGCGTTGCACTCGCTAACCCAACATTTAGCAATGGAACTTGCAGAATTTAATATCAGAGTTAATGCGGTAGCACCTGCAGTGGTTGTAACCCCTATCTACAAATCGTTTATTGACGAAGATAAGATTGACGTATCGCTACAGAGTTTTAATGGATTTCATCCTTTAGGCAGAGTGGGGCAGGCCCCAGATGTTGCTCATGCCATTGAATTTCTTCTGTCCGACAAAGCAAGCTGGATCACCGGAGAGATTATGAATGTTGATGGAGGCGTTATGGCAGGAAGAAATTAACAGGTACTTTTAGGATATGATGCGGGTTGGAACCCTCACCGAACTATGGGCACCTTCTCCCCCAAGGGGAGAAGGGAATTTATTTAGGATGGAATCGTTTAAAAAATTGTAGCATTTCATAAAAAACGTAGGGTGCTGCCTCCCGATGGTCGAGTGTATCACTGACCGATTGAATAGAAACAGCGCTGCTGTATTTTGTAAATTGGTCATAAGCAAGTTCAGCTCCATGATAAGGAACATCTTTATCTCCTTTGGTGCCAACGAGCAGTAACGGTGCAGTGGGTGAAAAATCATAATGATTGAAATAGCTCTTCAGGTTCTCTGAATTGGCATCGGTATGATCTAAGATGGCATTGAAGAACTCCTGTTGAAAAATAAATGCTGGATTTTGAGGTAGTGCATTAAGTATTTCTTTAGAGGAATGGAGTCCATCAAATAATTCTGGAACAATGGCATTATACGGGCTAACAAATATCTGATTTAAATCAGTCCAGTAGTTTTTATAGGTTTGTAGTGAATAGAAAAAATACGCTAAATATGCAGTAGCCCTTGGTCCAGGATCAAGCATAATGAATTTCATGGTTTCATTCCAGTCATAAGGTGCGGAACCTAATGCAACTGCAGTAATGGGTATGTTTGGATACTGCTTTGCAAGTAATTCAAATAGGACTAAAGAAGAAAACCCACCTTCGGAGTAACCACCAATAAAAAGCTGGTCATTCACTTTAATATTTATTATTTTAGCAAGTTCTTTGGCTGCTAAAAGCATATTGACGCTGCTGCTGGCAAGCGTTTCATATTGTACATAAGGATGCAGCGTTAACTCATTATCTCCGAAACCAAGGTAATCCGGCATAACAGTCAGGTAACCACCATGACTGGCAAACAAGGCAGGATAAATCGAATCGCCTTCCTTCATTCTGGAAGGAGCATCTTCATGATTGAATCGAGTTCCATGTTGATAGCTGACAATGCCCAAGTCAGCTGCTCCTGATGGTACAGCCATTAGGCCTGAGGCAATCGTCAAATGTCCATCAGGGGCGGGAGTTTTATAGTTGATTTTATAAAGTGTCACATCGTAATGGGCTTCAAGTACTTCAAGTGGGGGCATTTTTTTTAATATTATCTGTGCTGTTTCTTTAGACAATGTGCCAAGATCCGTATAGCTCACTAAGATTGTCTGATGGTTTGTCAGTGATTGGCTGTAAGCGTTAGCACTTAAAAAGAAATAGAAAAAAATGAATATTATTTTTTTAAAATGGATCATTGCGATCTGATTTCCTTTAGCGTATTTGATGAATCAGCTTATTTAAGTTTGATTTAAATATCAAGGAATAAGATGGGACAAAAATATCCTCTAGTAAGACTCCTTTTGTTTTTACTTTGTCGTTTCTCTATTCGATTGAGACCAATGGTTTTTATTGCAAGCAAGTGAGTGTAAACCTGTAGACATACAATAAGTTTCTGTTAACCTATAGCAATCAGAAAATTTCTGATTCAATTCTTTTGTTATCTGTTAATGTTAAATGGAGTGAACGTGATCATATTAAAACAAAAAAGGAAATTTCTTTTCAGCCTGTTTCTTGCTAACAGCACCTTGGCTTTTTCTGGCGCTATGGGTAGTGCTCAGGATCTTACCAACGGCTTTTTCGTTACTGGAGCTCCAATATATGGCTCTTTAAGTGATGAAGGAATTAATAAAACTGTATTTGCCGATACTTTTACTGCTAATGGTGACATTGAAGGACACCAAATAAGTCTTGATTCACGTTGGGGTTTCTTAGTGGGTGTGGGTTATAAATTTAACCCAGACAATGATATCACCTTGACGTATACCAATTTAAAAAGTAAAGGCTTTAACGACATCGATAATACTGGCCCCAATGGCGTATTGTCTAATCGATTAAGTCAAATCGTACAAAATGACCAAAATTTCATTATAAATAATCCTGTAACTAATATATCGTTTAATGGGCAGCAAATGATCGATGCGAGCGCATCTGTCAGTTCTCATTATGATTTTCAAACGGTTGAGTTACTCACCCATCATTATTTCCAAAATTCATTATTAAATCACGTTCGATTCTCACGTTTTTATGGAATAAAGGCTACTGAGTTTAAAAAAGGGTTTTCTGCTGAGTATGCTGGATCATGGGCATTATTCGATTTTAATGGAATTCCACCTACTACAGTTCTAGTTCCATTAGAGGACGAAATTGATTATGCTGCAAAGTATTTCGGAATTGGTCCCCAAATTGGTATGGGTGCAACTTGGAGTCTAAATCGTTATATAAGTATTCTTGGTGATGTATCTGCGGCTGTTTTAGGTGGTTCATATAGTTCCAGCTGGGATGAGGATTTAAATACTTCTAGAGCTATTCCTAATATTCCAGTTATCCCAGCCAATGATCATTATGGTTACAATCAATCTACGCCAACAACTCTTTGGACTTCTATTGTAGTAGGCTCAAATTTAGCAGTTGCTGCACAGATTCCTTTTAGTAATGGCAGCAGTTTTGGTGTTCAAGGAGGTATTAATACCGAACAATATTGGTCGCAGGTTAATGCCGATTCAATACGTAGCAGCATTACTAAAAATAATGTCTATTTCGCGCAACGATTTGCTGTTCGTGATGTGTTCATTAAATTAAGCTACACGTGTTAATCTAAAAATCTGATATCCAAAAGCGTGTTTAGATTGATAAAGACTTTACGGGGTGCATTAGGGTTGGATACTTAATGCGCCTTTGAAAAAGGACTGTCGTTTTGAGATTTAAGTTGTGGAGGTAAAAATGCTAGTGAGTCAATTAGATCATTTAGCAAGTCCTGTTATTCCTACCCTCAATCAAATTCATCCAACTGCATTGATTGCTCCTGGGGCTAAAATCGGTCCTAATGTCACAATTGGTCCTTACTCTATAATTGGTGAAAATGTAAGGATTGCTCAAGGAACGTCAATTGCTTCTCACGTAACCATAGAGGGATGGACAGAAATTGGGGAGCGTAATCAGATAGGCGCAGGGGCAATTATCGGCGGCATTCCTCAGGATCTCAAATTTAATGGGGAGGTAAGCAAAGTACTCATTGGAAATGATAATATTATTCGAGAGTACGTCACTATAAATCGTGGAACGAGAGGAGGGGGCGGCAAGACGTGTATTGGCAATAATAATGTTCTGATGACCTCAGCACATGTGGGTCATGACGTGCTTATTGGGGATCATAATATCATTTCAAATGCTGTTGCCATCGGTGGACATGTCGTCATTGAAGATTGGGTCACTGTGGGTGCGCTTTGTGGTTTGCATCAATTTATCAAGTTGGGCCGTATGTCCATGATAGGAGCCCTTAGTTTAATCACTAAAGATGTTTGCCCTTATGCTTTGGTTTCAGGAAATCCTGCAAAATTATATGGCATTAATGTAGAACGTCTACGCCGAAGAGGGTATTCATCTGAAGCAAAAAGTTGTATTAAGCGTGCATATAAGACTTTATTTAATAAGGGATTGAGTATTGCAGAAGCAATCATACAAGTACAATCCGAGTTTGCGGATAATATTGATATCCATCACATCGTGCAATTTCTTAAAGGTTCAACGCGTGGATTGTATCGTTAAGATTCATTAATTAAAGGTATTTAAATGGTGCCGTTTCGTTTTTCTACTCCCAAAGGTCCTTTTAGTTTGGCTTATTTAGCTGAGTGTTCTGGTGCATCACTTCATCATCATGAGGGAGCGACATATACTGTTTCAGATGTTGCGCCACTTTCGAATGCTCAAGAAAACCATCTTTCCATGTTGCATGAGAAAAAATATATCAGCGCGTTAAAAACCTCTCGGGCCGGGGCATGCATTATTTCACCAAATTATGTCCATCATGCGCCTCAACAGATGCATTTATTGGTTCATGATAATCCCTATAAAGCTTATGCACTGATCGCCCAGGTTTTTTACCCAACTGATTCCATTAAGAGTTTCATTGCTCCCTCCGCTTTTGTTGCGGAAAGCGCTACCCTTGGTCCAGAGTGTTATATTGCTCACGGTGCTTATATAGGTGAACAGGTTCGCATCGGTGCGCGCTGTAAAATCGGAGTCAATACCTTTATTGGTGATGGGGTCATCATCGGCGATGATTGTTGCATTGAAAATAACGTCAGTATTAGTCATACCGTGATGGGAAATAAAGTATTGATTTATCCAGGGGCTTGTATTGGCCAAGATGGGTTTGGTTTTGCTGGTGATAAGCAGGGATATTATAAAATACCTCAGGCGGGCGGAGTGGTTATCGGAAACAATGTCGAAATTGGTGCCAATACCTGCATTGATAGAGGTTCTATGGAAAACACCGAAATTGGCGATTGGTGCCGCTTGGATAACCTGGTGCAAATTGGTCATAATGTAAAAATAGGAAAAGGCTCTATTCTTTGTGGGCAAGTTGGGATTGCGGGTAGCAGTAAGTTAGGTGAGTATGTCACTTTAGCCGGAAAAGTAGGTATAAGTGGTCATCTTACCATAGGGGATGGGGCAACGATTTTAGTGGGCTCTACTGCAACTCAGAACGTCGAGCCAGGTGCCCGTGTGGGTGGATATCCTGCTCTTCATGACCGTGACTGGCACCGACAAACCTATTTTTTAAAAAAATGGATTAAGAACGGGAAGACTCCAGAAGCTGATAAATAGCTAAGGCGGCCTTTTCATTTGCTTTTTGCCTTAAGCAATGATGGATGGAAGTAAACTGCTGTTTTAGTTCCTCAGTCTTTGCCGTATGAAACAACTCTAATACTTTTTGTGCAATCGGTTTGGCCAATGCTTCAGATTGGATAAACTCAGGAATTAATTCCTGGTTTGCTAAAATGTTAGGTAATGCGATAAAGGGTATTTTAACTTGGGGGGCGATAATGGCGTGATTCAAGGCGCTCCATTTAAAGGCGACAACCATAGGACGCTTTAATAACATGGCTTCTAGTGTCGCTGTTCCTGATTTGACCAAAGCAAAATCTGAAGCAAGCATGGCCTCACGAGATTGTCCGTCCAACATCTTAAGTTTTAAATTGTATCCCTTATTCTGCACGTGTTGTAAAAAAAGAGCTTTTAAATTGGCATTGGCTGTTGGCACAATAAACTGAAGTTCAGGCATCTGGGTGGAGAGCTCGTGCATGACATCAAGAAACAAGGGCCCCATATATTTTATTTCACTGGCTCTACTCCCTGGCAAGACACTGATTATTTGATCTTGTGCTGTAAATCCAAATTGTTTTCTAATGGGTTCTGCATCAATGTCCAGGTCGATCTGATCAGCAAGAGGATGACCTATATAGCGTACTGGAACATTGAATTTCTTATATAAAGCTTCTTCAAAAGGAAATAAAGTAAGAATCAAATCAACCGCTTCTTTGATGTAAAAAACTCGTTTTTGTCGCCAGGCCCAAATTTTGGGACTGACCAAGTGAACGGTTTTAATCCCCAATTTTTTTAAACGCAATTCCAGTGATAAATTAAAATAAGGATAATCAATCCCAATAAACACATCAGGTGGATTGCTTTGCCATTCTTTATAAAGCATTTTTCTGATTTTAAATAATTTGGGATAATGAAGCAGGGCATCGCTAATGCCCATCACCGAAAGGCGCTGCATATTGATCATGGAGTTAAAGCCTTCCCGTATCATCTCAGGGCCACCAATACCCATCCATTCAATATGGGACAGATGCTTTTTTAACTCCCGCATTAAACCTGCACCCAGTAAATCTCCGGAAGCTTCTCCGGCAACTAGTGCAATCCGTGTGGGCGTTTTGAGTGTATCCATAATGATTAATATGTAGATTTGTAATTCGCCGATATTACTTAACTGGTATTTAAAAGCCAAATACTATTTTACTTTCTAAACCGCCGCAGGTAGACTTCGTGAGCAAATTTTCTGCTTGTTTCAATCTACAGATTTAGGATGTCATATGCTCGAGTTGAAACGCAATTTTAATAGGCTTCCAGTACATTGGATGGGATGGATTGTTTACTTCCTAATGCCTTCAAAGTACAGCATGGCTCAAAAAAATATCGAACGAGTGTTCCATAGCCTCCTTTCTTCATACGAGAAAAAACGTATTACGGTAGCTTATTATTCCCATATGGTTCTTTGCATCAAAGAGCTTTTTTTAATGAATTTTCTGACAAAAAAATATTTAGCGAAGCGGGTTAACATTGTTGGGGTCGAGCATCTATACAATGCACTCAAAAAAGAAAAAGGAGTGCTTATTTTAACCGGGCATTTTGGTAATTGGGAATTTGCTCCTCTTTTTTCTTTGAATCAAGTTGAAAAAGGAGCCCATCATTTTTATTGTGTTCGGAGGCCATTGCGATTCAATTTTTTAAACTCCATTTTTTGGGGTCGTTTTGAAAAAGCAGGTTTTAAAATAATTAAAAAACATAATGCCCTTGCTGAAACCCGCAACGCTTTAAGAGCTAAAAATGTAGTTTTTTTTCCTTTTGATTTGCGGCCACCTTGTCATAGTAAGTCCAGTTTAAGAGCCAGTTTCCTGGGACAGTCAAGTAAAACTTATGGGAGCTTGGCTCATCTTGCGTATCGTCTGAATTGCCCTGTTTTGTCGGTTAGTTTTTATCGATTAAATAAAAAGCAGCACATCATCGAATTTCACCCTGAGATCCCCAGTAACTCGTCAAAAGACAAAAAGCAAACTTATCTGGAAAATACGGAAAAATATAATAAAAGACTGGAGGAAATGCTGCTCGCATATCCTGAACAATGGCTTTGGTCTTATAAGCGATGGTAATGTAATAGGAGATGTAGCAGTTGAGGACTAAATTTCGGGTTAGTGTTTCTGGATTTTTATTTTATCATTTACTTCCCATACGCCGACAGATTGTGCTCGATAATATCGAGCGAGTTTTTAAAAACCAGTTTTCCATAAAAGAAAAAAAAAGATTGGCCATGGCATTTTATTCTCACGTGGTTTCAATTTTGAAAGAGCTAATCTTTATGAATTGGTATGCGCGCCTCGGTAACCGGGTAGAAATTAGGGGCATTGAATGCCTTTTGGAAGCAAAAAAACAGGAGCGTGGGTGTTTCTTGCTTATGGGGCATTTAGGAAATTGGGAGATGACTATTCCACTGGCGAATTCTCAATTATACCCTTTAATAGGCCCTATACAGGTCATTAGAAAGGCCATCCGTGTACAATGGCTTGAACGATTCATTTTCAATCGTAATATCCGTTATGGGTTACAACGAATTGATAAATCGGGCGCATCCATAAAAATAATCAAAGCTTTAAAAAATAAGGAAACCATCCTGTTTGCTCTGGATCAACATGCGGAACTTAAGAATAAAGAAGGCATTGCAGTCAATTTTTTTGGTACTCAGGCTGGGACTTACCGAAGCTTGGCCTTTTTTGCAAATAAATATCAAGTTCCTGTAGTTCCGATTTCATGTTATCGCCAACCCTCTGGGAAACATGTGCTTGAGTTTCATCCTGCCTTAACATGGGAACCCCAGCCAGATGAAGAGCAAGCGATCTACAATAATACCTTACGTTATAACCAAAAATTGGAACAATTAATCCTCGAGCATCCCGAGCAATGGTGGTGGGTTCATCGCCGGTGGAAACTATGAAAATTGAAGGTTCTTATTTAATTATTAATTTTAGTTTATATGAGAGAAAGAATGAAAATATTGGTGATGCAGCATAAAAAGATTGGTGATATTGTGGTCTGCACTGTTCTTGCTAATAATTTAAAAAGAGTAATGCCACATGCACAAGTTCATTATTTAGTGTATGGACAGGCGCTACCTGTATTAGAGGGAAATCCTAATATTGATCGAGTTGTTACTTTTGATCCAAAACATAGAACAAGTTTACGGGCCTTTATAAAACTTGTTTTGCAAATCAGACGTGAGCAGTATGACGTGGTGATTGATGCGTACACCAAGTTGGAAAGCTGGCTTATTGTTTGGCTTTGTGCAGCAAAGCGGCGTATTTCCTATAAGAAAAAATATCGAAGTTTCCTCTATACAGATAATCTTTCCAAGGAAACAGTAGAAAGCAACCAACCTGGACTGGCGATTGACTTAAAACTTCTTTTAATTCAACCTTTTTTAAACGATGTGGTTCCGGATCGCCATCCGAAGATCTATCTTACTGATAATGAAAAACGCAAAGCAGCTTTTTTATTTAAAAAACATCAAATACCTGCTAAAAAAAGTATCATGTTGAATATTATTGGCAGCTGTCCCTTAAAAACCTATCCCCTTGAATATATGGCGACGCTTGTCAATCTAATCGTAAGCCAGGTCGATGTGAATATTTTATTTAATTTTATGCCTCACCAAAAAGATGAAGCACAAAAAGTGTATGAGCTATGTAATGAGGATGCTAAAGAGAATATATTCTTTGAGTTATCCAATTATGACTTAAGAACGTTTATTGCCATAATGAATGAATGTGATGCAATTATCGGCAATGAAGGCGGTGCAATCCATATCGCTAAAGCGCTCAACAAACCTTCGTTTACGATTTTTTCTCCCTGGATCAAGAAACAGGAGTGGTCTACTTTTGAAGATGACTTAAATCACGTCGCAGTGCATCTTTTTGATTTTAAAACTGAATTAGATGTGAATACTCCCGGCACTGAATTGAAAGAGAAAGCGCATGAACTGTTTAAAGAGCTGAAACCAGAGTTTATTGTGCCTAAGCTTAGAGCTTATTTAGCCCATCATTTTGGATAGCCTATTGATGAAATAGTGTTAGAGATGGACACCAGGAAAAAAATATGCAAGCAGTTAGTGCAAGTAAAGTTTAGCCTATGGCTTTGTATTTTATAAGCAAACGGGTTAATATGTGGCGCACTTGTATTTTATTTGTCCCTGCATGTATTATCAGTTAAAAAATCTAGCCTCGCTTTCAGGAAATCATTTCATAACAACTTTTGATAGTGTCCCTAATGGTTGTCACAGTTTGAGTTTATGCTCAAATAAGCTTTGCAATAAATCTGGAGCAGAATTAGCTGAGGCTTTTTCAAAAATTCCAGCCAGTGTGATCAGGCTTTATTTAGGTGGCAATTACCTTGGTGTCAAATCAGGTGCTGAATTAGCTCAAGCCTTTGCAGCAATCCCGATAAGCATCTTGTTACTCAATTTGGAAAATAATGGTTTGGGGGCAAGATCAGGTACTGAATTAGCTCAGGTTTTGGCAGCAATTCCCAATCATCTGGACTCTCTTGTTTTAGCAGAAAATGGTTTAGGTAGAAAATCGGGTGCTGAACTCGCTCAAGCCTTAAAGGCAATACCAATTAGTGTGAGCTCATTGGATTTATCCATGAATGGTTTCTGTAATACCCCAGGTGCTGAATTAGCCTTGGCGTTAGCCAATCTTTCGAAGGGGGTGAGATCAGTTAACCTAAGTGGAAATTATCTTGGCGCCAAATCTGGAGCTGATCTCGCTCTGGCTTTTGCAGCGATTCCTGAGCACGTGACTGAGCTTGATTTAAGTGGAAATAATTTTGGCAACATGCCTGTTGCTGATCTTGCCGAGGCTTTGGCTGCTATTCCACCCCATGTGAAATCGATTAATCTCGGTTTTAATAAGCTGTTTCTAAATAAAACAGCGCAACAAAAAGATACCCTATTGCAAGCGCTTGGTGAAAACCGGTCTCGATTTATTCTGTCAAGTAACGGGGAGTCTGATTTGGCCAGGACTTTGGCACCTATGGTTGGACTCATTCGCGGAGATAGTCTGACGTATAGACTGCCTTTTGATGTAATTTCCTATATCCTCACTTTTTTGCCTACAGATAATCCCAATAAAGGACGACCTGGTTTCTTTCAAAAGCAGCTGCAGTCTACTTCAGAAAAAATGCTCTCTATTGAAGAAAAGAAGCCGAAATATCAATTCAGTTAAGCAAAAAAATCATTTCGCCCCCCTAGGTTTGATTGACTTATGAGTCTTTCTATTTTTGGTAGAACCCATTAGAGTACGGAATAATTATTTGGGGTTAATCTATAGAGGGAACTTATTTATGAAAACAGCATTGGTATCTGGATTTGCTCGTTCGTTTATATCCGGTCAGCCTATTGCAGGTGCAACTATCACCGTCGTTGAAAACAACCAGCTAAAATTTCAGACCGATTCTTCCGGCAAATTCGGGCCATTTGAATGGCCTGTTGGCGAACCGATTACTTTAGTTTTTGAAAAGCCCGGATCTTTTTGGACTGGCTATAAGACGACCCAAACAGCCACTTTGATTGTCCCCACAGAAGGAATCAATAACGAAAATTTCCTAAAAAATATTTCATTCCAAGTCGCTTCAAATATGGCTTATAAATTTCTTGCCTTCGCTATGGGGGAAACTGAAAATCCTGAAGCATGCCAGATTGCGGCAACCGTTACACCACCTAATACGACCATGGATGACATTCCTCAAGGTATCGAGGGGGTTACGGTCAGCTTATCACCAAAAGTCGATGTAAAAACATTTTATTTCGGTATTTTTCCAATAGTCCACAAAACCAATCCTTTTATCCGCACATTGAAAGAGACTTCGCTCGATGGCGGCGTGGCCTTTCTCAATGTTCCACCCGGTAATTACACTATGGAGGCAAGAAAGGATAACATCCCTTTTTCTAAGGTAAGCATTAAGGCACGTAAAGGGATGATAGTGAACGCGAGCCCGCCACAAGGGCCTACCATGCTTATGGATGCAAGCTTGGCAAAGGATCCTACAATGACTCAACAACCGAAAATGCATGGAGTAGAAAGGAAGCTCAATCAATTTAGTTTTTTTAAGCCTGCTTTAGCCTTGGGATTAACCGCGGCGGCGGTGGTTGTTGCAACTGCGCTAAGCAAGGCCAGTACTACCCCATAAAATAGAGAATAAGTCAGCTATAATTATGAGTATTCCATCGTTATTTTAAGATTTGAAAATGGAAGAAAAAGTTGAAACAACGCTCAGCAAGCATAGTCAATTAATTAGCTTAATGAAAGTATTAGGTTACACCTCTGATGAGGATGGAATCTGTAATGGTTATGCTTACATGGGAATGCAGGCTCTTTTCGCAAATGAATTAGGCGTTTTTAAACAAAGAGTCGATCATTTATTAAATATCCCATTAAATGATTTTGAAAAAGAGGCAGCGATTCAATTCGACAGCCAACCTACTGGTGGAAAAGAAACCAAAGAGACATTATTAAAGAAGATACTGGAAGATTACTTGAAATCGAAAGATCTCCTAGTCGATACACTCGCTTTTTTTGATGGCATCGAATTAACGCAACAACGTAGTCTTTATCCGCATTTATTTGATAGTGAGGAAAATCTCGAGCAAGGTGATTTCATCAAATTTACCATTCCTCAAAAAATCGAAGATAAGGGAGGAATAGTTGCATTGCCGCCAGTTTTGTCCGGAGCTTATCAACAAAAAGAAATGACCACAGAATATTTAACACTTCTGAGAGAAAAGATTAATGCGATGATTCCCAAGCCAACTGAGCCTGTAGGCTTAGCTATATCTGGGCATGGGCTACGTCATGCGATTACTGTTTGCTTTAATCCGAAACAAGATAAATGGATTCTTATTGATGCAAATACGCCGCCGGCTCAGGAATATTCAGACGATGGTGCAATTGCTCAAGCCTTGTTGATAGAGGGGGCTTGTTCTACAAATGGAACGGGAGTAATTAACACGCGCGTTTTTACGATGTCAGGAAATGAACCATTGCAACATGTATTAACTGAATGGATGCAGGAAGTACAAAAATTATCTGAGCAGGATATGGCCACTAAAACCAAATGGGAGGATTCACGAGGAGGAACTTTGCTAAATACGGTTGTTTACAACAATAATTATGAACATATTTCTCGCTTGGCAGAGCAAGGAGCAGATGTTAATAAACAGACTAGCGATAAATACACCCCTCTTCTGATAGCTATTTTCAGGAACAATATAGAGTCAGTGCGAGAGTTACTTAAATGTGGTGCGGCACCGGAAACCGATCCATACAATATTAATACTCCTCTGCGCGTGGCAATAGCAAAAAAGAACATGGATATAGTTGAAATGCTTTTAAAAAATGGTGCTGATCCAAATTTTCAACCCTATTTTTCTCAAACTGCCTTTGAAGATGCAATAAAACAAAATGATTACAATCTAGTAAAATTAATGCTTGACTATGGAGGAAGGCCTTGTGGGTCCAATTTTGGGACGGTCATGGAGGAAACATTATCAAGAGGGGATTTTGAAAGTTTCAAGGCACTATTGGAGCATGGTTTCAAACCTGGTGAACTTGAGCGCGACAATAATCTTTTGCTTTTAGCTGTCCAGAATAATCAGTTTGAACTTGCTAAGTTGTTGCTGGAATATGGTGCTAATCCCCGCGATGAAGATACAAATCGAAAAGAATCTGCACGTGAATATGCAGAAAAAAATAATTTAGTCGATTTTCTAGATCTTTTTGATCATCCTCCGGAGGCCACCCAGAAAAATGCTGCTCCAAAAGATGATGCTCAAGCAACAACTAATTTTATTGACGATCTTAAAAAATATTGCGTGACACGCCGAGCAGAATGGGACTTAATACCCAAATGGTTGCACGTCAATAAGAAAGATATAGAGTCTGCTCGCTTTAGAACAAAAATGAGCGTCTTAAAATTTGGTTTTAGCGTCGAGGATAAAATTAAGGCAGCAGAAAAATTAATTGATGCTTTAGAAAATAAGGAGGGAAGAGAACCTTTAAGCGATTTTGATATTGCGGCACTCCTTAGTTCCAGACTGTATTCTACTGTAGTGGCAAAACATAAAAGTATCTTTAATGCACTAGAGGAAGTTATAGACTACAAGAATAGAACTCAAGAAAATAAAGCGTTCTCAAATCGCGCAGCGTAACAGGTTTGATGCCTTAAAAAATGATCTTCTCAATCAAGGAACCAATGAAGATGACTACAGCTATAGAAAAGACAGTGAGAAGAGTTTTTGATGAAATGTGGAACCAACAAAAGGCTGCAGTAGCCGATGAGCTCTTTTCAGCAAAGACATTAATTCATTTCAGCTATGATCAAGCTGCAAATTTACACGATTTTAAACAAGCTTTGTTGGAATGGTATAAAGCCTTTCCAGACCTGATGCATTCTATTGATGATCTAATAGTGAGTGGCGATAAAGTGGTGACGCGCTGGCATGGTCAGGGAACCCACCGAGGGGAATTTTCAGAAATTCCCGCAACAGGGATGCCTGTATTTTATAGCGGTATTACCATTTTTCGTTTGGATAGTTCTCATCAAATCACTGAGGCTTGGGTATACAGTGATTTAGGTGACATGATTGCCAAAATGCAACAAAATCAAAAATAATGGGCCTAATTATGGAAAAAGACAGAGCAGCGCGTTATGAGAAGTCAAAAAAATTTCTTCCCCAAAATGTGTTCAGTTTAATCAGGAACTTACAACCTGCGATCGCATGGTCACCCAGCGAAAAGCTTATTTGCTATCGTCATGATACTACCAAAGGTTATGAGTATCTTATTTTGAATCTGGAAACTAAAAAGAAAGAGCTTGCATTTGACCATTCAGTATTGGCAAAAAAAATTGCGAATGAATTAAAAAGCGAAGTAAACGCCTTTGCCTTACCCATCAATAAAGTCGATTTTTTTAATGAGCATATTTTGCAGCTCTATATTGAACACTTTATTTTTCAATATGATCGAACAACTCAGACCCTCGAACTTATGGCAGATACATCAAAGCAAACGGCCATGTCACATTGTCCTTCGATTATGGAAATTTGGGGATTTGTTCCTGCTTTAATTGTATCGCGAATACGTTCACCGGATCAGTGTTGGGAACTATACAGCAAGGATCACAATTTATTTCTTTTTTCATTGGATGAGCAGAAAGAATATCAATTGACGGCAGATGGTAGTGCGAGCAATGCCTATGCTGCTTCCCCTGATACGAATTTAACTTCCTTGTCGCTGCGTCGTATGCAGGTAACGCTTCCACCTATGGCGCTTTGGTCGCCTGATTCAAAAAAAATCGTGACGTTCCAATGCAATCAAGAGCAGGTAAAAAAATTACCTTTGCTACAACATGCTCCTGAAGATGGTTCGTTGCGTCCCCAGGTTTTTGAGGCCCATATTCCTTTTGTAGGGGATGAGGTGATTCCAGAAATTAAATTATGTTTGATTGACGTGCAAAAAAAGAAGCTGCGCACGATTGACTTACCTCCCTTGATGCCGGCATTGGTGGGTTCCCCAATTGAAGCAGGCTATGTATGGTGGAGTGAAGACAGTAAAAAAATCTTTTTTTTAAAAGAAGAGCGTGGAAACCATCAACTGTCGTTATGTGAACTGGATGTTGCTACAGAACAGCAGCGGACTATTTTAACCGAAAAATCGACCGGCTATGTCGAACCCAGTCAGCTTATCCTCTGGCAGAATTACACGCGAATATTAGAGGATTCGAAAGAGTTTGTTTGGTTATCCACTCAGAATGGATGGGCGCATCTTTATTTACATGATTTACAGACCGGACAAGTCAAAAATCCGGTTACTCAAGGGGAATGGATGGTGCGCAAAGTATTCCATGTAGACAGCACCAATCGGTGGATTTATTTTTCAGGGAATGGCAAAGAACCGGGTGTTGATCCTTATTTTCGTTATTTATATCGTGCTCGTTTGGATGGGAGTGAAGTGCAATTACTGACCCCTGAAACAGCAGAACACACCATTGTTTTCTCACCATCGCAGGAATATTTTGTCGATTATTATTCGTCTATGGAGTCCCTGCCAGTCACTAAATTACGGAATAAAAATGGCCATGAAATCATTACCCTGGAAGAAGCCGATTTTTCCCAATTATTTGCTTTGGGATATAAGCAACCACAGCCCTTCTGTCTCAAGGGAGCCGATGGGGAAACTGATATTTATGGGCTTATCTATTTCCCTACAGATTTTGATCCAAAGAAAAAATATCCAATCATTGATGAAATTTATCCTGGACCACAGTTGACTCGCGTACCCAAAACATATTGTTCGGATCTTCCCGAATACATACATGGTTGTTGGTGGCCTCAAAGTGTCGCTGAGTTGGGTTTTATCGTCATTAATGTGGACGGACGTGGCACCCCGTTTCGCTCTAAAAAGTTTCATCAATATTCTTATCAGCATTTAGAAACAGCTGGAGGATTAGAGGACCATATCGAGATCATTAGAAACTTAGCGAAGCAATATTCCTATATTGATATCGATCGAGTGGGGATTATGGGACAGTCAGCGGGAGGATATGCGGCAACGCGGGCATTATTGGCGTATCCTGATTTCTATAAGGTGGGTGTCTGTATTTCTGGGTTACAAGATTTACGGAGTTATTTGGCATTCTGGGGGGAGCGATATCACGGGTTGCCAAGCGATGTAGATTATACCGCACAATCAAACTATCTGCTGGCGGATCGATTGAAGGGAAATTTATTTTTAATTCATGGGGATCTCGATGATAACGTTCATCCAGCCAATATGATGCAGCTTGTGGATGCGTTAATTAAGGCCGATAAAAATTTTGATATGTTATTAGTTCCTAATGCAAACCATTCTATTTATTTCATGGATTTGTATGTCTTACGGAGAATAGGGGAGTATTTTATTGACCATTTATAAGATCGATGGGTTCAGACTCGATTGATGAGATTAGTTTTGATGTTTTCAGTTTATAATCAATCGTGTCTGCCCCCTTTGACCGGAAACTCCACTTTTTAGCTCTTCTATGGAATTCAATCAAAATTTCATATCTCAATTTCCTCAACTAAAGCAGAGTGTTTTTCCCAGACAAAAGGATTAAAATTCTAAAGAGATGAAGTCCTAGGCGTTATGCCTAATCTTTGATAATAAATCGATAAATCTTGATGTCTCATGAGGAGCGATTAAAAACCGATTTTAAAAAAAACGCAGTCGATCAGAGAAATAATTATGGAATACATAACCCTTATTCGAATCGATGGGGTAGCATTAATGGAGTCTGACCCTATTGATGCTCTTTAACTGGTTTTGCTGATGGAAAAAGAATATATTTGGCCTAGCGCTTCACTTGCGCTATGATGCATTTTTTTTGATTAAAAATAGATTTATTTTGGTGTATTGTGACATCCTTCGTGATCTATTACTTTTTAAATTAAGTTTTTTATAGAAGTCATCTCGATAACATTTAAAACTTTATATGTAAAATATCTGTTGTGGAAGTAGAAGATAACTTATGAATTATGATGCAATATTATTAACCATTAAACGTCTCATTACAGGCATACTCCCGATGCTGCTGGTTGCTTGTGCTCATCAGCAAGCTAATAGTCCGGATCACTATGTGGTCAGAGGGAAAACATATCATGTGATGAAATCTGCCAAAAATTACAAAGCAAAAGGAATTGCTTCCTGGTATGGCTCACATGCTCGAAATCAAAAAACATCGAGCGGAGCACGCTACAACATGTATGCGATGACAGCAGCTCATCCAACACTCCCATTTGCTACACGAGTACGGGTTAAAAACCTGAATAATGGCCGGTCGATTGTGGTTCGGATTACTGATCGAGGTCCTTTTTTATCGAACAGGATCATTGATTTATCCTTTGCTGCTGCTAAGAAACTCGGTATAAAAGGCACTGCTCCTGTTGAAATCGAAGTCGTTTGAAATTGCTAAGAAGTATGGCTTGCCCAAACTTAATCGAGTGATGAACTATTTCGAAGAATGGATTACAGCCTGCGCCGGGATGACAGCGTCCACGATAAAGCGTTGACATCACTGAAAGGGTATCTTTGAGTGGAGATTGCTCCGCTCAGGGTGATTTAAGGCGTTTCAAAGAATTCCTTGAAGAAAGAACAGGCCACTGCCATAATAAATTTACTTCTTAAGCAGTATTTCCGCAAAAGGATTTTTTATGGCTACTGTAGGCACTTATCTCGCACAACGCCTCCAAGAATTGGGAATAAATGATTATTTTGCAATTCCTGGGGACTACAATCTGGGCTTGCTCGACGAGCTCTTAAAAAACGACGCACTGCACATGATCAATTGTTGTAATGAATTGAATGCAGGTTATGCAGCAGATGGTTATGCGCGTATCAAAGGGGTTTCTGCACTGGTTGTAACGTATAGTGTTGGGGGCTTGAGTGCAGTCAATGCAGTTGCAGGGGCTTATGCTGAGAATTTGCCGATCATTGTGATCTCCGGGGGACCTAATACAAACTCGGTGCAGGATGCGGAAATTTTACACCATACGCTGGCAACGGAAAATTACAGCTATGTCCGTGAAATATTTGCGAAAATTACAGCACATAGCGTATTTATTCATAGACCTAGCGATGCGCCCATGCAAATTGATTCTGCCATTGCCATTGCACTTGAAAAGAAAAAACCTGTTTACATTGAAATTGCATGCAACATTGCTGGAGCAAGTGTTTCCCCGCCAACGCAGCGGGCGCTTAATGTCAAACGTTTGAGTGATACCTCTTCTCTTGCTGCCGCAATTGAAGATGCAGCCAATCAACTTAATTCAGCAGTCAAGCCTGTGTTAATCGCAGGAAGTAAATCGCGTCCCTGTGAGGCTACGGCGATGATTGAAGCCTTAAGCCTCTCCTGCGGTTATGCCCTCGCTGCAATGCCTGATGCGAAGGGCTTTGTCTCAGAACAACATCCTAATTATATTGGCATTTATTGGGGACCAGTCAGCTCTCCAGGATGTGCTGAAATTGTTGAATCAAGCGATCTTTATTTCTTTATAGGGCCTAATTTTAACGATTACACCACGGTTGGTCATATGTGTAATATCCAACCCAAGAAGCTTATTGTCATTGCTGATGGTAGTGTTTCTGTTGCGGGTAATGTATATACCGAAGTGTACATGAGTGAGTTTTTGCGCGGTTTGAAGGATAAATTGAAAGTCAATGATGCTTCAGTGAAAGCATATAAACGCATCGCAGGATCTGCCCCCTTATATCATGAGCCGGATGATTTAAACTCACCGCTCACTACACGATTCCTGTTTGGCCAAATTCAGAAACTATTAAGTAGTGATTATGGAATTTTGGCGGAAACTGGGGATTCATGGTTTAATGGCATGCGTCTCAATTTACCCGAAAACTGCCCGTTTGAAATTCAAATGCAATACGGATCGATTGGTTGGTCTGTAGGAGCACTTTTGGGTATGCAGGCAGCGCTTCATAATCAAAAGCGCGTTATCGCTTTGATTGGGGATGGTTCTTTCCAAATGAGTGCTCAAGAACTGTCAACGCTCATTCGTTATGGTTATAAACCCATTATCTTTTTAATGAATAATGCTTCTTATACAATTGAGGTTCAAATTCATGATGGCCCATATAATGTGATTAATAATTGGCATTATGCTGATTTAGTCGAAGTTTTTAATGGGCAGCAGGCCAAAGCTCGAGCTTTTAAAGCACCAACGCATCAAGCGCTTTTGGACGCAATCGTAGAAGCAAAGAAAACAGATGCCTTATGCTTTATCGAGGTGATTTTAGATAAAGATGATTGCAATAAAAATCTGTTAGAATGGGGCGCTCGGGTTGCTTCATATAATGGACGGTCACCAAGAGCGAATTAAAATGCTTTGCCCCCCAATTCGCTCAATGGCTGTATTTGTGCAAAAATAATTCTTCAAAAGCCTTACAGACTGATGCATGTTCCGCTCGATCGGTATTATTTTTGCGCAATCCCCACTCAAAGCCCACCGTTTTTCAACATCCAGCATCCTCAAACTTTGCCATGGCTAAAAGAGCTATACTTATAGTCATAATGGTTAATAAAAGGACTTTTATGAAAATCTATCTCAATCCTCAACCCCATGCGGTGGAACGTATTAATCAACTTAAGAATAAACCCAGCAGTATGCCAGTGCCTAGACAAAAAATAGTAGCAGAAGAGGGCTCAGAAAAGTCAGACACAGAAATTTTTGCAACGGAGTCTGAGGAACAAGCATGGAGAGATTCTCTTGAAAAGGATAAACATCGGATGCGTTAGGCCAAATAAACCTACCTACAAACTAAAAAATCCATAAACTGAGCCTCTCAAAAAGAGGCGCTTTAAATGAAATCAAAAGAAAACTATTGGGAACGACTAGGTAAAGGTTAGGAACGCAGTGGGTTATCGCCAGAAGATCTTTGCAGAGAACCAGGTATTGCTATGAGAGCATCCAGTAATTACAGAAATGCTGATTGAATAAAATGAGGCAAAGTTGAGCCAATGCTCCAATGCAATCGCCTATATTGGCGCAGGTTTGCCAAAGTAGTAGCCCTGATAATAATCAATCGGATAATGCTTCAGGCATTCGAGTTCTTCCTTGGTTTCAATACCCTCAGCAACGGTTTTTATGCTCATTTGCTGAGCTATTTCAATAATTTTTTCAACCATAATCTGTTTGACTGGTGAGTTATGGATGTCGCGGATCAGGTCCATATCCAGCTTGACCAGATCGGGGTTAAGCTCATGTAGCATATTAAGCGAGCTATATCCTGAGCCTAAATCATCGAGGGCGATACGATAACCTCTCTCCCGGTAAAATTGCGTAATACGCACCAAGTGTTCTCTATCATCCACAAGGCCTGATTCAGTGATTTCAAATACAATTTGCTCGGGCTCATATTGTGCCTTTTTTACTGCTTCATCAGTGGTACGCAGACAGAATTGCGGATCGTAAATGGATGTCGGATTGAAGTTGATGAATAGCCGTTCGAGCTTTTTTTTGTGGTTGCTTGCCGTGTTAATGGCGTTGATCCGGGCATGACGATCGAGTATAAACAGCATATCCGCTTCTTTTGCAGCAGAAAGAATAGCCTGGGCACCGATGGTTTTCCCATGTTGCTCCGCGCGGAGCAGACATTCGTGAGCATAAATCTCATGCGTTACACTGGAAACTATCGGTTGAAACCAGATTGTGAGCAGGTTTTGGTCGAGCATGTGAACTAGCCATTGTGCAGAGGCCATATTTACAAAGGAAGCGAGCGTTCGCGTCGCCTTCAGCGCCTGTGCAGGGCTGATGCTGGTTTGATTATCATAGAGCATGATAACGCTGGAGTCATTGAGTTCCTGTTGACTTAATAAACCCTTGACTAGGGTAGCAAAGTTATCAAATTGTTCAGGGGGCAGATCGAGGTAAAGGTAGCCACGATCGACTGTTCCCAAATTAAATTCAGCCTCCAACCCGGATTTTAATTTGGAAAATGTGTGGCCTGTGGGGGTTATAATATGGAGAAATACTTTCCCCTGCAATACGTATGAATCAATAGACTCACAGCGTGAGCATCCTGACATTGTGAACCCTTTTTTTTACCTCTGTATAAAACATATAGTAGACTGGTCTCATACATGTCAACCTATTTATGCCTTCAGTATCCTCAACTCATTAAGTTTTTAATTAATCCGGTTTGCAAATTTATTTGTTTTAATGTGCTAAATTTATCATAATGGCTGCTTTTTCAGTCTAAGGGTACTATGTCATCATTGCTTACCATCAATTTGTTAGAAGATTTAGTTCATACCGCAGAGGTGAATCAAGAGGGTAAAACGGCGGATTATATTCCAGAGCTTGCCAATGTGAATCAAGATTTGACTGCAATTGCCGTACAACCCATAGGTGGACAACTGCTTTCTTACAGTAACAGCCCGTTGAGTCCCGTAACATTGCAAAGTACAGCCAAGATGATTCCTTTAATTGGACTACTTGAAGAATATGGGGAGCGAGTGTTTGAATGGGTTAAAGTAGAACCTTCTGGAGATGATTTTGCGTCAATTACCCGTTTGGAACAATTTGGTCCCAAGCCATCAAATCCCATGTTGAACGCTGGGGCGATTACCTTATGCTCTCATATTCCGGGAAAGGGCGAGCAGCAATTTGGTTGGTTAGAACATTGGACACAAAAATTGTTTAATCAACGTCTCAGTATTAATCCCCTCGTTTTTGCCTCTGAAAAACGCACAGGGAATCGTAACCGTGCCCTCGCCTATTTACTCAAGAGCAGAAGCAATCTTGGCGCGGATGTTCATGAAACCTTGGATTTGTATTTTGCACTTTGTTCCTATGAAGCCAATTTAGAACAAATGCTTTTCCTGCCTACCTTATTAGCAAATGCGGGAAGAGACCCGAACTCTGGGGAACAAATCATTTCTACTCAAACCACTAAAATTACTCTAGCGATTATGGCAACCTGTGGACTCTATGATGAAACAGGCACCCATATGGTCAAAACCGGGATGCCCGCTAAAAGCGGCGTATCGGGCTACACCATAGCCGTTGTTCCTGGTAAAGCAGGTATTGTGGTACTTAGTCCCAGAGTGAATGCCAAAGGAAATAGCATCCGTGGTGAAATCATGCTGGAAGGCTTGTCCAAAGCCATGAATTGGCATTTTGCATTGCCTTAGTACTTGTAGCCTGGATTAGGGCGTAAGCCGTAACCCGGGTTTTAGAATAAACCCGGGTTACGATTCTGACCGACTACAATGAAGAGCTCGGTTTATTCATGAGCTCTATAAGATCTTCATGCTCTTTTTCAAATTTCGCGAGCATTTCATCATTTTCTTTGTCCTCGTCGGCTTCAGTGGGGGAATCCGCAGTGGTGCTTTTTGAAAAGGAAAATATGATGGAAAATTGATTCAATAAATCGCTCATTCCCTTTAAGGACTGAAGATCTTGGTTAAGGTTTTTAAACGTCTGCTCCAGTGAGCCAAGCGCTTCCAAGGAATTGTCCAGTGCCTCAAAATCTTGCATCAAGGGATTTTCTTTCTCTAATTCCTTTATTTCTTGCAGTAAAACATTTTGTTGGCGCATAAGATCTTTGTAGTTTTTATTGGCCTTTCTATTTCGATAACGCAGTATCTCACTTTGAATATCGAGGAGTTCAGATTTTTTTTGGATTAATTCTAAATGGTTGTTCAAACCTTCAATCGCTTTAGTTTTAAGAAAATCAAAACCAAAACTCATTACATCGATTTTGGCCAATACTTTCTCTAAGCTTTCAATATGATTAGAGACATGAATTTTTGCCTGTCGTAGTTGGTGCTTACTGAGTTTAGAGTTTAGCATGGCGGCAGCTTTTTGAACTTTTTTGTTTAAATCGATTATCTCTGGGTCTTGCCGCAATTGACTTAAGATTGCCCCAACGAATCTTTCTTCTAAGTGGTTCACCCGTTTCATTAAAAAACGCGAACTTGGGTCTTCCATATCCACAGTTTGCAAGTTTTCCAATTGAGACTCAAAGCTTTTTAGATCAGACTCTATAGCGCTTTTGTCTTCAATACTCAGTGTCTCTCGTGTTAAATAAACTCGAAGCAAGGCGTTCAATTTTTTGAAAAATTCAACGGATTCAATGGTTCGGGCACGATTCATAAATAAAGCTTTTCGCAGAGGATGTGTATCTCCGGTGAGAATTGAGTAAACAAGAGGCAGTCCTTTATTGTCGGGTGCAAAAAGAGATGCACCGTGTTGAATTAGAACAGAGAGGCATTCACTCATAGGATGGGAGGCGCTATCCTCTTGAAAACAGGCATATACAGCGGATGCGAATGATTTTTTGAACACGGTGACGCGTTGGTTATTTATGTCAATATCACCATACGTCAAAATAAAATCAAGAAGCTTTGAGTTGCCTGTTTGTAACGCGACAGCGAGGAATTTCTCAGCGCGCAAGAGATGATGGCTTGAGGTTAACAACGCAGCCAGTTCAAATTGATTGCCAAACAATAAACTAGGTAACAAATCCGCTTCAAGTTTCTGCAGTTTTCGACGGATTTTTTGTAACTGATGCAAATCCTTCAACTGGAGATGACGTTCATAGGTTAGGTTAATTTCATAAGTTTTTGCCAATAATTCCTCTATTTTTTTCGCCTGAACCTCAGTGGGTGCCTTACTTAATTCTTCAAATTGAGTATCTAGCGCCTTTAGTTCCTCTGCTAATTTATCAATAATAAAAACCTTAGGTTTGGTACTTTGGGTTGCTTTTTCATGTGAGGCTTTAGCTTCTTTTTGGGCCGCTTGATCGTGTGAAGATGCTTCATCTTGAGGATTAGAAACTTCTTCCGCAATCTCTTCGACATGATTATCCCTATTAGTACTGGGGGTGCTGGTCATCAGTTCAACCGAACTTGTACGGGCTTTCTTAAGGGAACGCGCGGTCGCTTCATGAAAGCGAAGAGCCTCAGTGTAACTGGAAGACCGGATAAGTGGGAGCAGCTCTCTTAGAACGCCACAGGCTTCTTCTGTGATTTCCAAAATTTCGGTTGTATTTTGCGGTTCTGAATCAAAATGTTTTAACAGCCGTTGATCACAATCCTTGTAATGAGTTTCTAAATTTTTAATTTTTTTCTGATGTTGTTGTCTTAAATTATTGATCAGCGGTTCAGTATGCCTGAGTGCTAAAATGATTAATTGATTTCTCATATTGGTACTGTCGATTAACTTATAGCCATCAGCAGTATCTCTCTCAAAGGCAATATTTTGAATTAATTCATCGAATGCATTGAAATACACATGCAGACGATAACGCTCACCCGATTGGCTTATAAATTTAGCAGTGTAATGGTATTGACTTAATTTGGGATTTTGACGATTTTCATTCTCATACACACTAAGGTGATGGTTATCCAATGCATACATGCTTCCTTGGTCTTTTATACTAAATTCTTCAATAGGCAGTTCAATACGGTAATAATAGTGTTGGCTGCTTTTATTGAAGTCCAATATCAATTTATGTCCTTGAGGTAACTGGACAATAGACTCATTTTGAGAAAGAAAGTTAAAAAGAGTATTTTTAGCCATTTTTGATCCTAAGAATAAAATATTGCCCACATTATACTTAAAGATTACTTTTAGTAAAAAAATAATTTTTTCGGGTTATTTACGGTTCTTTCTGTATCAATTTCATCCGGATTGCGCTGCTTAATAATCAAGAGAAACAATGCGTTATGGACGCTGTTGAGGTGTCAATTCGATGATTTATATTATTACTGGAGTCACTGTACGAATCATTTTTCGAATCACTTTTTAGGGGGGGCTAGAAACGGGCTGAGATGTCTTGAAAAAGAAACATTCCATTTTTATAATGCGCTAAAATAATAACCGAAGAAGTTACATTATGATCATTTCCACAATTTACTTTCCACGTTTTTTTCAAACTCCTTCTGAAAAAGCCATCCGGCAGAAACTCATAGCCAAAGAAACTTTAAATTGGGATACAAATAAATATCAAGCATTATTGCAGTTAAAGAAGCATATCTCAAAAATGACTGCAAGCCTCCATGAATTAAAAGCGGTTGTAGAAAATTTAGACACCACATCTTTAGAGACTCTCATTGCAGACGTATTGGATAAGACACTATCGGATGAGCATTATAATCCTGCTTCAGCCCTTAAACCATTAACCAATCTTTTTGCTCGATTAAATTCCGACCTAGAAGAAGATAAAAAAGCAAGTCAGTGTTTTGGCGGCATTAATATGCTGGCCAATTCAATCATTGCTACTGCTGGCGGCCTAGGAGTTGTGCTATTTGGGCTTAGTGTATTTACTGCCCCCTTAGGGACGGCTCTTCTCGGTCTAGGGATGATGCTTGTATCCACTTTAGTTTTTGCAATTACAGCTTACAGTCTCTATGTGGATGGACGATTTATGGCGGATAAACAGCTTCAAGAAATTAAGGCAGGTATCAATTTTTTATGCAGGTATCCCCATGTGGATTCGCTGGATGCTGAGTTCGAGGATCACGATCACAGAATATTTTGCGAATTTAAATGTTAAGCCAAAGAACCGTTTCGGTTCGAGTACCCCATGATGTTATGGGGCTTAAGATCCCATAACATCGTTCAAAGCCTAGATTGTGTAGGTTGATAGGGCAAAATGTTTATCAAACTCCTGTTGTAATACAGGGCTCTCATGGTGGTGTTCGATTAAATGTTCTTTTAATGAATTAAGTTGATCATCACACGCAGCGCCTCTTATTTTTAAGGCATTAAGTATTTCTTCTTTTTGGGGTGGTGACTGATTTTCAACGCGCTCAATTAAATCAAGGAAAATGTTTTTGGCATCAATTATAGCCTCTAGAGCCTCCACTTCTTTTCCTTTTAGTTGGGATGCAACACGGGCAAATCGCAGATCGGCATCAAGACGTTCCATATAATAACAGCCTAATAGCGCGTCCTTATAAAAAATATAAGCTTGTTCAAGATTTCCAAGACGCTCATAAATGGCGCCAGTAAGAGTTGCGTAGCGACTCTTATCCTCATCGAACTCGGCTTTTCTCATGTTGGCTGCGTACAGGGTAACTTTGCTGAAATAGGATACACTTTGCTCATAATTCCCAGCAAATAAATGCAGAAAACCCAGTTGCTTATACGTCTCGTACAAAGTTGGACTTCCTAGATTGATTACTGGATTTTTACTTCCACTCATTACCGCTTCTATTCCCTTAATGATTTTTTCAAGTTCTGTTCTTTTGCCTTGCATCAAGGAGCTCAGTTCATGTGATGGCTTTAAAACAAACTGTTCTATTGTTCCATAGGGGTCAAGTGATTCTAATATAGACTGGGTAATTTTTTGAGCTTCCCCCTGCAAACTATTTAACTGACTTCTCAGCTCCATTTGTGTTTCTTCTGGAAGGATCTCATCAGTATATTGGTGTACATTATTGTCGAAAGCGTTTTTATAAGGTTCGGTATATAAACCATTTGTTGAGATGACCGTTAAAGACTCAGATTTCGGAGCAAATAAAATGCTGTAATAGTAGGCATGATCTAAGGCTTTATTAATAATTACATTAGACTTAACGATTTTTCCTGGAATTCGCGCTTGTAATGTCTCTAAAATTTCTTGTCGGACTTTTTGTAGATTCCAATGCTCAGCATTTACAACCACAATCACTTCTAATTCGGAGTCAGGATGAGTTCCAATCTCTTTGCTACCGTAATAGTATGGATCTAAATCGATGTAGGCTGGTTTTTTACTATTGGTCAGGGATGCATCAAAATCCATGTAAAACATACCAAACATCCCCGTGCTTACCACTTTTCCTGCCAATTTATTTGCTGAATCATAGGGTCTTCGCAGTGCTTGTGGTGATACATGCAGCATAAAAAAATTATTATACGTACGATCTTTTACAATCACCGTATGACAATGGTGTATACTGATGGATTCTAAGTTAACCTCTTCTTTAGGATCGATGATAATAGGTTCATAAGTAGTTGTATCTGTTTGAAATGATTTATCAAATTCTGGGTGCAATTGATAAAAGGTGGATTGGTCAGGAGAATATTGAACCGCATTATCTTCTGATACTTTTATAACAAAAGGCATATTTTATCCTTTTAGATTAACAATAAAACATATAGTGTAACGAGTGAAGCTTAAGAATTTATTAATCGCTTGTTTATGATGCTTAAAATAAATGGATGTTTGTAAGAGAGTCCGGCTCGTGTTCTAAATTCAGTTAAATTTTTAGGAAAATAATCGGCTAATGGCTGAGCCTCGAGTATACTTCACCAAATTAAAATTGGTGTAGCGTGTAAAAATGGAAGAAAAAAAAATCATTCAACGTGAACCCAGGGTCATGTTGATTGCAGGTCAAAATGAAACAGTGCGAAAAACGGCCACCCAAAAAGGATTCCCGGCTACAGTAGGCTTAGAAGGGTGTGTGGCACTCATTATTGCCGATAAAAAAGGCAATGTCAGTATCACTCATGTAGACGCAGATACCGATTTATCCTTTATTAAGGGCGAAGTTGCGTTTATGGATGGCGCTTTTACCATTGATTTAATAAAAAAACCGGCTAAAGGCCAGCTGGATCTAAAAATTCTTAGGGCTTTGGATGAAATGGGTTTATCTCAAATCCCTTCCTCAAGTGAAAAGAGAGTTGTCGAGAGTGGTGAAGGAACCGTGGTTTATAATTATTTACAAGGAGTCCCTCAGACATTTTCATTTAATGATTTTATAGAAATTGCTTCGCCTGAGGTGATACCCAAAGCAACAAATAAGTTATACACCTTAGGTTATAGTGTTGAAACGTGTACTGAGGATGCTCTGAGATTCCAGTTAAGAGTGTACAGTCGTCAATTAAATCAGGCTTTATCACCTAAAGCGACTGTTTTACCCGTATTAGTACACGATGCAACAGGTTGGCTTGAGACAGAAATGAAAATAGATAAAGAAGTAGAATTGATTTTAGCTAAAGGAGAGCCACAACAGGTCTCATTTTTTCAATCTTCGAAAATGCGCTCTTTAAATTATGTTTTACCACGTTACACGAAACTGTTGAAACATCTTGAGTCTCAGCAACAAAGAGCCCCATCTTCTGATTTTTAAAATTGGCGTAGGTCCCCATCCTACGTTGACCCCACTTCGGCAACTGTGCTATATTTATATGTAAATTTGCAATAAATTAAGCGTCATTTTAAAAACTTATTTTTTCAACGTGCATCTCTAAAAATATGGAGAATGTTAGATGAGCACCCAGCAATCTATTCGTATAGGGCAGTCAACTGCAAACGATCCGCAGACAGCGGTCAAGGAATTTTATGCTGCTGTGCATCAACCAAATATGGAACTTGTTCTATTTTTTTGCTCGAGTCAATATGACCTGGATGCCATAGCCAAGGAAATAAATGAGTTGTTTCCAAATATTAAGGTAATTGGATGTACAACGGCTGGTGAAATTGGACCCTGCGGTTATATAGAGCATTCTCTTTCAGGAGTCAGTTTTTCATCTGATGGTTTTACCGCTGTGGCTGGTCATCTAAATGATATAAAAAATATTAATTACGACAAAGGACAGGCATTTGCCAATAATCTCCTTCAACATCTTGAAGCACGGGCACCATCTACTAATTCTGAAAACAGTTTTGCTTTTTTATTAGTGGATGGATTATCCCTTCGCGAAGAGCAAATCACTCATATTTTGCAAGATGCATTAGGAGAAATCGCACTTGTTGGTGGTTCTGCAGGCGATGATCTGCACTTTAAGCAAACTTGGATATTTGCCGATGGGGTTTTTCATACTGATTCTGTCGCGCTTGTCTTAGTCAATACAATCTATCCTTTTAAACTATTCAAATCGCAACATTTCGTTTGTGGGAATGAAAAGCTGGTTGTGACGCAAGCAGATCCTGAGCGTCGGATTGTTAATGAAATTAATGGCTATCCGGCAGTGGAGGAATATGCGCGTATCGTCAATACTCAAGTTGACAAACTGGATCCCAAACAGTTTTCTGCGACACCACTGGTAATACGCATCAATGGAGTTGATTATGTACGCTCGATTCAAAAGGCTAATCCCGATGGAAGCTTAAAGTTTTATTGTGCAATTGATAACGGTTTAGTTTTTATGGCCGCTCATGGTATTGATCTTATTAAAAATATTGAGCAAACCTTTGAAGACATTAAATCATCTATTGGTACGCCGCAATTGGTTCTAGCGTGTGACTGCATCCTTCGCAATTTGGAGATGCAACGGGAAGGATTGAAACAGGACGTAGAGAAAATTTTTCAGAATCATCATGTCGTTGGTTTTAGCACTTATGGAGAGCAATTTAAGGGAATTCATATCAATCAAACCATCACCGGTCTAGCAATAGGTGAATTACGGACAGACAGCGATGCCTGAGAAAAGCAAGCCTAAAAATACACAGGAATTGATCACTGAAATCGAACGCCTCAATAAAATTATCAAGGCATTGATTGATAGAGCAGAACAAGATATGAATACGCCAAGAACAGATTTTGGAGTATTTCAAAATACCATTTTTCTTGAAGATAAGGTAAAGAAACGTACCCAAGAGCTGGAAGAAGCCCTGCAACTCAATGCAAAAATAACACGTGCTTTACAACAAGCGAAAAAACAGGTGGAACTAAGTGAGCAGTATTTACGTGATATTACATCGGCACTTGGCGAGGGGCTAGTCGTTATCAATAAAGAGGCTGCGATAGAGTTTATTAATGCTGCTGCCTGCAGTATGTTAGGGTATCAGGAAGGGGAAGTGCTTGGTAAAAATGCCCATTTACTCTTTCATCACTCGTATCATACTCATGCTCCTTATCCGATTGAGGATTGTAAAAATTTGGAAGTCATAAAAACCGAGAGACCCTATGCGAGTGATGATGATTATTTTTGGCGAAAAGACGGTACATGCTTTCCTGTTTCTTTAATTACAACGCCAATTAAACTCAAAGAAAACACCAAAGGAATTGTGATCGCATTTCATGATATAAGCCAAGCGATACAAGAGCGAAATCGTTTACGTGAAATGCAGTCGGCTATTGAACAAAGCCCAGTATCCGTGCTGATTGTTGATAAAGAGAGAAATATTATTTACGTTAATCCTCAACTCATTAAATTGTCAGGCTATCAGAAAGATGAATTTTATGGTCATACAACTGATTTTTTCCATAATAATCTGACACCAAGAAAGGCGTTTGCTAATTTACGAAAAACTATTCGATCCGGTGCAGCCTGGAATGGTGAACTTCTCTTTCACCGAAAGGATGGAAGTACGTTTTGGCAATCTTGGAGTTTTGCTCCCGTCTTTAATAACTATGGAGAAATCCAGCATTATGTAGGAGTAGGAGAAGACATTACAGAAAAAAAGAAACTGCAAGTTTTGCTTCAAGAAATGTCTTATCTGGATGGATTAACTGGGGTAGCCAATCGTCGTCGATTCGACGACTTCCTGAAACATGAATGGAAGCGTGCTTTGCGCTATGCCAAATCAATCTCCGTGATTATGATCGACATCGATTTCTTTAAACGTTACAACGACAGTCTGGGGCATTTAGCTGGTGATGATGCCCTTAAGTGTGTTGCGCGTGCGTTGGCTGAGACAATGCATCGTAGTACCGATTTACTTGCGCGCTATGGTGGTGAAGAATTTACTTGTATTTTGCCAGACACCCCTATAGCAGGTGCGATCAAATTTGCGGATACATTACGTGAAGCGGTTTATGCATTGAAACTGCCTCATCCTGATTCAGATGTTTCTCGTTTTGTAACGATTAGCTTAGGTGTTGCTGGATGTATTCCACAGAACGATGATCCCACTTATTTAATAAGGCTTGCTGACGACGCTTTGTATCGTGCTAAAACCCTGGGACGAAATCGCGTTGAATTTAGTGATTCCAGCAAATAATTGGTAAAAAAAAAGTCCTTTTTCCTACAAGGGTGGAGGGATGCGTAATCCCCTCTCCAACAAGTGGGAGTGGTTTTAGGGCATCCTTCATTCTCCAAAAGCATTTGCTTATTTAGGTGTCAATTGTTCAGTCGTTGTTGTCGTACCATTGTTATTGCCAGTTGGTTTAAAGAATTTTTGTTCTGAAGGGAGTGATTTGTTACTTAAATCATCTAAAAACTCATTCATCAAAATTAATTGGTTTTTAAAATCTTCCTCCAATTGAGGATTTTTTAAACGCTTTTCTTCAAACATTTTTATTGTGAGTTGAAGTGCTTCTTTGGGGCCAAGAGAACCGTTTTTATCTTGATAAGCGCTCAATTCAGAAGATATTTCGCTTTGAATGACAATAAAGGGTAAGTGATTTTCAATGGCACTATAAAGGTTGAGAATAAATAATTGTTCTAACTTTATTTTGAGCTCGGGATCCTCTTTTGCAAACTGGTTGATGAATGCGTTTTTAAGCGTCATAAAGCCGGTTAATATCTGTCCCATCGAATGTTGTTTGGAGATTAATGGCCTATGGTTAAATTTTTTGAGATTTTCATTCACATAAGGATAATAATCTGCAGCTTGCCCCCCACGAAATTGCATTACTCCATCACTATAAAGCCATGTCGTTATTTTATCCTTTTCTAAGGAAGTGGTCTCGACAACTTTATCTATGAACGCTCGCATTTCTTTTTCATAAACGCTAAAAGTAGAAAAATTGGCCATGAAAGATCCTTATTCATTAAATTTGGGAAAAGCCAGGGTACATAAAATACCCACAAGGGTAAAGAATTTATTTAAAGGCCTAGAACATTCCAGCCATTTTGCTTCAAGCTCGCGAAATGTAAACGGAGCCTGGATAATGGTGACAAATAAAATGACTAAAAGGAATTAATTAGACAAAATGAAGCTCATTTTGGTAGAGTCGGTGAATCATGTAACGTGGTGAGAAAACAGAATGTCAATAAACAACATCATACTAAAATTGATGGTTATGGATATCAATGATCTCATAGCCTTATCAAATGAACTTCGAAATCATCCACATTACCCACGTGTGCAATCGATTATCCAGAGCATGAGTGAGCAAATCCATTTATTAGACAAAATCCCATCCCATCCGGGGAGCTCAAAACAAGTACTGCAAGCGTATCATCAACTGGAGCAGCTACTTACTGAAAATAACCGATGCACTACTTGGTTTACAAAAATTATCGATCGCTATTGTGCCAATGAACCGGAGCTAAAACAGCGATTGAATTATTTTATTCGGCGTATTCTTGGTCCAGTCATCAAATTATCTGAGTATGCTCATGGTGATAAAAAATCATTGGTGATTGAGTTTCCAAATCAAGAAATAAGGGATGTATTTTTGCGTCGATACCGAAGCAGAGAGGTACAAGAAATTGATTCCCTGGTTGTTGATGGAAATAAAGTTTCCTTTCCTGCTTTTCTATCAAAAAATCAGCTGTTAGGGGTTACCTTTCCGACAGTGGAGGCCAAGGATCGCGTGATTCATATGCTGAATCTAGCTAAAGCAAATCTTATCGTTTCTAATTCCAATGACCGCACTTTCTATCTCAATGACCGACGTATACATGATACTGCTTCACGATTTCATATTGCGGTAGTTTGCTCTTACTTTACTGAATATTATAAAATTCAATATGCTTCTCATATGCTTGCTCAAGCCTATCGCGATAATAATAGTTTCTTTAGTCCGAGCAAATTTCCTCTGGAGTTGACGTTAAAAATTGCATCGGATAGTGCTTCCTCCGATGCAATTTCTATGGAGGAGAGAGAGCAAATTGCTTACGGAAATTTTAATCGACCGTAAACTAGCGTTTAATGTAATAGGTGTAGCTTATATCATCATCAGTTTTGGCTGATTTTTTCTGCGTATCGAGACTTTCTTTGCGTGTTGGTATGTCTGAGTCATCCTTGGCAAAGAAGGTGCATTGACTTACATTTTTAAAGCCCAAACAATTGGGTTTAGGACGTTCCGTTAGAGCTCCAGCATCACACGTTTTTGTTTGTACGGTGACTGATTTTTTACCGAATTCACCCAAGCCTGTGTAATAAAGTTCTGCTGAGCCGCTATTATCGAGATTGATTGCATCGGTACAGCCGAGTGCCTTAAATAAATCCGCAAACTCCTCGGCGGTGACTCCATAATTGCGATTAGGATTATGGATGACCATTACAACCAGAGTTTTGCCATTATTTTTGTATCCCACGCCGGTGCGAGGCAATCGATTTGAATGATTATTATTTAAATCAGGGGTTTTTTGTTGCGCTTGATCCTGGAGAATAATAAATCCTGATACGGCATTTTTCTGATTATAAAAATCGGGATTTTTTTCTGAATTATCATCAATTTGACTATGTGCAATGATCTCCGCTTTTTTAGTTGATGCATCAAAAGTAATCGTATCTAGGCCAACATTTTCTTGATCAAGCACTTTGTGGGTAGATACCAACTCACCCTTACTCAGGGATAACCCAATAAGATAGGTACGTGCTTGTTGTCTAGGGTTGATTTTTTCTCCCTCGTTTGGCACACCGGTGGTCCATACATTAAACCAGTTTGCATTGACTAATAAATCGGGTTGCTCCATGTCGGGGTGTCCTTCTTGCCAATGGTCACGCCATTCTTTTAAGGTGAATAAGGGGGCATCAAACTGGCCGCCTTTGTAAGGTTGACCATAGCGATCAGGAAAGAGAGGTCCATTGGGTACAAATGTCTGATATTCAGATAATGGAATTTCAGCAAAATAACCTTGAATATGCTCACGGTGTGGATTTTTACTCAAAAGTTCATCGAAACGTGCCAAAGATCGTATGTCTTGCACCTCAGTCGCTTTCGTAATGCGGCTGATTTTTTCATTGACGGCATCAGTTTTTGTTTTAGATTGCTTGCTGAACACAGATTAACCTCACTGTGGTTTAACTATAATGCATTAAATGATAGTATTTTTTTATTAAGGAATTATTAAAAATAGGCTTAATAGGTCATTTTATTAGCATAATTTGCTGTTTTATTTATCATTTGATACAGATTATGACCAAAAAATTGCGATGTGGCGAAAAATCCATGTTAACAGCATGGATTTTTCAAGGCGCTTCTATTGAGAGGGAGGTAAAATGCTTAAAAAGAAGGGCTATAAAATTTGAAAGGTGAAGGTTTTTTCTCAATCTGTTGAGTTAACTCACTGACTTTTTGTTGCAGTTCAGCAATTAGTTTTTGTTGCGTGTCGAGCATGGCTTTTTGCTTTTCTGCTCGTGCAAGTGTTCTTTTATATTGAAAGCAGAGTAAATAAATAGCCAGCATTTGTTTGGAAGAAACGCTTTCTGATTTTATTTGTTTTTCTTGCTCTTGTGTTGATATTGAATTCAGTTTCTCTTCATATTCTAAATTTGTTTTTTTATAATCAGCAACTTGCGCGAATAATTCAGGCACTAAAAAAGTATGCTGATGTTCGTTGCAAATTTGTTTTGCTATGTTTTTAAGATCTTCATTTGAAGAGTGTGTAGTGATTTTGAATGGTTTTAAAACGCCAACTTTTAAAATCTCTCCTGAATTACATAATCCGTCTTCGAAATATCCTTCGATTTTTAAACCAGAAAGAGGAATGGGAACCGCCGGACCATCTGCAGTTTTGCTGTAGGTGACTTTATAAGTTTTTGATTTTGGGGTATCCAATAGTCGCTTGAGATCTATGAGTAATTGAGCAATGTGATTGGTGTATTCTTGTAATTCTATCGATTCAAGTGATTTTTTTTGGTCCAGCAATGCTTTGAGCGAGGCCACTTCATGCAAGAGATAATATAAGAAAGGACTTCTTCCACTATCGGTACATTGTTTAATCAGATTACTTAAATAGATTTTAAAATTAAGTTCTTGATTTTGAATTATTTCTTTAGCACGAATGAGGTATTTTTCTTGCAATATTTCTTCATCCGTTTCCGTAACTAATTTTTTTACTTTAGGTTGGCTGTCGTGATAACGAAGGATCACGGTGGTTAAGGAGTAGAGTAATTCTTCTAGTCTGGTCATGTAAAATTCCTTTTAAGCTATCCATAGTCTAAATGTGGAACTACATATCAACTTGATATTTCACTATACTGAATGTTTGGCTGGGGCGCAAGGCCTGCTCACGAGCACGTATGCGTTGACGTAATTGAGTGTGTCGTGAGTACTTTTATCTTAATCCTTCATCAATGGCACGTAATAAGGATTGAGGATCTTCAAATGCTAAATCTTGTTGTAAACTCCAGAATGATACGCCACCGAGTAGTATGGGTTTGTTTGCATTACTACCCAGCGAATTGTTACCTTTAATATAAGCCATTTTACTGGCAATCGATTGGGGACTGTCACAACTCATGAAGCGATACATGGTGGTGTTTTCTATGGGGATAAGGCCATAATAATTTTGTGTATCCAAAGTAGAACTGGATTGCTGACGGTAGGCGAATAATGCCTCTCCATAATGGTTCCACGCCTCATTATAACTCACTTGAGAATTAATATTAGGGTCAATAACTGGCCTATGTAAGCCGGGATTTTTTGCCTTAGTATCGATTGATTTCCCATCTACATAATACGAGTGGCAATAAAAAGGTACGCCAAGAAGAATTTTTTCACCGGCTAAACCTTGTTGATAATAATGGGATACCGCTATATCACCAGAGGTTTTGGGATAGGGATAATTGGTGTTTTCAGGACGATCATCCTCGTAAAGGGCAGCACCATGTTCGGTTCTCTGGCCAAACGTTCCATAATGGTCATAGGCCATGACTGTCGTCCAATCTACAGCTTCGAACCATAGTTGAGCATCTGGATATTTTTCCCAATACCAACTTGTTCCGGGAACGGCATTAGTCACACAATATCCTGAGGGGCCGATTTTTGCTTTTAATTCGCGGATTAATGCGGCGATATTTCTTATCTCCTCAGCCGAGGCCAGCAACTCATTTTCCCAATCAATATCAATACCATCCAATTGGTTTTCTTGCAGCAAGGATTTTGTTGCTTCAATAAAGGCCGCTCGTTGTTTGGGGTCGTTAATAAACTGACCGAACCCTTCGCGATCGCCCCAGCCACCCATAGCGATGATCACGGGTAAATCAGGCCGAAGTTGTTTTAGTGTCTGGATATTTTTTATATCACCCACTGTCAGTTTGGGTAGGGTATTACCCTCAGAGTTCGTGCTAAATCGTACAAAAGCATAATTAACGACATCAACTGCATTCAATTGTGCCCTGAGTTTGGTCATATCTTCCTGTTCAATATTCCATTGTGCGTCTGCTCCTAAATAGGCAACAATTTTATTGGCTTTGGCTGTGCTTTTCGAACAAAAGGGTTCCCAGGCATAAGCACTTAAGGTGGTCAATCCAAATAAAGCGAAGAGGGCATATTTTTTCATAGTTTATCTACTTAATTGCAACAATATTTGTTTCGTCTGTGACGATGATTGGTTTTGTACGGTGTTTATCATTGTACTTAATGTAAACAATCATTCGGATCTGTTATTTCTGACAGGGGGGCAAAATTTATAGTGTTAAAATCTTAGGACCAGGTTTGAAAGAGCAGACTGGAGACAAAACCACGCGTTGTTGCAAAGGGGTACTTTGTATCTGCTGAATATGCCGCGTCTATAGTAGCCACAGTATTGATGATGATTGCATCACTAAATAAATTTAGTGATCAATTTGACAACTAAATGATATAATTTTTTATTATTATTTTATTGTTGTGTATGGATTAGTTGTTATTATGGTTTTATTATCGAGAGAAGCATTTGTAGCAATATGTACTCAAGCTATTTTAGACACCAGAGAGAAAATAGCGATCAGTAACCAAAAAGGTGGATACATCAAATATCACCGTGAGATAAAAGAAAATAATTATTTCTCTAAAAATGTCCGCGGCCCGCTTATCGATACTGAAAAAAATGAATATAAATATCGACATGATCTGATAGAGTATGTGGGTATGGGTAATTGCCATGAGTTGGCAGATTATCTTTTAGTGGAGATAGGTAAAGAAATTGATCGTCTTGGCGCCAATGCAAGAATTCGTATTGTCGGCTCGGTCAAATACGATCATGTTTATTTAGAAATTAAAATTCGATTAAAAGATGAAAAAGATTACTCTTTGTGGGAGGTTGATGCCTGGGATCCCCGTATCATAGATATCAGTACCCGGCCTGATGGTTCTATTAAAAATCATGAGTCCCTGGTTTATGGATATTCAGCAGATACCAAAAATTCTGTGTATACCAATGAAATTAACTACAAAAGAAAATATACCTTTTTTAAAACGATGCCTCAACCTATCCCGGGAGCGCCTATGGGAAATGCGACTCCAGAGCGAGAAGTGGTGAGTAAAAATGCCCAAGTGTATGATGATTACACCCTAGAAGAATCAATGGACGCGGAACTGTTTGATTCATCGGGAGGGGTGCATTATTTGCAACAAGTTTCAGGCTGGCAGCTTAAATAATGTTTCTAGGAGAATAAGTAACCTTTCCCCTCATCCGCCCTGACCGGCACCTTCTCCCTAATTAGGGAGAAGGGATACGGACAATTTAGATACAGGACTTATTTTTGTTATCACCCAAGATTTTGCAATCGATATGGAAATAGGGAAAAGCCTCAACGGCCAGCTTGGCAATTTTAATGCGGACTATGGAGGAGGGGTGAGCTTTATGTTTTAAACAGCGAGTAAAAGTAATTTCTCCCTGTTTATCGGGATGGTTTTTTTCTGCCAATTTAGCATAATCAAACTACATGGCAAGAATTTGAATTTTCTCTATCAGTTACAGGAGCAAGGATGTCCTCTGAATTAATCGATAGCAATCGTCGACAGTTTCTTAAAAATGCAGCCGTTGTCGTTGGCGGTACTCTTATTGCGGGTTCCGGACTGGCAAAACCTCTATTCGGATTAGAAAAAAAGGAGGAGGATGTGTCTCCTGATGAGGATTTGATGCGGGAGCATGGTGTTTTGCGGCGGATCATTCTTATTTATCGAGAAGCGATGAACCGAATTGAAAAAGCGCGCGATTTAAATCCAGTACTGATTAATAAGTCGGCAACGATTATTAGACAATTTATTGAAGAGTACCATGAACAACTGGAAGAGAACTTTCTATTCCCTCGTTTTGAAAAAGCCGGTCGTCTGGTTGATTTGGTAACCACCCTGAAAACGCAACATCAAGCGGGGAGAAAATTAACTGATTATATTTTAGAAACGACGCAGACAAAAAGTTTCAAATCGCACGATAAAAAATTGATCGAGGTTTTGTACCAATTTATAAATATGTATGAACCCCATGCTGCCCGCGAAGATACTGTGCTGTTCCCTGCCTTTAAGTCGATTGTCTCTGATAGTGAGTACAAAGAGTTGGGCGAAAAATTTGAAGATGAAGAGCATAAGCGCTTTGGAAAGAAGGGATTTGAAGGAATGGTTTCGCAGGTTGCCGAAATAGAAAAGGAGTTAAATATTTTTGATCTCGCAAATGTTACACCGAAGAGTTAACCTTAACAGATACTTGTGCCAAGACGTTGAAGGAGTCTAAAAATGAAAGTGCTCAACAGCGCTCAAAATTTTGATGAAATCGAATTAATTAACATGCTTTTATTAATCTTTAAAGATGCATCTTCTCTGAGTGAATCTATGTTCTATAAGAAATACGCTTCTTTTGAAATTCCTGAGCAGTTATTTCAGTTTAAATTTAAAAGTCTACATGAAGGAACAGTACTCCATTTAGTAATGCAGCAATTCTCTGAGGCTAGAGATTCTTCTCATCGGCAGAACTTAATCGCATTTTTTGAATTTTTAATCAATAATGGGGCAGATATAAACATTAAGGAAAGTGGCCAAGAGTTTGTCGAAAAAACTCCTTTATTTTATCTTGTTACAAGTGAACTCATCGTTAATCAATGGCATTGGGATCAAATTTTTTCTAAAGTGAATCAAGCTAAAGTTCCAATAAAAAATAACACGCTTAACTTACTGATAACACAAATGCTTGTGAATAAATATTGGCCGGATCTTAAAAAAAGGGATTTAATTGATCGTTTGATTTTGATGGGTGGCGAAATAACGCGAGACCACGAATTGATCTGTAAAAATGATCAATTTTTTCAGGAGAATCAATCCAGATGGAAGTGCGAGGTATTAGCACGAAGTCACGAACAACTGAAAGAAAAGTATGAGCTGACGATTCGACGTTTGGAACAGCAAAATAATTTACTTACAGAACAACTGTCGCAACTGAGTCAGAAGATAGATTCTTTAATAAATTCCTCAGAAAAAATTGAAACAAATCCAGAAGCATCGAAAGCAAGTTTATCTTTTTTTTTATAAATTAGAATAATTGCAGGGAATCCATGAAAATGCAAATGGTCAAAACAGCCCGCTATTATATGGAAAAAGAAACATTTTATTTTGTTTTCTTATGGCTAAAATACCATTTATTTTGAGCGGTTGAATGAGTCAATTTCGAGCGACGAAGTATTTGCTTAAAAATGTACCGTGATGAAGGTAAACCAGAGCATTCTAATTAAAAGGACGCCCTATATCTTTCTAATAAACCGGGGGTTTCCTCAAGCAAATCATTGGTATAGGCTAATAATTGTTCTGTCTTGGAAGACTCTTTGGGATTGGGGAATACGAGTTTGTTTATGTTAAATCCTTTTTTGTCTAAGATTTCAATTAAACTAGCAAAACTTTTTTCAGGAAGCGCCTCGCTAAAAGCAGCCTCTGCGCGTTTTACAAATTCTTGGGCTTGAAAGTTATCTGAGGGAGCAAACTTCCATCTCCCAGCTATAAATCTTATCCTTGCATGGGAATAGTCGGTTTTTTTATGATTATAATAAGTGACGGTCAGAAGTCCAGGGACAGAACTTTCACGTAGGAGCCATACTTTCTTATCTGATTTATGGGGCGCATTTTCCAAGTCTAATCGTTTACCAGCCTGAGCAGCATTCATTTCTGATGAAAAAATGATTGAATTTCTTTCTGATTTTGCTTCCATGATAACTCCATTGCACAATTAGAGATTGGTCGATGAGACTTTTTTTTAGTGTAGACTATTTTAATGCGGTGGTTTAAAAGGTTGAGTTGACTAAAGGCACGATATAACTCGTAGCTGAGCTTTGGGTTATAAATTGTAGTGCTACTAGTCATCCCTTTTCAGCACAATCATTTTTTCTTTGGACATATCCTTCATCGTCCACGGTATTCCGCCCACGCCGTAACCTGATTGCTTTAATCCAGCAAAGGGCATCCAATCGGTGCGGAAAGCGGTATGCTCGTTAATGAGCACCGTCGAGGCCTCAAGACCTTCTGCTGCCTGCAATGCGGGTGTTAACTCTTCAGAAAATACGCTGGCTTGAAAGGCAAAGGGTAATGAGTTTGCGATCTCAATTGCTTGCTCTATCTCTTCATATTCATAAACACAGGTTACAGGACCAAAAATTTCCAATTGGGATACTTTGGCATCAGCGGACGGCTTGAGCAGTACTGCGGGAATTAAAGTGGTTTCAGAAAGACGACCGCCGCCAAACAATTTTGCTCCTTTGGCTACGGCTTCATCAATCCAGGATACGACGCGCTCTGTTTCGCGGGGGAGAATCAATGGCCCGACTTCCGTCTCTTTTAAAAGGGGATCACCCACGCGCAGTGCTTTGACCCGCTCCACGAATTCATCCATGAATGAAGCGATAATCTCTTTATGTACAAAAATCCGTTGTACGGAAACACACACTTGTCCGGCGTGATAATAGCCGCCTTTAATAAGGGCTTGCGTGGTTTTAGTCTGATTCGCACTGCGATCGACAATTACGGGTGCTGCGCCACCATGTTCTAAGGCACAACGAGTCCCTGGTGCCAGTTTGCTGCGTAAATACCAACCTACTTTTGCTGAACCAATAAAACTTAAAAAAGCAACTCGCTTATCCGTGGCGAGTTGTTCGGCTAAAGCATTGTCATCTGTAATGAGCGTCTGACACCATTCTTCAGCAAGACCGGCTTGTCGTAATAACTGAATCAGTTCGATGCACGATAAGGGAGTAGTCGTTGCCGGCTTAATAATTACTGGACAACCCACCGCGATTGCAGGCGCCACTTGGTGAACAATGAGGTTTAGGGGATGATTAAAGGCAGAAATAGCCGCCACTACGCCAATCGGTTCTTTAATCGTAAATGCCCAGCGGTTATCACTGGCAGGGGTAAGTCCCATAGGAATTTCTTTGCCTGCAAAATGTCGTAGTTCTTCGGCCGCATCGTTTAATCCATCGATGGCACGAGTCACTTCAATTGCCGCATCAGTAAACGGCTTGCCTCCTTCTTGTGCAATAAGCCGGGCAAAGCGGTCTTGATCCGCTGCCAATAATTGGGCGGCACCTTTCAGGATGCTCATGCGTTCGTGAGGTTTCAGCCAAGCATCGCGATTTTTTAAGGCAGATGCCGCTGTATTAAGCTTGGTTGCAAGTGCTTGGGCATCATCTGCAGGAATTTCTTTGATTAATGTCCGATCAAATGCATGTACCACGTGCAGGGTTTTTTTCATTATTTCACCTTTTGCTCTGGTGGCAACCGATTTTGTAATTCATCCACAAGTACGCGTTTATTCTCCGAGTAATCGATTGGAAAAATGACCAGATGCACTCCTCCCTCCTTGAATGCGTTCTCCAAAATGGATTGAAAATCTTGAATGTGCTTCACTCGTGTACCCCGCGCCCCATAAGCTTCTGCATATTTGACTAAATCGGGATTCGAGAAGGTCATTCCAAAATCAGGGAAGTGATCTACTGCTTGTTTCCAACGGATCATGCCAAAAGCGTGGTCTTCGATCACGAGGACGACAAGGTTTAATTTAAGGCGAACAGCGGTTTCTAATTCTTGGCTGTTCATCATAAACCCCCCGTCGCCACACACCGCCATCACCCGGCGCTCAGGATACAACAGTGAGGCCATAATGGCTGACGGAAGACCTGCGCCCATGGTCGCGAGGGCATTGTCCAGAAGAATGGTATTAGCCATTTGGGTGCGATAATTTCGCGCAAACCAGATTTTATACATGCCATTGTCCAGCGCGAGAATCCCATCGCGTGGCATCACTTGCCGAACATCATGAACCATGCGTTGCGGTGTAAAGCGATCTTCAGTAGAGCGCGCGGTAATTTTACTTAAAATACCTTCTCGCAATGGCAGGAGGGCATCTGCATGAGGAATCTTGCCTTCTATCTTATCGGCCAGCAGTTTTAAGGAGGGGCCCATATCGCCAATAACCTCTGCCTGGGGGAAATAAATTTTTTCTACAGTAGCGGATTGGTAGCCGACATGAATGACTTTCAGATGAGGTCCCATGATAAACGGTGGTTTTTCAACCGTGCTATGGCCAATGGTAATAATGAGGTCGGCTTGCTCTATCGCCTCATGCACATAATCACGTTCTGAAAGGGCTGCAGTACCCATATAAAGTTCTGTGGTTACAGAAACCGTGCCTTTACCCATCTGCGTGGTGAAATAGGGGATATTCGTTCGAGTAATAAATTGGGCCAGCGCATTGGTTGCTCGGGGACGGGAAGCTGCTGCGCCCAACATAACCAGTGGACGCTTCGCCGCCATGATCATTTCAGCCGCACGATTGAGCGCTTGCTCACTCGCAATAGGGTATTCAAAAGGATGGGGCGGAATGAGGGGCACCGGTTTGCATTTTTCTGCAGCAATGTCTTCGGGCAGTTCTAAATGAACTGGGCCGGGGGTTTCTTCTTCTGCAAGGTGAAATGCTTCTCGTACTATAGTAGGAATCATTGACGGGGATACTATTTGGCGAGACATTTTGGTTAAAGGTTGCATTGCCGCCACGGTATTTACCATCTGAAATCGTGCTTGCCGTGAGGATAAAACACCTTTTTGTCCTGTAATCATGATCATGGGCATGTGCCCAAGAAGAGCATAAGCTGCCCCGGTGGTAAGATTGAGGGCTCCAGGGCCAAGCGTGGTGAGACAAACCCCAGCCTTACCCGTTAAGCGACCATAGGTTGCTGCCATGAATGCAGCGGCTTGTTCATGCCGGGTCAGTACCAGTTCAATGGACGAGTTGCGAAGCGCTTCAACAACGTCAAGATTTTCCTCGCCGGGAATGCCAAAAATGTGTTTCACCCCTTCGTTTTCCAGGGCTGCAACTAGGAGTTCGGCGCCTTTAATCATAGTATCCCTCATCTTTTCAAAAGAATCCTTATCTCCATATTATAGGCTTATATTTTTTATTGCGTTTGTTCTATCAAGGAATGGCATTTCTACCGCAGGCAGAGAATCATTGCTCAAATAGTTCCCTCCTTATAATAATTACTTGATTTAATTTGAAATAAAACGAAAAAAATTATCTTTTTATGGGGGCATAACGTAGACTCTTTTCTTTTTTATAACGTCATGTATAAAATGCTTGCTAAATCTGAAAAACCAATACCAACTGAGACCACAACGCACACTCCTTCTCGGTTACAAGACCTTGTTCTCACCAAGATTGCTCAAGATTATCCGTCGCTTAGTTTGCGCATTATTCACGATGAACGTCTTAAGATACCGAATTTTAAAGAGTTTTTAAAAATTAACTCTGCATTCATTAATCTATTGCCCAAAGAATTGAAGCTTACAATCATTGAGCTGCTTTCGATCAAGGACAGGAAATCAGTAATGAAAGTGAGTAAAGAATGGCGTCAACTTGTAGCCCATGCAGCAAATTCGCACCTGGATGCCGTTGCTGGCAAACTGGAGCCTATTGTGACTTTTGATTTTGTTCCTGTGATGGAACAATTGTTGTTTCGAGTTGAGGATTATTTTCAAAGAAATCGGAAACGAGCGACGCAGGTGGAACAAGTAAGGCAATTAAAAACGGATATGTCCTTATTAACCAAGCCGTTGGCAAAATTTCTTCATTGCCAGAGATCGATAAATAAAATTCTAGCAGCCCTAAAACCAGCACCTCGGTCTGGAGTCAGTTTTTTTTCTAAGCTTGATAAACCTCAAAATAATGAGTTGCTTGAAATTATCCTATCCTACAGCCCAGAATGCTTAAAATTAGCCAAAGAGCCTTGGTTTAAAGAAGTAATGATTTATGGTGAACTTGCTCCTGAACATTCTGTTTCCAAATTGTTTGCTGATGCTTTTGCAGAAATAAAAAATTTGCAAAACGCAGCCGTAAAATTGGATGCGGGATTAAAATTTAAAGGTGGATTAACGCTTTCTCAACATACTCTTGCCACACTCTTTCCCGCTTCGCGCGCAGAGATAGAATCCGAATTGTCGATCCCGACCGTCTCACTTTCCATAGCACCGTTTCGTTTTGCGAAGTAAGCGGAGCAATTTGATGTTGAGTTTATTTTCCAATTCGGCAAGAGTGGTTTGATGAGCGTCTGAATGCAAATCGCCCACCGGTGATTTGCTGGCAAATAAAATATAATTATTGCTTACTGTAGGACACATAAAGAGTTCAGCAAAATAATCCTGCAGGCATTGAATAAAAGGGGAACCCAATTCAGGAAGCTCGTGATAATTGATCACCAGCCACCCCTTATCATCCAAAATTCGATGGGATTGTTCTATAAATTGCTGTTGGATTTGGAATGCTTCCATCCCATAATCGAGGTACATATCAGCAAAAACGATCTGCGTGCTGTGACTCTTTTGAAATTTGATTGCGGTTTGTGCATCCGCAATAAGTATCTCAATATTTTTAGCCGCAGGTAATTGAAAAAAATCCATCGCGACTTCATGAACTTTTTTACGCAGTTCGATACAAAACAGCGAGCATTCGGGGAGAAGAAAATGAAGGCAATGAAGCAAACTTCCTCCGCCTAATCCTAATAACGTGATGTGGGTTGGATGAATAAATGCCAGAGCCAACAACATTACGCGTGTGTACTCATGGACGGGAATATGAGGGTATTGAAGATAAATACCGGTTTGATCATAGACTGGGTCAAAGTTAAGTGCTCGGATACTTCCTCTATCAATAACAAAAATATCACCCCAAGAATCATTGGTGCGATAGATAATGGTGTTGCCAAAAAAATCATGATCACTAAATTTGTTCTTCGAGCTCAATTCAAATCCTTTAATACATAGCGCTTTGATCCGATTAAAGTAGGCGCCTATTTATTCTGACTTATTATAGCGATTGTTCAATACAACTTGATTCGGAATTTTGCGATTGAGTAGCGTGTTAAGACTACAGGCCTTGGTTTTAATTTTCCTTGGCCTATAGTCTAACAGAGGACTTAAAGAAATGTTGGCGTTACTGATGGGGTAGGAACATCTGTCTTGGGCGTATTTTGCACTGCAAACACACCATGTTGAACTGCTGTTTTTGCGATACCAGGTAATAGCACAGAGTCCATTGGTTTCTTCGCTAACGATCGTTGATCATCGAGCAATATTTTACCATTACTGTCCGTGATCGTTAAATGCAGACGCTCATTATTCTTATGGAGCTGGGGCTTTAAAGCAACAAATTGGCCAGACATGTCAAACGAACAAACATACTCTTCTGATTGTGTATCCAAAGTAGAACTTCCTGCCACTTCAAGACGACAAGTGAATAACTCTCTGGCTGCTGCCCATTCCTGTAACTTATCCTGTTGAGATAACGCCTCAATAAAATCAACGGTATTTGTATTTATAATTGGAGAGGCAAATGCATTCGCCACTTTTTGTAATACCTCTGGTTGTTTTACTCCATAACTCAAAATGAAGAATTTATTTTTCACACGAATTAAAGAAGTTTCCTCACCTAAGGACTCTACTGTACGTTCCAGTTGATTTATGAGTAGGGATTCATAATCTGACGAATTTATTCCGTCTGTAAATAATAAAATATTATTGTGTAGTTTCGAGTGAGTCAGCATCGCTAATTGATCGACGACCGTCGCATAAAGCCGTGTTGAACCGTCTGCTGATAATCTGTTCACCTCATACTTGAGTCGGCTCATATCTTGTTTGCGGAAATTACCAACAGTTCGATTTTCCGTATTGAATTCAGAGATATTGATGACTGCATCGGGTTGGTATTGAAATAAGGCATCCGCCAGTTCGATGACACTCTTTTTTAATGTATCTAAATTCTTTCCAAACATACTGCCGCTTGTATCCAAAACAAAATGATAGGCAGGTGGGGTCAGTGCATCAGGAACGAAGAAGTAAGGTGTTACTTCAGTTATATCGGCACTTACTTTTTTCTCGGCATAGAAAACCTTTCTATTTTCAAACAGTTCTGAATAGGCAAAAAGTAAAGGTGATTGTCCATCAATTAAAATAAGTTCTTGTTTGTGCGCTTTTAAATATTCTTTAATATTAAATTTTATCTTTTCACCGTCGATGCTCATGTATTTATAATTTAAAGCACTAAATATTGGTCCATAAACAGCAGAGGGAAGTTGGATATTAAGGTATTCTTGTTGCTCGTCTAATGTGTCTTTGAGTTGTAAAATATCCAATAACGCGAGACAGGATTTTTTGAGTGTTTCACTATTTTTACTGTCAGAGCAGGTTGCATTGGCAATCTCCTCAGCAAGCAACTCAGCGACGGTTCTTCGCTTAATCGGTAGTTTTACAGCATCCTTTTGTAGGAGATTTTGCAAATTTGCAGCCAACTCCTCACCTTCTTTGATACTTTCCGGATTAAAAATGATACGTTCATCTTTGCATGTAACCTGTTCTTTTTTGACGGGAATACCCATAGCGTGCAACAACTCCACCATATTCTTTGTACGCAAGACATTATTAATAAGATGCTTCATAAAAATCCCCTTTTATTAAAATAGATGCAAAGTTGTCGGGAATAATACACAGAAATAAAAGGGAAAAATAGCCAAAGATCTTATATTACCCAATATAGCGGATTGTATGCTCGTTCAAACACTCCGTGACTGAAAAACAAAAGTACGGAATGCTTCATTAGGCTCCAATAATTTTTACTAAAACTCGCTTATCGCGGCATCCATCGAATTCGCCATAAAAAATTTGTTCCCAAGGTCCAAAATCTAGTTCGCCGTTGGTGATTGCGACTACAACCTCACGCCCCATGATTTGTCTCTTGATATGGGCATCCGCATTATCCTCTCCGGTGTCGTTATGTTGATAATGCGATAAGGGTTCATGAGGGGCAATTTGTTCCAACCACTTTTTATAATCTTGATGGAGGCCTTCTTCATCATCGTTGATAAAAACGGAAGCGGTAATATGCATTGCATTTACTAAAACGAATCCTTCCTGAATGCCACTGTCTTTCAAGCATTCTTGTACTTTATCGGTTATGTTGATAAATCCCATACGCTCGGGAATGTGAAACCATAATTCTTTTCTATAAGTTTTCATTGAATATTTCAGGTCCTCAGCAAGGATAAATTAAATAACAAGGTTAATCCTTTTTTTTTTGTGCCACTAGAGCTTATAATTTGCTATAATTGTATTAGTTTTGCACCAGAAAGAGGGTAATTATGTTTGATCGTTCAAAAGATGTTAAAAAAGATCTCGATAATATACGAGCAGTTTCTGAATTTAAACAAGTTTATCAACAAGTAACCGAGGACATGTTGGAAGCCGAGCAGTGGACACCAGATGAGAAGGAGGCGATGCATTTACTCTCTGAGGGACATGATCCAGAAGCCATTCGTAAACAAGTGAGATTAGATGAAGAGTCAAATAAAAAAATAGCAGATATGTATTTTATGATTTTGCTCAACACAATCATACGAAACAAAACGAAAATGCCATTTAATCTACCTGAAAATGAAATTGATTCTTGGCCTGATAATTATTCCAGAAATCAGTTTGCTGCCGATCTATTGAAGCATAAAAAAGAATTGAGTGCTTCGCCTGTCGGCAAAGAAGTAATGAAAACTGCTTCGGAATATGCTGCATTATATGAAAGCACGGTGGGTCCAAAACCTGATCGATCAGTTGAGCAATCGGAACAAGGGAATACATCACAACAAAATGAAAGTTCTGCTGTCGATAAAGCATGCAATACTGTAGGCTTTTTATATGGTCTAGTCGATGGATTATCGTTTAGTGCGGCTCAACCATTCCCCAGCGCGCTCACGATGGGCAGTGAGTCAGCAAGTGCAGGATATGCTGCTGGGATGTTTGCAAAAGGTGTTTTTGAAATGGGCGGGTTGGTTGCATCGTTAATGAAGTAAGCGCTTAATTCAATAAGCGTTAGAAAATTTCTGATGCATTCGTCGCATTACATATCTTTTGCTTACAAACGGTGTAGGGGTTAAAAGACCCTAGCGATTTATAAAAGCACTTGCCTGTTTGGCACAGCCTTTCTGAGTTTCAGCGCTCACAAAATCGATGAAATGACGGAGGGCAGGAGTTAAGCCTTTTTTGGAAGGATAAATTAGGTACAAACTCGCAGTCGATAAAGACCAATCTTCCAGAATACGACTGAATGCACCATTATTAATTTCTTGCTGGCACAACTCTAGAGGAAGCAGTGCGACACCTAAATCCGCTAAAGCGGCCTGTTTCAATATCATCCATTCGTTGCTTTCAAGTCTGGAGGATAATTGCAGGCTCACTTTTTCTCCTGTCTGATGTACGAATTGTATTTGCTGATATCCTTCGCCTCTACTTTTTCCCAACCAAGAGATTTTCGTTAAATCATGTGGCGTCTGAAGGGCTGGATTCTTATTCAGGTAATCAGGGGTGGCGACCAGCACGTGGGTGCTTTCTCCAAGTTTTTTTGCGATGAGATTGGAATCAGTTAAATCATTGATCTGAAAACGTAAGGCCACATCAAATCCTTCTTCAATTAAATCTACCTTTCGGTCATTAGCATAGAGATGGATCTGGATGTCAGGATATTTTTGCATAAAATGGATCAGAATCAGGCCGAAATCCGATTGCGCAAATAAAGTAGGACACGTCACATGAATTCGTCCTTTGGGTTGAAGTTGTGCTTGTTGTGCTGCATCTTGAGCAAAACTTGCTTGATTCACCATGGCGATGCTGTGCTCATAAACCAAGCGCCCAATGTCGGTTAGACTGAGAGTACGTGTAGAGCGGTTCAGTAAACGCACCCCTAAATGATTTTCTAATTCGCTAATTCGTCTGCTTAGCTTGGATTTAGTCAGCATCAAACTTTGACTGGCTTTAGTGAAGCTTCCTTCATCAACCACACGACAAAAATAAAATAAATCATTTAAATCAGGTAAAAAATGGTTCAAGGGTAATCCTATTAAAAAGCACTTATTGGTGACAATTATAGGACAATGTTTCATGAAATAACCAGATTATCTTTTATTGTTTTATATATATGCTTAATTAAAAGAATGAAAGCTGTGGAGGTTTTATGAAATTATTAGCTTTAGATTCAAGTATCCTTGAAGCAGGCTCCGTATCACGCCAATTAATGACTCATTATTTAAATCATTGGCAACGTACATATCCCACAGGAGAAGTGATTTATCGTGATTTGGATAAGCAAGGTCTTAGCCACCTATCCTCTGAGTCATTGATTGCTGCCAAGCAGCCAGAAACTATTCGATCCGAAGCGTTAAAAAATGAGTTGGCGCTTGCTGAAATGGTGTTGCATGAATTTTTAAGTGCCGATGAAATAGTCATTGGAGCACCGATGTATAATTTTAGCATCCCCTCTCAGTTGAAGTCTTGGATTGATCGTATTTTAGTGGCTGGGAAAACATTTAAGTATACCGGGCAGGGAGTCATGGGACTTGCAGGTGATAAGCGAGTGATTATTCTTTCTACTCGGGGTAATTTTTATACGAATAACGCATCCATGCAGGCGATGGATCATCAAGAATATTATCTGCAGGTTGTTTTTAATTTTATAGGAGTAACCCGTTTCACTGTGATACGTGCAGAAGGATTACATCTTAGCCCGGAGATCAAGACGAAAGCCATTGCTTTAGCCGAAGAAAAAATTGAGGCGCTATTTCTTTGAACGCTAAATCTCTAATAATAGCCCTTATTTATAATCAGCCTGGGTCTTCATGGTCTCGTTTGTTTTTGAACAAGTGCTTTGGATTTTTGAAGTTTTTGATTGGGTATTAAGTATGAGCGAGTTCCATAGCAACTTTGACGTCCATTTTCGTAATCAGCGAAAATACATGATCTAGCTCGGGTGGTGAGCTATTATTCTTTAAAAATTTCATACAACGATAAGCCAAAATAAGTGCTTCTAAGGCTAAGCTTGGTTCCCAAGTAATTAATTGATGCTGTTCAATGAGCTCCACAATAAATGCAGTATAGGGTTTTAAAATGGCGTGCTCATCTGCAGCTAGCAATGACTCGCATACAGCCATATAGGCGAGTAATTTCACCTTATCGCTTATTGACTCTTTGCGAAGTAATTCAAGTTGGTGGGGGGAATTTTGTTTTTTCTTATCTTGCTGTGAGATTGCCTCTTTGATTTCTTGAAGTTGCTTTCGTTCGATTGCGGACAAGGCTTTCTCACTGTCCCCGCTCTGTGGAGTCTTCTTTAGCATTAGTTGGTTCATTTGTTCTGCATAGAGTTCGCTAAGAAAAGGAGTATCGTCATTAAATCGCAATTGTTCAATGCCAGGGATTCTGTTGATAAAATGGATTAATTCGAGTTTGACTGCATCATAAATGGGATTAAATTTTTTATCGAGTTTTTTTAATGCATTAAGGCTAATCAAATTTAAGTCCAACCAAAAAGGCTCTTGGGGTATGATTTCCTCTGCTGTTGCTACTATTTCAATTAAATTTCCTGTATTTTGTACTTTTTTGATGCGCTCTCGATTAAAGAACTCAGGCGGCTTTACAAGAGTCAATCCCTCTTCGTGATAAGGTACCGCATTAATCCCCCCCCAAGCCGCAATCCGATTTAAATAATAAGCATAAGGATTGGACGGATCCTTTTCCATTAATTCACGTGCGGATTGAGTGAGCATCAGTAAAGCAGGTTCTAAATGGATATTCGCTTCTTTCTGCTGTTTTGATTCGTGAAACTCGAAAATTGTTGTTTCCTTTGGCTCCATAACTGGCGGAACAAAGGTATTGATCGATTCTATTTTTTCTCGCAAATTAGCAAAAAGATCAATATTTACCGCACGAGCAAGTAATTCACTTTCAATATTTTTTAAGGTGTGGCTAATTGGTTGCTGGAAATCTTCATCTTCAGTAGTGAGCTTGAGCTGAGATAAATGATTCAATGATTGAGTTGCATACCAGTTTAATGACTCAATTTTTGCTTGCAAACGTCCTTTCGGATACGCATCTTCCCAGAAATTGATAATGAAATCCAAAAGAAAATCAAGGCCCGTTGCTAATCCTTCAAGTTGGTATTGGTGAAATAAGCTGCACGCCAAGTATGAGGCGATTTGTACGTCTTTAGTGTGATAGGTCAGTAACTCAATTGCATTATCGCTAATACTCGGCCAATCAATTTCGGATGATTGACCAATCCGTGAAAGTTTTTGAATCTCGTTACGTATCAGTGTGTATTGGGAAAACTCATAACATTGTTGACCTGCCTTACTGAATCCAGGAATAGGGTTGGTTCCTAACTTACTGATGGAATCCATTCTAAACATCGTATTCCCCCTGAGCCCAACAATCCGTGATGGTTCTTGGAAGCTTAGAGACTTGGGCGAGATTTTGTTGGGCTACTTTGAGGTCTCTTTGTGCTGCAAAGTATTTTTCAATCTGCCACATGATGTCACCGCCACCTTTGATGTAATAGCTCATGCGAATTTTATCAATTTTGTGCGCTTGCAAAAATTTAGTATGTTCTGGAAAGTTATGAGGATAAAAATCTTTTACACCGGTATTGAAATCCTGTAAAAATCGCAAAAATCCCTCATCACCATGGTATTGAATTGCTAATTTAATACCACCGAAGTAAATAGAAATTTCGGTAGGGCCACAACTTTCCAATTTCCAATTGGGAATTTGTTGCTGTGACGGGTAATTATAATTTTCTAATGTATATTGTTTTTCCTTACATTCAACGCGTAAAACGGTTTTATAAGGCAGCGTAGTAGCCTTTGCATCTAGGTTTGTGGGTAGCGCATGAATCATCAAATCAACGGCTTGGCCCTCTTCGGGTTTTTGCTTCATATGACTTAGCGCTTCCAGGCCCTCATTAATTCTCATACCAAAGGCTAATAATTGATAATACTGCGGCGTGAAGGGGAACTCATGATTTAAAACATACCTGGGTAAGAATTGAGTTCCTATTTGCTTGACGAAGGGAAGTGAATATTTGTCATGGAATATCCAAACCAAACCGCCCTTTGCAAACAAAGTTTGATTCAATTCCTCACCACTTAAAGCAATCGTGCGGAGGTACACTTCATCAAGCCACTTTTGTTGTATAAAACAAGAAGCAAAACGATTGGTATAGTCAATGTAATAATCTAATGGACCACGCATCAACATCCAAAACGGATTGGATGAGTCAAGTTGATCAAAATGCTCCAGTGATCGTCTCATATCGACTAGAGCTTGATATGCTTGCATGACTGGAGAAGATTGTCTGTCTACTTCAATTTGGCTCAAATACAGTTCTCTAGCGCTCATATAAGCTTTAACTGCTTGTACGTAGGGTTCCTTATAGAGTTGCTTGAGTAAATCACGGTAGCGCATATAAGATTTCACTGCGTTGACCTGGGTATTAAAATTTAATTTATTAGCAACGCTAGGAGGCCTGTTGGACAGGTTATTGGGACCAACAACAGGAGGATTTTGATTGTCAGCACTATTATTGTTCCATTGGGAAGGTTTTTCTTGAAGTTTTTTCATCCACTGGGAAACAAGATCTGAAAGTTGCTTAAACTCAACTCCTTTATCACTACTATGGCTGTACACCATGAGATCGGAGAATTGCAGAACAAGTTGAATCCAATGCGGTGTTGTAAAGGGGAGTTTACCTTGAAACTCTGATGCTAAATCTTGTAAGAAGGCATTATAAGGACTACTGGGTTGCAGCATGTCATTAAAAGTTTGATCCCACTCGTATTGAAAGGCCAGTGTTTTGGTTCCTTTATAAAAATTAAGGGCAAAGTTTTTCCATACATTGAGTCGCGCCGCAGCATACCACAGCGCGAAGCTATTTTTGGGGCCACTGATGTCGATATATAGGGGTAACGCATGATTGATTTGTACCAGCAGAGACTGAATGGCTGTAAATCCTGCTTTGGTGTAGGCTGGTGCGATGAGATAATCTCTCACGATATTTGAGCCTATCCAGAAACTGTTTAAGCCTATTTCGGATACCCCTTCTTGGGTATTTGCCCACTCAAGCAGCCAACGCAAATCCGAAGACAAGATATGTGATTGATCAAGCCATAAAATTAACTTACCTGATTCGCCTCTGAGTTGCTCGGTGTTTGAATCCCAAATGACATAATCTTTGTAGAGTGGACCAAAAGTATTCAGAAAACGGTCAGGTAATCGGTTGTATCCCAAATATCTTATTTGTGGATCGGGCATTTGCATTAAAGTGTTGGGACTGACGCCGCTTATTATCTTGGCTTGGATTAAATTAATCCGGCTTACCATATTTTGGACTAAATAGGCTTTTTGTGTATCCGTTAAACTACCACCATGACTAAGCATTTGCTCCATTCGATTATCAAGAAGCGTCAAGATGTATTGTTTAAAATGATCTACATATTGCTCACTATAATAAGTATATAATCGATTTAAACCCCCACGATAGGGCAATACTTTAATTTGCAATTGATTTCTAAAGAGATCGAGTTGACTCATTAGCGTATGATAATCGCCAAATAGCAGTAAGTTTTGTTCCAATTGATCGGAGAAGGATTCTTTTTTAGGTAAAGGTTTTATCAGTTCGACCAAGCGATTGGATGTCGCATTATAAACATAGATTAGATAGCCTGCAGCGAGTGCACTTGCAAAATACCAGACACCCAAATACTCCCATCTTCGTTTGTTTCTTTGTTTGATTTCCGAGCCTAATAATGACATAGGGCGTATCAGGGAGAGCTGAACCTGATCAATAAAATCATAATAAAAAACACTTTCTTCAGTGCCATTGTTCTGATATTCGCCGAGCAAATAAACCCCATGCAACACTGCAGGTTCAGTATAGGGTGAGGAAGCAAAAAATAAATTGGTAAACCTTGAATAATTTTCTTTGAGTTTTTTTACGGTCAATGGGAAATTAAATGACGCGACGTCTATGGTTTTTTGCGTCTCATATAAAACAATATCAATGACCTCTTCAGCGCGATTACTGATGTAGTTGAGCGGTTCTGTTGAAGTGGATTCTTTAAGGGGGTTCGCAACAATGTAACCCATGGCTTGTGTCCATAGGCTCTCCGGCATAAGCCCCACGAATTCTTGAAAACCATTTAACTCATTACATCGAGTAATGCAAAACAGCACTTGCTGGCGATAACCTGTGAGCAGACTGACTTGATCAATTCGATCTTTCAAGGTTCGAGCAAGATGGGCAATGTCTGATTTATCACCATTTAAAAGTTTTGAGGCAGGGAGCTCAATGACCACTTGATCTATAGGCGTAATCGCTTTCTTTTGACTCTTAATGTATTTAAGAAAATCTAGCCATTGCTTTTCTACTTTTTTTGAGGTGTTTGTTTCAAAAAGCTCTGCATCAACACACCATATGACAAAATTATCGAGCACATAAACTTGATTACGTTGAAGCGCTTCATCTTCCGCATCACCCACCATAAAATGGGTATGCAGCTTCAATCCGTTTGAAATGAGAATCGTTGTTTTACCGAAAAAAAGTATCCAGGGCATTTGCCAGAAACGCTTTGCTCCACCGGCAATATGATTTGTTTCTATGTAATTCAACGCATTTTCTAAAGTTAAACGTAAACCTTCAGTCTCAATTTTTTCGCCGGTCTCTTTGGCCTTCGCTGCTTTTCTTTTTTTATACCACTTCCTTATAGCCCAGGTAATGCTGTCAAGAATCAGGAATGCCAAAAGCATGGCCAAGAAAATAAGTACACCTACCCAGATAGGATAATCGAGATGAAACGTTATAAAAGTGGCATAAGCCCCCAAAATAACGACAAGCAAGATCCAAAAAATGATATGTCCTAATCGTCCCATTCGACTCTCTTGCTAAGGATTTGTTTCCATTTCTACTCCCTTGGCCAAACTATCTTGATTTTCTGTGCTCCGATGGCCGCATTCTCCCGCGTCATCCCGAGTGAAACGAGGATCTCCTATCCAGATATGGTTATATCATGGAGCCCCTTCGCTTCGCTTGGGATGACAAGGGTTGTATGCCGCTTTTCAGTGTTCAAAATCAAGTCATTTTGACTCAAGCTCGCGATGTAAGTAATACAAACCCTATTTAATTAAATGTAAATAATTAGTAACTGTATTATTAATTACAAAATAAAAAAAGAAATATATTATTAAAATCACTGGAATAGGTAACAACCACCACAGAAAACTTCGATATTGATCTAATTTTGGAGGAATAATTTGTAAATTATCATTTTTATATGCTAGAGGGAATGCAACAAACTCACTAGGATAATTTGCCATATTAAACCCGTGGCTCAATTGTTCTAATGCAAAATTTTTATACTTTAGCAAATCAGGTTTATCAAGCGGCTTATGATAAACTCCTTCAAATCCTAGAACCAAACATCGGTAATAAATTCTCACTAAGTCATCTTGTTTGCTGGGAATTTTGCTTAAACGAGTAAAAAACTCTTCGCCCGCACTCGTTGTGTTAAAATATTCAGCTTGTAACAATTTATCTTGCCACTGCCTCACACCTACCCAATTTGATTTTTGTACTAATTCATCGATCCATGCACACACCGCAAATAAAGCTGAATTTAAATTATATTTATCAACTTCATGTTCCCTCATTTTAATTTCAGCAATTAACGCAGTGATTTTGCCTCTGAATTCATCATAACTAACGGTTGCAAACTGACTTGCATTTAAATCCCAAACGTATTTAAATAAATCATAAAAAATGGCTTGTAGACTCACTTTATCCTCCTACAGCGACAATATCGATCACGATGTCTACCGGTGTTTTTCCTAGATAAAATGCAACTTTTCTTTCCATCTCAATTTTGGACCACATCACGGATTTATGGTCAATATGATAATAAAGACAGTTTGTCCCTTTGGGTATTCCTTCAGGAACTGAGAGAAGTCTGGAGATAGGTGCTCCAGGTAATGCAAAATCGATGTAATTTTCAATTTCTGAATAAGCACATAACTTTCCAAAATCCTTAATCATCTCCGCAATTTCTTCTTGATCATCTTGAGCATAAATCACCAAGAAATAATTTCTATCCTTTCGGATAAAACTGTTGCCAAGATCGGCATAATAATGATTTTTCTCTTTAACCATTCGACGAATGCGATCCGGATCGGCAGTAATAATGGTTAACAATTTAGTAACTAATGCCTCGATGAGTTTATAACTTTTACTCAAATCACTATGATCATAAACAGGCATTGCTGAGATAGTTCCACTGCCGCCCTCAAAAAAATTAATTTCAGTTGAATAAAAACTTAATTCACTGATTAGCTGTTGTAAAAGACCATAAACTTCCCAAGGATGAACGGTTTTGGCATTGAGCAAATGATCCATTACGGCAACATTTCTTAATAATGATCGGAGTGAAAACAAACGCGCGAAATTGCTGTTATCAATATGGGTGCTGTACATATCAAGCGGCTGTTTAAATTGTTCTAATTTGCTCGTTGTTTTGACTAAATCATTCTGAATTCGGTTGAGCAGTGCAATTAAATTTTTGTGCGCATTAATGCTGACACAAGAAGGATAAAAATCAGGTGCATAATAAATTTCATCGTTGGTACGGCGTAACTCTGCTACCTGGATAATCGAGTAGTTATGAGTATTTTCAATTTCGAACTCCCAAAATAGTTTGACTACATAAAATAAGGAGCGTAAATGAGCTTGTGCTCCTTGGTGATAGTAATCGGGGAGTTCATCGCCTGCACTGTAACTGATATAACGAGTGCCCACATTATTTAAGTTTTCTAAATTTTCGATAGTGGTTACATTGGCTACATTTTTCGAAAGTTCTTTAACACCGATGTATACTTTCAGCGAATTGGCGTTTGCTGGCCAATCTGATTTAAACGATCGGGGTAAAAACTTTGCATTCACATCAATCTCAACAAACTCCCCACTGGGTAAAAAAAATGACATTTTTTCTATATCGAAAATGCCGCTTTTAAATGATTTGTCATTTATTTCCAACTCGGAAAATCCCCAAAAAAATGGGGTTATGTAGCGTAAAAATTGCGAATGAATATAATGCTGATTGAGTTCAGTATATTGAAAGTGTTGCGGTTGTAAAAAAAGTCCATGTTCCCAATCAATCGGCGTATTCCAAATCATATTTATTTATCCCAATATTTTTTTAAGGACACACGATTCTTTGTTTTCGTGATTACGGTCTTTCTTGAAGAGCTTTCAGTGTAGTTAATCGCTTGAGAGCCAAATTCCAGATAAATTCCAAGTCGGCCCATCTGTTTTGTTTTTTTCCAAAAAGTAAGCGGATTCCATTTATTAAATACGGGAACTTCATAGATACGAACTACCCCAGCAGGGGTTAAATTGTAATATCCTGCGACAACGAGAACTTTTTTTGTCTCAGCCATACGTGCAATTGTAAAGTTTTGGGTCATTCCAGGTGCAATAAAAAAAGTGCGAATGTGTACTTTTTTATTCGTTTGGGTGATGTTGTCCGCTTCAGTATCCGCATCAAGTAATTGACTAATTCCTTCGGCAGTAACTATTTGGTTTTGTACATCTTCTAATTTTTCAACCTGGACTACACTGAATTTTAAAGTATGTTTTTTATGATCATATTCATTTAAGTCTTTGCTGGCTACAGCACGAATAAGAATGGCATTATCTTGATAGCTGCTGGCTAACTGGGGCTCTTTTTCTTTCCCACCTGTTGTGCAGCCACCTATAATGAAAATTAAGAGGCAAAATATTATTCTTAGCATGACTTTAATTTTATTATCCTTAAACCTGAGCGTTAATTAGGGGCTTTGATCATTCATCGTTCCACGCCCTGTGACGTGTTTCTGAGAAATCCCCACAAATTTTTTCACTCTATGTACCGCGCCTGAATGCGGGACATAGTCCTTCTAAGGGAATGAATATTTATTCCATGGTATCAGAACCTTTAAGGAAAACAATAGAAGCCTGGTGTATCACCTTGCTTAAAGGTCAAAATTATAAATTTTAACCAGCAAATTTAACGCAAAATAAATCAATCGTTCCAATCGGATTACTTCTATTATTCTTTATAATTTATTGATAATATAATTTTTTTTTAAGGTTTACAGCAAAAATCCTTGAAAAAAATGAATTAATTGGACACAAAAATTACGTACTGAATTATTAAGGGGATAAAGAAATTGTTAAGAAAAATAAATGGACTTTTGCTAATGGTTTCCTGTGTCACCGGAATGCTGTCTCCAGTGGGTTTTGCTGCGGCCCCCTCAGTAAAAAAGCATGCTGTATGGAAAGACCAAACTGAGAAATCAATCAATTGGCACTCTCTGAATTGGCGGGCTGTTTTGACTCTTTCAGGAGCTGCAGCTTTCGGTGACAGGGTAGGGACTTCAGAATTTATTCCAATTGCCGATCCGCTTGAAGACGAGTTTTTTGATTATGCACCGCATAGTTCAGATCAATCGAAATTTTTATTCGGTGTCTTCTTGGGCGCAGAATATTTATTAAATCCTTCTTGGAATTTGCAATCAGGGTTTAGTTATTATCAACCTGCATCGTTCCATGTTAACGGTACAGTCACCCAAGGTTTGGATGAGCTATCCGTTGATTCATTTCCCTATGAGTACGATATTCAGGTTCGGCAAGTTTTGTTTGAAAACAAACTCTTGTACAACTTGCCGTTTCAACCGGTAGTGCTGCATCCCTATGTTTCCGGAGGGATAGGTGTGGGCATAAATTCATTTCAGGACTTTGAAGTGACGATTACTCCACCATTCACCACCTTTAGTAATCAATTTAGCGATGAGACTCTTACTAACTTTTCGTATCGGGTTGGTGCGGGTATTGACGTTGACGTGAATAACTGGGTCCGAGTGGGTGTGGGTTATCGATTTGCAGACTTTGGTAAAGTAAAGTCGGGAAATGCTTCCATAGATCAGGTACCTACATTTAACACAATATCACAATCCCATTTCTATACGAATGAAGTGATGGGGCAATTAACCTTTATCATGTAAAAGGATGAACATGAAACGTTACTCTCTTAATTCAATTGGTTTAGCTATTTTTTTAAACTCAATGACTAGTTATGCGTTACCCTTTAATATCATTCCACAAGGCAAGTTGCCAACGACGATTTTTAAGGGGGAAACAGCCAATGCTTCGTATACAGTGACAAATAATACGAGAGCGACCCGTGTCAATAATTTTGTTAAATCGCTGCCACCCAATGTGACACAAGTTACAGACCCCACCGATCCAACGGTGTGCGGCAGCACTTTTGACTTGGGACCTAATGGTTCTATTAATCAGAGCTGCACATTAAAACTTAAGGTATCGGGTGAGGTTAATCGCGCCGATCCCAATTCTCAGCATCATTTATTTATTTGTCTTCCTGGCGGTAAAACCTGCGCAGGTCCTACGCCAGAAAATTCATTGAATGTGACGGTGGATAGTAATGGACCGGGTCCCACTACGATTTCGTTAGCAGTTGGTGCTTACGGAACGAATACAACCGGAGCGCCGGTTGTTTATAAAAGTAGTGATAATGGGATGACCTGGCCTACAGCGGTGCTTCCATCAGTTTCTGGAATTTCGAGTTTTCAAACCTTCCTTTTTGGGGTTGGATGTACTGGCAAATTCTGTACCACTATCGGTAATTATTTTACCAATAATGGCGCGGTGCAACCAATAAGTTATTCGACTAAAGATGGGGGTTCGACCTGGTCTGCAGTTAATGTACTGTCAACTAATGGCATTCCGGCAATAAATAATTATAACCAAATTAATGCAGTAAGCTGTTCGGGTTCAAATTGCACTGCGGTAGGTTTTAGCGGTCCTACGAGTGGAGGTACTCCGTTGCCACTGACTTATTCTAGTACAGATTATGGTACTACGTGGTCACCGCCTAATTTGCTTTCTATTGCCGCACTTCCTCCAGCAAACCAAGGAGCAAGGTTAGGCTCTGTTAGTTGTTCTGGAAACAATTGTACTGCTGTTGGTTTTTATTATAATAATTTAGGCTACCGGATACCTTTAAGTTATTACAGTACCAATAATGGTGTGACGTGGTCATCAGCAATCCTTCCATCGACTGCTGGGCTTCCCGCTGGGAATACAGGTGCAAAATTGAATGGTGTGAGTTGTGTTGGCAATAATTGCACTGCTGTTGGTGAAACAGATGGACCGACTGATGTACCTTTTAGCTATACAAGCACTGATGCGGGACATTCTTGGTCTGAAGCAACACTCCTCTCATTGAGTGGCCTGCCCGTCGGCAATGAAGGGGTAGGCTTAAATGGCGTAAGCTGTACTGGCACCCAGTGCGTTGCGGTTGGTCTATATCGAGATTCTAGCTTCGCCGTAGTTGCACCAGTAAGCTATAACAGCTCAGATAATGGCGTAACCTGGTCAAGCATTGTGCTTCCTCCAACGAATAATTTCCCCTCAGGCTTTGGGCGAGGAGAGTTGTTCGGTGTGAGTTGCATAGGAACAAACTGTTCGGCCGTAGGTTCCTATTCGGACACAAACAATATTTCGCTTCCTTTAGCTTACTATAGCGCAGATAACGGGGTGACTTGGACTACTGCTTTACCCAGTATATCCTCGATTTCAGGTGCTCTATTCGCTGTTCTTTTTGGAGTAGGTGGGTCTGAGAGCGGAAATTTACAGACTTAATCCATTTACAACGTTTATAGCCCGGATGAGATGCGTTCTTCATCCGGGATTACCTATCGCTAGAAGTATTCTACATTTTAACCCATGTCTTGAAATTATTTTAACCAGTAACGTACTTTAAACATCTCAATATCTTTCTGTGGGGATAACCAACTGACAACTCCTAAAATACTCGTTGTCTCGTGTGCCAGTCTTATGGGTTTGAAACACCCTTTGTCCAAAATGACTTCAATAAAATAGGAGAAGGGCTCCTTTACATAGAGTTGGAGGAGTAATTTGAGTTGGTTGATGTGTTCCGTATGGATTAAAAATTTAGGAAATACATCAGCACTTAGTGGGCCTATAGAAATTAATAAACTATTGCTAGTCGATTTAAATTGGCTGCCTAGGTACGCTGTTTTACTTAAGTGATGATTCGCTTTACCCAAAAGGCAATATTGTTCCTCAGGTATATCTTGTATTGATCGGAAAAATGAAGAAATATTAATCGGTACCTTGAAATAATCATTTAATAAACTTTTTAGACTCCAAATGGATTTATTATCTGCAACCCAGTGGCTGGAATAGCGCAGCAAATAATTGTAATTCGGTATTTTGTCTCGCAGCTCTTTTCCTGCCATCCCGATAAACCCAAAAAGCGCCTCTCGATAAATGGGGTCGTGATGTTCTGCAAATTGTTCAAATATCCTATTTTTCGACCATGCTTGAAAAAGGATCTTGTAAAGTCGCTTATGAAAGATATCGAGCAAACATTTTACCTCATCCGAATCCTGATCATTATCTTGGATAAGTTGTTCTGTATAAAATGTAGGAAGTGGAGAAGTTGTGCCGTATAAACTAAAAAAAGTGGCAATGAGAGTAAAATGATTGGTGTCAGTATGACGTCGAATCTCATGAATGTCGGTTTCAGGAAAGGCCAGGGTTAATAGGGGTATTATATCTAATTTTCCGTTTAATCCCTCGTGTTTTGCTTCATAGTCGATGAGATGGCCAATCAAACGAATTGCTTGATAAAAATTAAAACTTTTAGGTTGAGTTAATAGCTTCTTTAAGATATTAAGCTCGGATTGTTCAACCTCGGCTGCCATTTCCATACCTCTTTAGTTCGAGCATTTTGTAAATGTAAGAGAGTGAATGTATTGATGGGGGCATTGAGTCCGAAGAAAACATCCATCATGCAACCAAATAAATACATATCTCCAATGCATTTAAAACAATCAGGGTCACAAATGAGCGTAATATGAGACCCTGCGATCATCTCTCCATAATAAAGACGACGTGCTTTATTCACAATGATATTTTCAATCCCTTTTACTCTGCTCATATTCAATTGATAGTTTTCTCCTTTTTCATAGAGATACAAATTAAAAATATGTCTGAGGCGATTTTTATCCAATAGTTGCAGTAAATTCAGGGCTAATAATGACTGAAAATTCCATATTAAAGCCCTATCATAAGTTGGAATTAAAAAAGAAGATGGAGGGATAAGATTCGTATAAGTCAGATTTTCAGGCGAGCTGTCAGTGGGTAATGTAATATCGCCTTTATCTAAAAGTCTGGGTAAAGAGCCATTGCTACACACAAGTTCTATAGATAAGGTTTCATCAACAGGAAATCCTTTATCAAAATCGTAAAAGAAACTAATGTAGGTATTTCGCCCAGGTCCAGTAACCGAAGGCCGGTGATGATAGGTATATTTATAGTTTAAATTCAATTCTTGATTAAAATTTAATAAGTGATCATACTCGATACGTTTTCTTTCTTGTTGGCGATATCCGGTAACCTTCTTTACATCATATACTGCATAGTTTTCGCCAAAATCATTATTGGGGATAATTTGATAATCGGGTTGCTTATGATCAAGAAAAATAGGTTCAGCATGATGATCAAACAAATTAATTATAGGGACGGCATGCAATACCAATTGTAAATTATCTAAACCCTCCATCCATTGAGGCACTTCTTCCAATTCAAAATTGATTTTAAAATCAAAACCATCAGTATTCCTTTGCCATTTTTCTAAACCAACTAAACGAAGAAATAGAAACTTATAGGGTTGATGGAGATACTCATATAAAACGCGATGAGGGTGATGAATGTTAGGGGGAAGCGGGTATAACACCTCCTCATTATCAAAGCCACACGGTTGCAACTGTTCTGGAGTTAAAACCAGTTTTTCTTCTCCTGGTGCTTCAATTGTAATTCTGCTAACAAACCGTTGCAGTAGATAAAAGGTATTACATCCATCATGCAAATTTTGATTAATAAAAAAGCGTAATGAAGAGGCTTGCCAATTTTTTAAGGTGATGCCGCAAAGATGGCAATTGATTTCGAATTGACTCACACCACTAATTGAGTCTTGAAAGTGAATACTCGTAATAGTAACTGGCTCTACTTGTAAAGGTGTCGTCGTACGAAAGATACATTTCATCTCATTAATTGGAATAGAGGCTAATTCAGTCCCTTCAGGGACGAAAAGCGGTTCACCTAAGTTACTTTTAGGAATAAACTGAATGACTGACGTACTAGGCACTGGTTTTGAATAAAGCGTAAAAAATAACTGGGTTAAGTCATCTACCATTCCAGGTAATTTTTCATCAATGACCATCTGTACTTGGCTCGTAAGAAAAGCAACGCCTTCCAACAATCGCTCGATATCGGGATCAGTACTTTGTTCCCTTAACAAAGGAGCGATTGCCGGATAATGCTCTGCATATTCTCGGGCTAGTTTCCGTATTTTATTTAATTCATTCTGGTAATAATCAATTATCATTTCTCTGCCTTAGAGCCTGTTCAAAGTCTCTTATCTTGGCTGTAAAACACTGATGTTCCTGCATCAAGCGGCTTTGTTGAAAATCGTGTGTCATTCCCACGATGGGGGGAATGACAAAAAAGCAGTTGGGTAATATGCGTATCCCTCCAAACTATTTATTCAACAAAGCCCTCACGCTAAAGACTTTGCAGCGGCTCTTACAGTTACAACGTAACAAGCACGCGTCCTTTGTTTGTTAAAATAGTAGTAAAGTAAACGTTGAGGCTATCAAATGACTTATGTAATTGCGCAAAAATATTACATGTAATAATTTGCTTGCTTGGCTCAATTAAAATTTGAGACACCTGAACAGATTCCAAACGTGGTTCATAACGAAGAATCGTTTCTTCCAAATGAGTTCTTAATTCTTCTTGATAAGCAAAAGAGTAATCCTCAACAAGTATGGGTAACTCAGATAATCCATACTCCTTATCAATTGGGACGCTACCTTGTCTTGTGGATAAGATTTTTTCAACGTGATTGCGTATGGATTCAATCAGTATGGATGAATCTAATCTAGCGGATAAAAGAGACCCTTGACGAGCATAGCGACGAACTCGTTCCGTTAAACGCTCTTCTCTCATTAACCAACTCGCATTAATTTAGTTAAATCCCATCCAAACTCTTGATTGTTCTTCTTATCCATTACTTTATACACTGTAGGACGCATATCCACAATAAATAGAGGGCCTGCTGGATGAGAATAAGCATAATCTACCTCCAGGACTTTGGCTTTCTCTAGCGTAATCTCAACTGCGGCTTCAACTTCTCCCGAAGCGCTAGAACGTAGGCAATGGATAATGGCCGAATTGATGTCCTCGCCGGTAAAGATACTTTGAGTATGTGGTACAACGCCTGCCTGATCCCACAGTCCAGTGAGACGAAAATATTTGCAATCGGGAACGCCAATCAATTGATTTTGCGCATCGAATGCTCGCGTGATGCGTTGTTTAAAATCAAGTAGCGTGACCCATCCTTCATATCCTTTTACAGTACTGCTGCCTTTAACGACTCCTGAGGCCTGAGTAGTAATTTTTGCCATGAGTTTATACTGAGTCCTTGCAATCTCAGAGTCTGGTAACATAGGTAATATGGCTATGTCATTTCCCTCACTTTCATTTGAAGCCACTTTTATTCTCCTTGCTTAAGATCGAGACTACCCGTTAATTGTAATGTGATGTAAGCACCCATGAATTTAAAATGAGGTCGAACAATTAAGACACATTTATACCATCCAGGCTCACCAGGAACATCTTCTACATTCACTTTTGCAAGTCTCAATGGTTTTTTTGCTCTGACTTCGGGGACTGGATTATCCATATCAACCACATAGCCATTAATCCAAGTATTTAACTCACGTTCTATATCATCACGTTCTTTCGCTAGACCAATTTTTTCACGTTGTATCACTTTCAAATAATGAGCAAGTCTGCAAATGATAAACATATAAGGAAACTGAGTTCCTAATCTATAATTGGTTTGAGCTGTTTTACCTTCAGGGGTATCTGGAAAATGTTTCGCTTTTTGGATTGAGTTTGCTGAGAAAAACGCAGCATTATCTGCCCCTTTACGCATCGTGAGTGGAATAAATCCTTGCTCCGATAACTCATATTCACGACGTTCGGAAATGAGTAATTCAGTAGGGATTTTAGTTTGAATTTCACCCATTGCCTCAAAAAAATAAGAAGGTAAGTTTTCAACCGCCCCACCGCCTTGAGGACCAATAATGTTGACGCACCAACGATATTTGGCAAAACTTTGAGATAAGCATCCAGCAAAAGCAAAAGCACTATTTCCCCATGAAAAAGCATTTTCGCCAGAACTTACATCCTCCTCATAATTGAATGAACGAACTCCATAAGTGTCTTTACCGTAGGGCATTCGTAACATAAACCGTGGTAATACCAGGCCTATATATCGTGAATCTTCAGATTCCCGTAAACTGTGCCAAGGGATGTACACAGGGCTTTCAAATATTGCTTCGATGTCATTCAAATGAGGTAATTCAGACATTGATTTGATATTGAAAAATTCAGGACTCGCTGCGGCTATGAAAGGCACATGGGCCATCGCACAAACAGCTGCGATATTTCTGAGCAGCGTGACATCTTTATAACTTGGAGTAAATGAGTAATTACCAATGATGGCACCATAAGGTCTACCACCAAATTGTCCGTATTCTTTCGTATAAACCTGTTTATACAAGCCTGATTTAGGAATTTCAGGTGCATCAATAAAGTCATCAAACAGTTCATCTTTTGATACATGAATGAATTCAATCAAACTGTTTTCACGGAAATCGGTACGGTCCACCAAATATTTTAAACTGCGCCATGCGGATTCGAGTTTTTGAAACTCAGAATTATGGAGGATTTCATCCATTTGTACCGAGAGCTGCTTATCCAATATTGCAATCACGTCATCCACTAGAGCAGGGGTTACCGTTTCATCGGTGCGTTTGTTTTCAATAATATTATCTATAAAAGCAAGCAAGCCTTTCTGGGTGAGGGCATATTGCTCTTCATCCTCAGTAATATTGGTTCCTGCAAATAACTCCTTCAGTGCTTTTTCTTCTTTTTTCTTAGCATTATCTTGTGCATCAGCCATGGCTGTCTCCTTGATCCGGCGGCTCTATTTGGGCTTATTTTTTGTCCTTAATTTCCTTGATAAGTTCTTCGCGTGCCGCAGAATCTTTAACAATAGCATCCAGTCTGCGTCGAAACTCCGGAATATTTCCCAGTGGGCCCTTTAGTGCTTTTAATGCTTCTCGTACCTCAAATAGTTTTTGTAACTGTGGGACTTGATGTAAGATTCCATCAGGATCAAAGTCTCTCATTGTTTCAAATTTTAAATCAATGCTTACGGTATCATCTTTATTTTTGCTAAAACGATTTGGTACGCGTAGTGATAATTTAATGTGATGTTCTTTGAGCACATCATTAAAATTGTCTTTGTTAATATTTACGGTTCGACGCTTTTCTAAAGGAGTATTGTCTCCTCCAGGATAGAACTCACCGAGAACGAGTTGTCGTAGAGGAAGTTCAATCTCTTCCTCAACTCCTTCTATCAGCGCTTTATAAACAATATTAATACGTTCCTTTGGAGCGACAGATTGTTCCTTGTTCGTCATTTTTTATCCTTAATAAACCGAATTCATTATAATAAAAAATCCTGTAATAATAAAAAATTAGCATATATTTCAAGATTTACAAAATTATTCCAGAAACAATTTTGTTCCTTTATCTCGAGGGGAGCGGGGGAACCCCATCGGAACGCAGAGCGATGGTATGGAGAGCCTTCGCTGAACTCGGGATCACGGGGTATAAAACCTAATCCTAATTATTGGATTTATTCTTTTGATTCTTCAATATAACCTGGGGTATGAATTGTGGGGCCTAATACGTGCCCTGTATCGGCCAGATCCACTGCCTTTCCCGCTTTTGCCAAAACAGCATTAGTAACTGATTCCTTGGCTTTACTCAGCTGATTGACCAAAGTTGCTCCTGCCTCTGCAGCTGCTTCCAACCCAGGAATCTCTTCTTTAGCTGCAACCCAGGCTGCAGCTGCGGATGCTTTAAGCGTTGCTGTTAAACCGGTAGCCATTACCAATTCCTCTTCAACAATAGCCTCAGCTAGTGCTGCCGCTGCCGCTGCTGCTTCCCCAGCACCAGGACCGAGTTCTGCCGTGGGTCCTCCAGACATCTCGCCTGATATATTGACAATGGCGCTTGCCAAATTGATTGTTGGCGCAGCTAAGGTTATTGTTGATTCTGCTACAAACTCAAGTGCCGGTGCTTGTAAGGTAATTGCACCATCGGTAATGGTAAGGGAACTGGTACCTACCGTCAGGGAAATGCTTGCTTCGGCTTCCAACATCACAACAGGGGCTGTTTTCAAACTCGTCGAGCTGTCTTCTTCGTAGCGCCAACCACTCGTGAGTTTCACTTGAAATCCAGATGTTACGTCAATCGTGGCACCTGTTCGTTCTATAAAATCAAGTCCCAAGACGGATTGGGCTCGTGCACCATAATAAACGTAATAAGCGGCTCCTTTATTCGAATAAGAAGTAACACCCCAGACATCAGTGAAGTTGTTACCTCCAATATTCTGCGCCTGATGTCCGGATATGTCACTTATAGAGTTTTTTTCAATTCGTTGATAGGCATTACTTTTAGTATTAAGAAAAAAACCTGCATCAAGTTGTGATTCAAATACATTATCGGTCCCCAGAGTGAGCGTGGTCTCATTATGAGGTGTTGACAGTTGTATCCCTTTGGTATCGCCATCTTGTTCGTTAATAAAGAACAGATTTTCTTCTTTAGTATAGAGCCCCATATAATTTTGATTTTTTGAGGTAATGACGTTTCGATGCGTGGAATTACTCACTGTACCCAGTAAGATCGGTAGATCAGGATTACCAAATTGAAAACCGATTAATACTTCATCGCCTTTACGAAGTGGCAGGCTGAATGCGTATTGGTCGCCAATATAGGATTCCATTTTGCGCACCCATCCCGATCCTTTCCCTGGCTTGTCATCACTAATGGCAATTCGAAATTTGTAGAATCCTTTTTTGCTGATTTGGACGGTATTATCATCGCCCTCATGATCGACAAAACCGGGCAACATGCCATTGATGCGCGGAGTACGATCTTGGATGGTCTGTCTGTAGGCGATGGATTTATTGATCGCTTTATACTCACATTTAAAATAATCTTCAGGGTGGTGTTCCTCGCCACTGTGAAGTGATGCAAAGGAGCGCTTTTGCGAGCCATGATAAGTACTTTCAACAATCAACATCGGACAATTTAATGAAGCCACTTTGAAATTTTTATGGTGAATTATTGTTCCTGGATTAATGAAAGATCCTGAAGAAATTCCCGTTAAAATTTCTTTTTTCCATTGATAACTTTCGCTAATAAATTTCGCTAATTGCTGATTCTCCTTATTGCTTTTGATGTTCTCTGCCCAATACATTATTTCGCCGTGGCCCATTGCATCAATAATCGCGCTCGAAGAATAGGGTTTTGATGATTGATCTGAATTATAAGCTTTAACTGTGACTTTGTGTGGCTGTGCCTCGGTAGTCAATTGAAAATTGTATAACAAATTTGCGGTAGGGTTATTTTGACTGGCCATAGTATAAGACTGGTAATACATTTCATGGATGTCTTGATTATTCTTTAAAGTAGAATTGGCATCCGTTATGACCAGCTTTTCCTCGTTTTTATCCTGGCTAAAATAATAAAATAATCCTTCAAACTCCATCCAGCGGGTAATAAAATCCCAATTGATTTCATTGTATTGAAAAATAAACTCTCTGGGTTTATGTTCCATTATCAAGTCGAGTTCGACTTGTGTCATTCCATTTTTATTTAATATGTGTTTAATGACTTGAGGTATTGATTTATTAAGAAATACCTCTGTATTACGGATGTGTTGTAGACGATGAACTTTAGGCATGAATTGAATTTTATAGCGGTGATACTTATCGTAATTATCAAGTTGAGTAAAAGATACAACCTCACCATTCAACGGAGTTGTCCCGCCCCCTTTTTTAGCAAAGCTTAATTGCACTTTTTGACTCATGACTTGTTGCGCATGAATGGGGGTTTTGCTCACAAACTCAACGGTAAAGCGATATAATGAGGAAATAGCCAGGGTACCTGCAAATTCGATGACAATGATTTCTGACTGAGCGCCGCCTGGAATTTGTAATTTGGGCATCAATACCTTGGCTTGCATGGAGACTCCTGTTGCCTTGATTGTTACGGTATATGAAAAACATCCTGTTCTAAAAAGAATGAGGTTTTTGCACTATAAGTGGATGCATTGACAATAACGAAGGATTCTCATTCATGTCAAGGCAGATCAGTATGCTTGCCCCGGAAGGACAGGCATTTAGAGCAAAATGTATAACCGCCTGATATAGATTATTAAAATCTCTTGTGTATCTCATTGACAACCATTAGTACATCACGCATATTGTCAGCAACTCTCGAAGTTGATTGTTGCATTAGGACTATTCTTCAAAGATGAAGATATTTAAAGAAAAATCACACACCGTAATCACCTTCAATTACCGACATCAGGGCAAATCAAAATTAGCCATTACGATCATGGCCATGTTTTCTTTCGCAAAGCAAAATCAATTCCTCAGTTATGCTGATTTTTGGCGTGTCGCCAAAAAAACTTTTAATTTTAATCAAGGCGAATTTATTGATTTGCATATGGCAAAGCAAAGAGCGGAATTTTTGGTTAAAGGCTCTTGCTACAGCTATGATAGTGAAACTCGCCAAAGTTTTGTGAAAATCATATTAGATAATCTGGAAAAACAACTTACTGTATGGGGCGACAGACGATGGATAAAAGACGATACACGCTACCATTTATCTCAACCTAATACCTTCGACAAAATACCGATTACTTTAAACAATGCTTATGGTGGTATTGGTCATGCACTCAATCCTGATGGGAGAGGACTCGCGCCTATGGATTTGATTACTGACATCAATTTGCCTAATGTGGAATTACCTGGGCAATCGATAAAACAGCCAACCGATACCCCTGTGCCTGCATTATTATTGCCTCACTCACCAACCTGCACGCAACAACTGAGCAAATTCGGAACGATTGATAACGATTGGCTACGCAATGAAAGTCCTTACTATCCCCAAGATATTGATTGGCTCTATTTTAATCTCGCCCCAGCAGATCAACAAAGAGAACATTTTTTTAAAGGGGATGAGACGTTTTCGTGTATCCATATGCATCCCGAGAAAAAAATCATCAATGGTCAATTGCCTGGGGTGCGCCTACGCTGTTTTTATAAACGGATTGGTAGCATCGACCGCCTGAGCGAACTCAATGTGAATCTGGATACCCTCTGGCTACTGCCTGATCAAGAAAAAGGAATACTTATTTGGCATGGCATCATCGATACACAAGATATTGCTGCTAATGATATTGAGTTTATTTATAGTGCAAATGAAATTTTGGCCGAAGCACCTAAGGATATCGATTTTTATGCGAACCTGCGCAGCAAACCTAAAGAGGCAATTCCAAGAAAAGCACGCAGCGATTCCAGTACTACGAATCAATCCTCTCTGAGGGGGATGGGTTTTAATTTAGAGGCGGAAATAAATGAAATAGCAGAGCATTGGTTTCCAGAAAGGAAAAAATTTTTGGAGCAAAACGAAGCGCTCAAGATATTTCAGGGAAAAACGCCGGCAGAGTCTTTAATGGCAATAGAGCGCTATTATAAAAATCGCAACCAAGCATTTCCAGCACACGCTTCAGTTAAAAATATTCTCAGGACCGAAGCACAGACTGAAAACAGGCCTTATGGAGGGAATCGACACGGGCGTCAGTTTCTGGACTTTCTTAAAAAACAGATTACGAATAGAACCTCCTCAACATCATCACCCTCCGAAGCGTTGGGTCGGATTGAAAAGTTGGAACAACAGATTGAATACCTGGATAAACTCAGTGCGATAACTCAATTTCGATCAGGGGCACCTGGAAAATCAACACATTCACGCGAGGAAGTTGTGGCGGGTTTTAAACAGGGAAAAAATTTTTCTGGAGAAAATTTGGCAGGGATTGATTTATCCGATTTGGATTTATCAGGGATTAATTTATCCGGGTGTAATTTAAGCGAATGTAATTTGACCCGTACCCGATTAACTCAAGCCAATTTATCGATGGCAACATTATTCCATGCTAATTTATCTGAGACACACTTGGCTAATGCCAATTTAATCCACGTGTTAATAAAAAATGCTTCTTTAGATGGAGCAAATTTTTCAGAATGTGCTCTGCAACATGCATTGATTGAAGACTGTTCCGGTAAAAAATGTAACTTCGCAAATGCTATTTTAAATCAAGTACATTTTAAGAAATGCCATTTGAGTAAGGGACACTTTGTTGGCATAAAAGCTAATTTTCTTGATATTGTAGACAGTACATTTGAGGAGAGTGATTTTTCTGAAGCGAGAATGCAATTTGCGAACGTTCATCAAGGGAGTTGGAGCACGATAAATTTCACCAAAGCAGATTTGTCTCGCGCGCTTTTTGCAGGCATTCAATTATCCGAGGTGGTCGGGAATAATTTAAGCGCCCCCCATCTCTCGCTAACTAATTGTTCTATTGAGAAGCTCGTTTTGAATAACAGTCAGTGTGAGCGCCTTAGTTGTAAAGGGTCAACCATTTCTGAGAGTACTTTTTCTTGTAGTGCATTAACCGGATTCAATTTGCTGAACGCCAAAGTGGCACAAAGCCGTTTCATCAATTGCAACCTGACTCAAATTCGTGGCAATGAACTGACCAAAATATCAACGAGTCATTTTGAACAGTGCAATCTGAGCAATTCGGCATTACTCGGCGGTCATTATGAAGAGCTTGCTTTGAGTGATTCCACCCTGGATGCATCTCAGCTGGTGAAAAACTCCTGGAAAAAAGCCAGTTTCCGCAAATGCAGTGCAAAAAAATTCAGGTTTGTGAATTCAAACATTGATTCGTGTTCGTTCCAAGACATCAATTTCTTTCAAGGTATATTCCATAGCTCAACTTTTGAAAATACTGAATTTAATCATTGTAATTTATACAGTATTGCGTTCACCGATTGCCAAAGAAAGGAGGTAACAATTCAGGATTGCCTCGTGAAAAATATTGCTTTGCATGAGGAGGAGCAGTCCTCATGAATGCTGAAGAATTGGCAACAAATCTGGCGCAACGAAAAATCGTCAAAAAAGTTTCGTTTGACTCCATAACCCTTGAAGGTATTGAAGCAAGACGCGCTGTATTTGTGGAGGTCGAATTTAAGAAAGTCGTGTTTAAGAATGTGAAGTTTATCGCTTCTGTTTTTGAAAAATGCCGATTTGAACAGGTTACATTTGAAGCATGCGACATGCAGCTGTGTACGGTTATTTCCTGCACCCTAAACCATTTAACCAGTACTCAAACCAATTGGAGTTCTTCTATGTTTCAATTAAATGAAGGAGCCATTTCCCTGCATGCAACAGAATCCAATTTTTCGAAGAGCAAATTGCTTGGGCATCATTTGCAAAAGAGTCATTTTAAAAATTGCACGTTGAACCAAACAAATCTTTCAAAATGTGATTTATCTGAGTGTGTGTTCATGAATACAACCATGGAAAAAATTACCGCAAAAAACACACGCTTTGTTTCTGTTTTATTTGATACAGTTAATTTAACGGCAGCAAATTTTCAGGCCAGTGAATTCAATAAAATAAAGTTCAATCACTGCAATCTTTTTAGAAGCCTATTTATTGATGCGAAGATTTATGAGTCTGATTTTTCTGTCGCTTCAGGGATAAAACAGATCAATTTATTTAAAGCAACCATTAATCAAACCACGTTTAAGGGAATGGACTTGGCACCAGCAGTTTTACAGAAAACTCAATTAAATGGGGTCGATTTTTCTCATTGTCACCTCAATCAATGCAATTTGAGTCAGTCCCAAATAAATCATTGTCTTTTTGTTGCTGCCGATTTAACTCAGTCCTTGTTTGAAGAGTCCGAAATACAGAATTCCTCATTCACTAAGGCGGTACTCAATTACGCTCGCTTCAATAACAGTTATTTAACGGCTTGCGACTTCTCCGAATCAAAATTAAACCTGGCTTCTTTACACCATGTTACTGAAGAACAGGTCAATTGGGCGCATGCAGAATGCGATAATGTATTGAAAACAAATCCAGAATTATTGGAAGCAGAACAGTGGTCATAGAAACAAAAAGGAGTCCATGATGCTTGAACCTGAATTAACAATTACCGGCACTCAAGGTGAATTAGTGAGAGGAAAAATTAAATTTTTTTCAGACGATGGCTATCATATCTTGATTCAAGGTCATTTAGTGAATGCTCAACCTGCATTTTCATGCGTTATCACACCTATAGTTGATGATGAAGTGTTGTTGTTTAAAGAGGCAAATAACTATTATATTTTGTCAATTATCCATCGTCCCAAACCCGCTCCGGTGACCATGAAACTGGGGGAGAACTTGAGTCTTATTGGCGAGAATCAAGAATTAAAATTGAATGCCCCCCATATTCACCTGGTCGCCCAGGAAACGATTAATTTAAGTTCATCCGTGCAAAATATCGATTGCAATCAAGGTACATTTTCAATAAAAAATGCCTTATTTAAAGGGGATGTACTGAACTTTTCCTATCAGTCATTGAAAATAATCTGTAACTACATCCAAACAATGAGTGACACAATCAATACGCAAGCAATACGTTTTTATCAGCAGATTAATGAGCTAGAGCATCAACTCATAGGCCACTTCCGAAGTATTGTAAAACACACGTATCGGATTGATTGCGATGAAATGGAAATTCATGCTCAGGGTGATGCAAAGATCGCGGCGAAACAAGTTCAGTTAGGATAAAAATATGACAATCGCATGTATGATAGGTGGAGAAGTAATGACTGCGGGCCCAATTGATATATGCAAAATGCCTCCTCGTGGGACCCCTAACCCGTTTATGAATATCGGTACCTGGCTGATGTGCGTTGATTTTGTGCCGATGGTATTAATCAATTCATCACCAAGCTGTAATACAGGAACCATTATTCCTGAATCGAATGGGGATCAAGCTGGGACCATGGGGGGCGTTCTTTCAGGCACATTTATGGCTTTAGTGACCCCATTAACCGGTGCCTTTAATGTACTTATAGATGGCTTACCCGCAAATAATCTAGGGATGACGGTTACTCTTTCAAATGATACAAACACCATAGGCATTTATTCGGTGCCCTCACAAACAGACGTTATTGCGCTTTAAATTGGTAGCCTGGGTTAGGCGTAAGCCGTACTCCGCTAGTTATTCAGTGGATTGAAGTCCAACAATCCCTGGTTACCCTAGGCTAAGCCCGCCTGCGATGACTCTCGTTACGGTCCGATTATTTTATAAATGAGGCTTAATTTGGTCATATACAGAAGCTTCTATCCCAATATGGAAAAAGCCATCGAAAGCATGTAAGGGTAAGTCCATGACCTGCGCAAAAGTATGATAGATAGAGTTACTATTGATGGTCGCAGATAAAGGAATAGTGAATCCAGCGAAAGGATAATCAAGATCCAAGTCGTTAATTGCCTTCACAGCGTTTATTGCGCGTAACCAATGGTGCACGCAATCCTCTTTTTGATACACGGTGAAGTAGGCATGAATAGGCAGTGCAAAAGAATTTAGTGGTAAACCATATTGATGAGCGAACCGGGCATCATAAGTAAGACCATATGCCCTTAAACTATGATCTCTGCGGTAGCCAATAGGTACAATGCATCCAGTACTTCGTGACATAGCAAGCCCATGCAATTGGGCGATTACCGTATTTCGCTCCAGATCTCTTAAAATCCAAAAGTCATGCACAAAACGATTAAAATAAGGGATTGGTAAACGAAACATAGCCGCTTGAATGCAATAGCTCATAAAATCTCCCGTTCAGTCCTGTTCCTGATTGAACTTCCTAATCTCCTTTTTTTCGTTATCCCTAATACATTGAGTATAGGAGCTATTTCATATTTGGAAACAGTCCTGTTTTGTGAGTTATAAGCTTAAGACAGTTTTAAGGATAAATGTGTTAAAATAATACTATATGATTAATATTCGGTATTTGTAATGGCAAAATCTCTATCCAGTTTATCGGGATTTAATAAAGATGTGCGCTCACGTTTGAAGAACTCAATACGTAAGATTCTAAGCCTAGATGAGGAAGATATCAGCTACGATTGTTATAACGCATTTGCTATTTTAAAAAATGCTGTCTGGCAAGCCGAACTTTTTACCCAGCGCACCTATACAAAATATTCTGTTTTAGATGTTCTTACCGACGACGACTTATTAAAAGTGATTGCCGAACTTGAAAAATCACTTCCCGAAGTTTCGGCAAAGATCGAAAGAATGAAGGATGAGGTAAAAGGACTTAAGCTGCTAGAAACGCAAAAGGATGAAATAGAAAAGACGCTGAACGAATGCCGTACAATGATTGCTGGTAAGCGAAGAATATTGGATAAGGCACCCATACCTGAGGAACCCGGAGGCTGGAGCATTTTTATTGCCGATAAAAAACCGGGACTATTGAAGAGTATATTCTTATTTTTTGTACCCCAGACATCAATCGAGGCGGCACAGCACTTGTGTGAGTGTTATGAGGTAGAATCGAGAGTTCGCCAAAGACTAGTTTGTGAAATCAAAACATTAAGCTCGAATAATGAAATGTTACGGACTGATTTAGATTCAAAACAAAAGCAAATTCAGGGACTAAAAACAACGCAAAAATTTCTTAAGCAAGCAGAAAAAAACATAAAAATTTTGAAAGATAATTTTAAAGTACTCGAAGAAAATGCTACTAAGCTAGAACTTTCTGCAAAACAAAAGGAGAGGACTCAAACTGTAGCGCAGAAACAAAATGAGGAGGACGATGATTTGCTATTTTCCTTGGAAATGTAACTCATTGGTCAAAAACCAATGAGAACCATGAGATTAAGCTTGAGACGTTTTCATTGGTCGATTAACTGCAAAAACAGGACGTGCTTTCAGGATAACCGTTTAAACATCCCCATTGATTAACATAAACTATGCCTTCCCACCAAATCTAAGGATGGAGTATCTCTATGGTGTTGTTTTTTCGTTTTGAAAAGCCCATGAGACTTCAATGATGCGCCCCTCTCAGTATTTTGATTTTCCTCAGTGCGACCTTCAATTTCTACTCGATGATCAACGGTTAAGCGGTGATGATTTTCTGCGTTGTTATTATCCTCTTCTGGATTGCTCGTAATTTCTCTATCCGTTTCGGAATCATTATCAAGCTCTGAAAAGTGACTAAACTCTGAATCGCTATGAGTCCCTGAACTATTATCCAGTTCATGGTCTATTTTTTTCTGGGTTTTTGTTTTACTTCGCAATTGTTCACGCAAGTATTCAGCCACAGCAGTTTGATTGCTTGCAGCTGCTTTATTAACAGCCATTTTTAATGATTTATTTTCGGGTGAGTTGATTGAAAGTTCACATAAATAACGAACAATCTCGGGTTTTTTATGTTTTACTGCTAAAATTAATGCCTTCTCAACAGTACGTTGGTTGAGCGCGCTCATTTCATAAGTACAGATACAGCCAACACTATCCAGTTTCCCCATTTTCACTGCGAGAAGAAATGACTCTCTTATAGCCAGGTTACTTGGAGCATGCTGAGGTGAACGACATAATTCAATAAATATCTCTACCTGGTTATTTTTAATTGTCTCCAGCAAAGCTTGATTGACACCGTGCTGGGTCGGCTGATTTGGGGTAGTCATGGAGCAAAAAAATTGAACGGGTTCTCGTTTTCCTGCTTTTGCTGCGGCTACCAGCCCATGATTTATTGAAGATTGGTTTGGAGGGTTAGTGGATAAATTACATAAATGACTAATAATGTCCATATGCCCATAGATACTTGCTTGTGCCAGGGCTTCTCCAACTATTGCCGGGGGTAATTGTTTAGGAAACTTACAAAGGCTTTGCACCACGGGTAAATTGCCATCTTGGCAGGCTTTTACAAATACGCGCTGAATGGTCTGCGCACGTGGGGCATTGGTTGATAAAAGGCAAAGTTTTGTCATTGCTTCCAGCTGCATGGTATTTGCTGTGTGGGTAAATGCTTTTTCAATAGCCACAAGTGAAGGGGGATTGTTCTCTGATTGAGCAATAAATAGGGCAATATCCCAATGCCCTAGTTCAATTGCTGCCTGAAACAGCTTATTAATCCCTGATTGTTTTGGCATATTATCCACAGAATAATAAAACAATTGAATAACACCCAGTTGATCATAGGTAATTGCCGCATTGAGAATGTGCATCAGTTCCGTTGAGGATGGCTCATAATCATAAGTGTTTAAAAGATACTTTATAACCTTTGATTGGCCTTGTTCTGCTGCCAGGAAAATTATTCTTTCGAGCTCAGCTGAGCTCAATTGTGTTTTATTGTTTCGACAAAGATGATCTACAACGCGCCATTGATTTGCTCTTGCCGCAGTTCTTATTGCTTTACTCAATGCGTTGGAGGCAATTTGATCTTCTAAAAGAGCGATTAAACCCAAATTGCCATGTTGTGCCGCTTTTATAAAAATTGTTTTGCCTTCATATTCTTTTTCAGCCCAATTAAGCCGTTGTATTGGCTCATCTTCTAAATGTTTAAGAATTTGGTTTCTGATGAACTCATCATCGATGACGGCAAGAATTTCAATCAAAACGCGTTCGTACTCACTGACTTCATCAGCAACTACTGGCGGTAAAGACAGGGCATCGATAAAGGCATTTAAATCAAAATGTTGCCCATGACAAAGGAAGGCGGCTTGAGCTATTTTTGCTTGCAGAGCATATTTGTTATTGAGTTCGAACTTTGCTTGTGGTTTGATTAAATCCAATACGGTAAGTTTGCGAGTTGCATTAAGCCAGGTATCTTCGATGAGATGATAATTGCGGCTACTAAATGTGGATTCGCGCGTTTGCGCGATAATGCATGTATTCACATGTTGTTTTATTGCTTCACTTTTTTGGTCAATGATTCGGCCGCAATCTGGGTATTTTCTTAACCGGCATAGTAATTTTTCGTCTTCCAGCAACATGGGATGGAGCACAAGGTTATCGAGAATTGCCTCAAATACGCGTTGAGTCACAGGATTTTTTTCCTTAGACAACATCGAGAATAAGGCCATCAATTGAAAAATGATTTCAGGATCCGACGTATTTCCTACCGTGATTTGTTGAATAAAGCGAGTCACATTTTCTTCATTGATATGCTCTAAAAGCTTCGGTTTATAAGGTAATAGATAAAATACCGCACCTTCATTATTGGATAAAAGTTGTTGTGCGGTATCGTCACCGATTAAATGAGCTAAGTGTTCTAAAATTTGAGGGGAATATTCCCGAGCAACAATAGTAATAATGGTCGGTAACTCCTGCGCAATAACTTGAGGTTGATTTAAGGTATGGTTTAATGTGTTTAACCATTTTGAATTTTTTTGTTCTTCTGAAGTGATTGCTGCTATAAGAAATTGTTGGCCAAAGAGTTTGTGTAAAGCTAAAAAATTGGTTGGTTTTAAAGAAAATTGTAAAGGGTATTCTGTTCGAGGAATATCCTGTAATTCATTCTTGCTCAAAGTTCCGTCGAGTGCATAGTGCTGAAATGCTGGCTCATCGCTACGTGTTTGTTTCGCTGCTTCCAGGAGGAGCTTGGTTTCCGGAAAGTCATTAAGTAGAGCAAATAAGTGAAAAATTTCATTGTCTTCCGAGTACAAAGTAAATAAATGGTATTTAAGAAAGTCATGAAATAAGTAGGTTTGCAGAATTTGTTTCGTAGTGACATTACGCTGTAAAAGCCAGAGTATTAATGCAGCAAACAACTCGGGTTCGCTGATCCATTCCCGACATAATCCAATGATTCCTAATGGATTTTTTTGATTGGCTAATTGTCCGGTTAAACGCATTAAATGGTTTTCAACTCGTTTAATTGCTTCCTTATGCTTTTGTTCATGCAACTCAAGCACAACGCGTTTTTGAATTTCAGGATGATTTTTAAATAAATCTTCATTACCTTGATAAAAAGAAAGGAGTTTGTTTTTATCTGTCTTCAATAAGGCAAAAAATAATTCATTCCATCGAGCGCCCAGATACGGTATTCCCGGTTGAGATTTAGATAATACATATTTAAATGTGATTAAAAATAAAGAACTTGCCGAATCTTCAACAAATTTTTGACTGCAAAATTCAAGATAATCCATAAACACTTGGTGTTGTTCTAATTTGTCTATGAGCTCATCTGTTTTTTGTTTATTTAATTTGGCAATGCGGACCTCAGCCAAAAGTCTTCGGTGTGTTGTTTTTGCTTGGATTTGTTCTGATTCGAGAAGATCTCTGGAAAGGTAGTTATCGGAAAGATGAAGTGATTCTTCATGGGCATGAAGCCAGTTAAATAGCTCATTAATGATCATCTTTTGGCTCGAGCGGGTAAAGTTGGTATAAGATGTACTACAAATGAGCTTCAGTCAAGATATTAAATGGACTTTAAGTTGCTAATTTGGCCTTTGTGTTATGTAAATAGATGCTTTATCTAAAATGAATATAAACAGGAATTAACTTGGCCAAAATAAAAGGAGCATTGAGCAAAAATTGTGGTGTTACATATTCTTAAGATGAGTGAAACAACTGAATCAGATCCTATCTCAGTGGGAATCGCGTGCGTCACTCGTCCGACTGACGGAGGACAGAGATGACATGCGGGATGAGGGCATTCTCAATCGAATATGTTAAGTAAATTATGGGCTAGTAAATCTAAGGAAAATAAAAAAAATTAAGTCTGATTAATGGGCATAACCAGACTTATATGCAGACTAATACGAGGAGAGTAACCACATCCATGTGGTATAGCTTCTTCCATGATGCTATAAATTCCCTGTAAGACATCCACTGTCATTCCTCGTTGATTTAAGCATAACAAACTGTTCTAAATTATCATCGCTTTTTTATCTCATATTCGTGTAAGAAATTTCTCAAAGTGAAAGTAGAACAAATCCTTATCAATTTTTAAAATTGGGGGTAAAATATGAGAACCTAACTCCATTGCTCAATTGCAGCAAACGGTACAAATACTTTCAGGCTTCCCCAGGAATTACTCCAGAATACATCACCATCCGTTCCGTCGCCATCTGAGTATCCCCATACCCATAAGTTATACAAACGATCACTCGTTGCTTGAAAATAAAGTGTACTTTGGGCTACGGGAAATAATTCGTCGTCATCTGAGTTTGAGTGATCTTCAGACCAACCGGTTCCATCACTCCATAGTTGAAAGCGGGGATCTTGTTCAATCCGAACATCATTACCATTAAAATCAAAACTAATGATCCGAATTGCAAGATAGCCATCACTATGTGCCGTGGGGCCCAAATTGGACCAATCGTGCCATGCAAAACTGTATTTTATAAAGGGCGAAAAACGGACCCAGGTACTCTCAGCAATCGGTCTAAAAAATATCCCCACACCGGAAGCGCCCAATGCGGTACCACCACTAAAAACACTGTAGTCAGCGATAAAGCGACCATCTGCTTTAGATGCCTCTGCTTGACCTCCTGTATTATCATGAACTAACGAATCAAAGGTCCATTCAAAATCATAAGGAGGAGCGGTCACAATAAGCAATGAGCCACTTTTTATTTTGGGTTTTATTTTAGGATAGGTTGGTAAAACCAATTTAGTCTTTGAATGCTCCGATATTTTCCGCAATTCCTTAAGACTTTTTTGTGCCTCTTTATCTTCATAAATGAGTTTCGCTAAAGGGTTAAAAATGGTGGTATAATGCTTTAATTTTTCCGCATTGATAGTCTCACGTAAGTCCATCTTTTTTTTGAACTCTTGCTCTATGTAATCCATTCCTTTTAAAGCAATATTTTGTGAAAAAGGTTTGCCATTAATAGCAACAATCCGCTGGCGTGTATCATCATGATTTCTATCGTCCATGGCTCTCTCCTTGAACTGGTAACTCCTTCCTAGGAGTTAAATTTCCTCCTCTTTTTTGTCATTAAACAACCCTTATTGATTAATATTTTGACAATAAGTATAGCATATTTTTAGTGCTTACTGAGTTGAAAACCGATATCACGAAACAGGACATATTCGTTTTTCTGTACTACCCATCATGTAAATTTTAGATTTTTTTCCATTTCGGTTTGTTCCAATTTATCAATAGGAAAATTTATGGTCCACGGCTTTATGGGTTGTGGTAAAACGGTTTCTGTACAGTAACTTTCTAAATCTTCAGCTGAAATATGGTCAATATTGAATTCGTCAACAAGGAGTTGATGTGCCTCTTCAAAATCAGTCACTATTTTTTGAATGGAATCATTTCCTTCGCTTTTAGAGAATTTCAATTGTTTCGATTGGGCATCCCAAGCTAATGATTTACGGCCATGTTCGGTAATGATCCCAATTACAGTTTTAGAATCGCGTATTCCAATTGCTAAGGGATAGCGCTCCAGTTTGAGTAAATTCATTGCTGCTTTCTCTTGACTTATAGGGCATAAATTAGTCTGCATTAAGCGAAGCCATCCCTGTCTTGTCTTTTTCTCGAGCACATAAACGTTATCAATCGAGTGAAACTTGAATTCATCTTCATTTTGAGTAATCGGCTCATTTTTTCCTGTAATCTGTATCGGAAATCGAGGCGCGGAAGAACCGAGGCCCGGATCTAAAAGAAATTTTTGTTCATCAATTTGTACCGTTAAAATGAGATGCGTCAGAGGAAGTTGAAGTATTTCGGGTGCATTGACCATCGCCCCCATAAGGACGCGCGCGGCACAAAATGAAACGGCATACCCTAGTTGTGATAATGCATCAAATAATAAGGCAGCTGATTGAAAACAATATCCACCATGTTCCGCGGTAAGTAAATTCTTGTAGCTAAAAAAAGATAATGAATCTCTATAGACAGGGTGCTGTCGGGAAATTTTCCTTAATTCAAAATTTGAATAGGGAAAGGTTTGAACATGTGCAAAATAGATGGCGTTTAAATAATTGATTTTCTCCTCACTTGAGGTTTTATCGGCTAAGGGCACAATTTTTATTGTATTCAGGTACTGTTTTAAGTTTATTTTCATGGTGAATATTCAACCTATTGTCTCATCATAACGGTACTTAATATTTTGGTTTAATTCCAGTAGGGTAAAGAAGTACAGCGAAGAAATTTATAACCATCCTTGCATTCTGCGAACATTTTATCCCCTCTCTGTCATCCCCAGTGCAATGAGTGATCTCCTCATTGTGATAATGTGTTACAACATGGAGAGCCATCGCTCTGCTTGGGACGACGGGGGCGGGGAATAAGGGTCGCGTTTAACTTTAAAAATCCCCTCACCCGCTTGTAGGAGAAGGGCAGGAATTGAAGGCATCGCTTATCTGCGCTGATGATTCACATGAACTTCACGCACTAAAGCGAGCCATGCTTTCGCAGCTTCAGAAAGATAGGCGTTTCTGCGCCAGGTCATGGCCATATTCCATTGAAGTTCTTTTTCTTTAAGTAAAAGAGAATGAATTTGGATGTGTTGCCTTTGCATCGCAATCATTCGTGGCAAAAACGTAACCCCAAGACCTGCAGAAACCAGTTCTAACATAAAATCAATTTGACTGCTTTGTGCCACTATTTTGGGCTCGAAACCTATTTGCTGGCTTGCATCCATTATCATTCGATGTAAAGCAAATCCACTACCGAAAAGAATAAATGGAATCTCTTTCAGCTCAGATAAAGAAACGGAATGTTTTGTTGCTAATGGATGGTTTGATGCTAAGAGCGCAACCAGGGGTTCAGAGCGGATCGGTTGACAATCAAACTCTTCAGGAATTGGTAACAAGGTTCCCGCGAAGTCTATGTCTCCTGCCCGCAAACATTCTGCGAGCTTATCACTTCCATGTTCAATGAGTTCCACCTCAATACCAGGATAAAGCTGGTTATAACGAGCAAAAAGGGGAGCAAAAAGAGTGCTACTCCCTACAGGGGAAATACCTAGGCGCAATCGTCCTTGCTTTAAGCCACGTATCTCATCAAGTTCTTTCAGAAGATCATCGCGCTCTGCAATCAGTTTGAGGCCTCGGTGATAAACAATTTCACCCGCTTTCGTAGGTACATTACGTTTCTTAAATCGCTCAATGAGAGGCAAACCCAATTCATCTTCAAGCTGTTTAATTGCTTTACTCACTGTTGACTGAGTAGTGAAGAGAAGTTCCGCTGCTTTGGAAAAACTCCCTTGGCGTACAACTTCGACAAATGTATGAAGCGGTTTAAATTCCATAACTATTCCAAAATAGAATGAATACAAGTCTATAAATTCATTTTATTCATAATAAATAAAGATGTACACTTATTTGGGAGAATAATGATCATAACGGCTGAATATATGGCATTAAAATGTGTAAAAAAGCCCCTATTTCAAGTTGGACTGGTTTGCCTATTTTGGCTGGCTAGCGATCTGGTTGTTAAGGTTACCAAACTGCCTGTGCCTGCCGGAATCCTGGGCTTAGGTGTGGTTTTGCTTCTTTTGATGACCAAATGCATGAGATTAGACAGTATAAAGCGTGGTACTGAACTCCTCCTTGGGGATATGCTGCTTTTCTTTGTTCCAGCGGTGCTTGCAGTCCTGGAACATCAGGAATTTTTGAGTGTCCTGGGTCTTAAAATTCTGTTAGTTATTGTGTTAAGTACACTTTTGGTGATGTTAGTTACCGCGGTGGTTGTGGATTGCTGTTATCGTTGGAGAACTGCTCATGTTCAGTCATCTGCTGGCTAACTCAGCGACACAAACGGTCTTTTGGTCATTTATAACCATAAGCCTGTACTTTATTGTCAAACAAATGTATCGCCGGTGGTCATTTTGGTGGCTCATGCCGCTTATTCTTACTCCCCTTCTGATTGCAGTGATGATTCATCTATTGCAGGTCAGTTACCAGGATTATTTTCGAGGGACACAATGGCTGGTCTTATTACTTGGACCAGCTACTGTCGCCTTTGCAATTCCTATATATGAACAACGTATGCTCATTCGTAAACACTGGCCCGTGCTGTTCATTGGTGTCATTACTGGAAGTTTAACTGCCATACTCTCAAGTTGGGCATTAGCTGTTCTTTTAGGCCTTGATGAAAATGTACGCCTGAGCCTATTACCGCGCTCGATTAGTACACCATTCGCAATGGAAGTCTCTCGTGCCATTGGTGGCACACCGGATCTGACCGCCATTTTCGTTATTATTACGGGCATATTGGGAGCAGTTATTGGTGAGCTGATCCTCATGTATGTATCGTTCAATTCATCCCTTGCCCGAGGTACTTTTTTAGGTGTTGGCGCCCATGCAGCAGGAACCGCCCAGGCGCGTAAAATAGGGCAAACCGAAGGAACAATTGCTAGCTTGTCGATGATCTTGGTTGGTCTTTTAAATGTCCTTCTTCTTCCTTTTATTAGCCATTTTCTGAAATAACAATTCTAGTTTCTGGCCGCTCCCACATCATCCCGAGCATCACGGGTATCCCGCAGCCGACTCTTGTGCTACAGCGCGGAGATCCCTGGTTGTACTCGAGATGAAGTGTAGCGAATTGTGAACCGACATTAAATTTCGGATGTTAATCAATCCTTAAGCTTATTTGTTTTAAACTGATAAAAAGCGAAAGAGGAGACTACCATGTCAAACAAAAAATTCACTGAACGTTTGAACCAGGAGCTCGATGAGCTTGGTGTTCCTGAGTTAATGACTGAGCGTGTACAAGTATGCTCCAAATTATTTCAATTACCTAAATTTAAAATTGAAGCGCTCTTGCACGGTGTTGTTGCTTTAGATGGCGATTCCATGCAAAAAATTGCCGATGAGCTTGAAGTCAGTGCGGATTGGTTGTTTGGCGACGCTAAAGGGAAAACAAAGCTTCACTAGCTCTTAACAAGCCCAGTTCGCTATGTTCTGGGCTTATGACAAGGAGTTTTGTCGGTTAGCTAAGACTTGGCTCATGTGCAAACGGCTCCGCTTCTTTGTCTATGTCTAGTTCAGCTTGTGCCAATGAAATAATGCCATCTAATGCACGGGCAATCGCACCTTGAGTAAATGGGTTGAATGAATTGGTAGTGTAGGCTGAATATAACATAGCGAATGGAAATAGAACTAAGAATACTACTTGCCTTATCGATTCACAAAAATAAGCTGTCGCTATTACAATCAGGTTAAGGATGATTTCTTAACCTGATTCAATCTGTTTTGTTTGTTATTGTAGGATTCGGTGGAACGTGTTGACTCCGTGATTGATTACATCAACACCGTTAGCAACCCTGGGAATTGTAGAATTGGGTGAGAAAAATCCGAGTCCCGCTTGAATTCCTCGAACGATGTTGGCACCTGCGGCCCAATTATTTAATGTATTAGGGGCAATGGCTTCGAACGCATGAATTGCAACATCGGGGAGATACTCGATTACTGCCGCTTCTGGATTATTGAGGTATTGATACATAACAAGCCCAGCAACCAATGCATTGTAGCCTCGATACACAGTGCTCCAGCTTAACAGGTTATACATAGTCAGCGATTTTTGGGGTGTTGCAGATTGTTTTTCATAAGCCATGTTTCCTACTCCTTGTTATTGTAAATTATAAAAATCCGTTTATCGTGCAACATTATAAAGTAAGTTTTGAATTTATATAAGAAATCATTCTACTGAGACCCCTTAAATTCCTTCTGTAATTAAGGTTGAAGTTGAAAAAAAACAAGTTAAAATAATCACTTGCTTCTGGAAAACCTTAATAAAAAAATGAACAGGCATTTTCAGTAGCTCAATTACGCAGTGGATTAAGCCAGGATTTAATCCCCATTTATATTTTTTTAAAAGGATTTTGAAATGCCAGGATCAACTTCAAACATATTAACTCGTCTTCAGGCACGCGTGCCTACTTCTTCCTCAGCCCATAGGAATACGCAAAGAACGAATGGCGGTTTATTGGTGACGCAAAGTACAATACAAGCAGGAATGCAAATTAATAATACAACAAGTCCTATTGCTTTAATCCCTATCGCTTTTGCCCAGACCCTAAATTCCGGATATGCTGTAGTACGCTCCGATACCCACCTCAATGAAAAATTGATCCAAGGGCTTCAAGCAATTTTTTCTGCTGTGATCCTGGGATTGGCAATCAGTTTGGTATTTCATGATGACCAAATAGTGAGGCAAGTTATGTTCTTATTTCAACTCCTCTATGGAGCCTTATTCCTCGTTACCTGGGGTGGTAGCGAGGTTTCTAAAGATACAACGTCAACACCTGCCAACAATGGAGTCGCACCTCTTCTACTTAAATCGATTATTAAGAGCCCTGCTGAGGACGATTTAGAAAAGGGTGAAAAAAGTGAAAATGAGGAAGAAGTTGAAGCAAGTGATGACGAGAAAATAGAAATAGAGGAACAGAGAAAACTCTCTAACTCGAAGTAATCTTGGTAGCGAGGGGATATTCTCATTCTGCATAGGCTTGCCTTGAGCAGTTCTCTGCCAAAGTCTCGTGAATAAGTCGCGGGAGGGAAGCATTGCAAATTAGAGCGGGATTTTAAATATGGGATGAAGGCTGCGGTGAGCTATCCTCTCCAAGTTTTATACCAGTCAATATTTTTTGAAATATATCAAAATTTTTGCTTTGTGAGCGGGTATCAATAATTGGAAACATGATATGGTGGAAAAAAGAGGCTCTTTTTTCAATTTCCTCAGCATAAATTTCAGCGATGAGTTCTGGCTCATTTTTAAATTCGCCACAACCCCAAGCGCCAAACATCGCATAAGGTTGGTTGGCAATAATTAATGTGTCCAGTTGTGCCGCAATGCGTCGTCTTAAATCATCCCGGTGTTCTTTGACTACTTCCGGCGCTTTTGAATGGGATTCAGCAAAGTGTTCTGGTGCTGCAGATCTTAATTCACGAAAAGGAAAAATATTTGTTGGCACAAGAAATGAAAAGCTCATGTCAGGATCAGAAACCTTATTGTTTGAAAAATCATCCATTGATGCTGTAAGCAACACTTCCGGACCTCTAAAACAAATTCTCGGTTCATCACTATGGAATGTTTTACATGCGTTGGGTGAATAGGCTTCTTTACAGCGTTTCTTTAAAGTTTCGAGTTCTTCAGTAGTCATTCTCCTTCGGCCTTCGACTAATTCCACGCCTTCAGGAGTATAAAGAAATGTATTCTCATAATTCTTATCATGTCGGACTATTTTATCCATTAATGAAAGCGCGCAAGTGGTTCGATGCCACATGTTTTCTTCTTGAGCACTTCCACCTTCCAATGACGCTCCACCGGGATAGAGGGAATTGGCCATATTTAATACGGAATAAATTTTTGCATACTTTTGGGTAGCCTCCATCGCCGTAACACCCCAATCTTGGTATACGACTTCAACCTCAGGAGGAGGCTCAGATCTTTTTTTCTCCCAAGAAATTAAATTTCTGGCTGCTATCTTTTTTAATTCCTGTAATTTTTTCAAATCAGTGATTGTACTTAAAGTTTTGCCCATGCTTTCATGACGCCAACGCTCACCAGAAAGAGTACCTTTGAATAAGCTGGGTTTATGGGCTTCATGAACACTAAAAATGGCAGCATGTTCTACTACTTGACTTGGGCTGGGAGATTTTCCTCTAAAAAATTTTAGCAACATAATTCACAAACCCTTATTTTATTTTGTACTCAATATGCGCTTTTTTTGGAGCGCTCTGAATCAATATTCTGCAATAAATACATCAAACAAACAGCCAACAAAAAGTTTAATATAGGGTTCTGCGGAGGACCTTATATCCATACATTTCTATCAAAATTAGAGTGGAAAAACTCTAATTCTATTCGTAGACGAATTCACCTGACTATATATTGATAATAGTGTATGTAATTTGGAATTCAAGAGCAGCACGCAGGTCTCCAAGTGTTGACCGCTATGAAACACGGAATTGATTCATCGGACTCGCCCTACTGGTTTATTCTTAAGAGAATAACCAGAAACAAGCTTGAATTAGAAAATTGTCAGGATTTAGTTGAACTTATATTCCTTAAGCCTTAAATAAGTTATATTAAGAGAATCATAGAACAAGGAGCGTTTATATGATGAAAAATTTAATAAAAAATTGGATTGGGCTTATTCTATTTTCTTTTACAATTCAAGCCATCGCCAAGGATACAATCACCGTTCAAGTAAAAACAGATGAAAAAACAGCTGCTGCTTTGGGATTTACTGTGGAGGGTAAAAAATCGGGGGCTCGAGGCAAGTCCTACTCAGGCAAAGGACCAGCGAATAAAGTATATATCTTTGGTTATCGAAAAAATTCAGCATTTGGTCCGGATATTTTATGTGGCTCCCAAAAGCTGGCAAAAGACAGTATTGTGACTTTAGTGACCTCAGGAGATCATTGCTCCATTGAAATCGATTAGGGGCTGTTTACCATTGTCCGATACTCGGGTTTTGCAGGATGATTGTAGTGTCTTTATGGATTAGCGAACATGAGTCCCGCATCCTCAATCATTTGCTCATATATCAAAACCAAAACCGAGCCTTGATGAATTTCCAAAACAATGTCAGATAGTCGAGTTCGATTGAAACACGAAGTTTTTCCTGGAAAAGAAAGTTGCGATTGATTGAGCTCCCATTGAAGCCCTTTTGAAGAAATAGTTGCTGTGGGTATTCCGATTAATGAAATTTTTGTATGCATGGGTAATGAGCAACCCATACTTGATTTTTCATTTAAAACAAAGCCGCGTATCGGGGGCGCATACAAAAGACAATTGGTTTCCATAAAAATATTAATATTATTCAGTATATGATCTAAATGCCCGCCATTGATTCCCACTATAATGGCAGGTAATAAATCATTTTCTTTCAAATAATGCATCGCCTTTTGATAATCACTAAAATTTTGATCGGCTGAATGAAGAAAAGGATGGTTTTCTAAGAGAGCTGGTCGGACAGAATCGAAATCCCCAGTGATTAAGTGCGGGCTAATTCCACGCTCTAATAGACTATTTGCTGCCCCATCCGCTGCGATAATGGGCAGGCTCAACGTTTTGAAAAAGGAGGACTCAGGTAATTCTCCATTGAGGCATAGAATCGATTGATAGCCTGTTAAATTAATTACATCGTGCATCATAATGTCTTTTTAAAAAAATAAGCAGCACACTGACAATTAAGCCTACGACGTTAGAACTGATCACAAAAAAGGAATCCGTGCTGCTTCCATAAATAATCCACGCTACAGAACAGACGAGGTAATTAATCAACATGATCATCGAAAGATCCTGTGTTGATCGTGTTTTTAAGGATTTGATAATTTGCGGTAATAAGCCAATAAACGAAGTAATAAAAGCAATAACACCTGAGAACATAACAATAGACACATTTTCCTCCGCTCAGACGAATGAGATCAGGTTCAAAGGGTTGGTTCATCCTCTCAGCCATAACTGGCACCCCTAATGTACGAACAATATTTTACCATGAAGGGTAAAAGCTGAAAAGTAAATCCTCTCAATGCTTCATTACTTGATCATTTTATTTGCTATCACATCATTTTGCCTGCCTTTAACTCAGAAAAATGCATTCAAATACAATCTAATTACTTTTAATTAAAAATGGCATCGCAACAACCCAATGAATCATAAAAAATACTAAATGTTAAGATTTTGTTAAGGTTGGCGTTCTAAAATATAGTTTATAAATTGGTCAGTTAGAGGATTCATTTTATGGGTAAGGTTATTGTTATTCATGCTAATTGTCATAATCCAACCGCAAAAGGTGATTTTGCTTTCGCCGGTAATATTGCTAAGGATGTTGTCCGCGAGCTCGAAAAAAAGGGCGTACAGGATATTGATGTCGTTTTAGTCAGTACGCTTGATGGGATTCCTCGATTTAAAAGTATGTACGGGACTCCAGTCAATGGTCGGGTATCAATAGAGGGGACTGATGTTGGACTGTCTTCCTTGGAAGAGTTTGATGCAGTTGAAAATACTGTGGTAGCCTTTATCGATGCCAATCGGTGTAAGCATTCAGCTGCTCATCTTGTGAAACGAGTTCTCTCTCCTGACAGCAAATTCTTATTTGTAGGAAACGTAAACCAAGCGGCCTTTGCAGACATGTTTATGCAAACATTATACCGTATGCAAGCCAAGCAGGATCAACCTGAGGTCTATGACTCATTTAGTGATAAGGATATGTTGATTGGCAGTGCAGGTATTGGCCAGGATCGATTAGGTTTACCTACCATTACTAAAGCAGAAGATTTACCGGCATTAAGTAATCCTGAGAAAGCGTCACTTCCGACAGGTAAATATGGTTTTATGTATCTTGCCGCAGTAGATTCTTCTAAAGATTATAAATTAATCGCACAATACATTAAGTTAAGTGGTCAAGATAAATATGTTCTAGTCGGGGATTTTGGCAGTAAAAAATCGGATATCCAATATGCATATTATCATGATACGACATTGCCTACTTCCAAGTCACTGCCAGCAATAGAATACCATCAAAGCTTACCCAATGGAGTAATGCGCCAAACAGTTGCTCATTCATCAGGCGATTTGGTTTTGTCAACGGGTGTTACCAGTACTTTGGAAGCGATGAGGGATAAAAAGCTGACCTATTATCAAGATATGTCAAACAATACCGAATTCGTTGCCGCTTATTTAATTGCTGTGAAATCACTGGTTGCGAGTGATACCACTTTATTTGGCGCCATGCCCAATATGATTATCGAATTATCAAATCTGCTTTTTGCTAACAAGCCACTCAGTCGGGTTGATATGGAGCGTACCCATGAGTTGTTAGAAATCTCTTCTATCAGCTCCAGATTGGTGGACACGAACCAGACGATTATGGATCAAGCCAGTGGAAAACTCGCACCAAGACTGCTTACTTTTTTGGGTGAGTCACGTAAGACACACGATTCAGTTCAACTCGCCAATGTCTGTGCTTCATTACGTAAAACAGGTGAATTGGGTAGTCCAGTGCACGATCAGGCCCTCAGAAGAGCTGCAACTTGGGGGCGATTATTTGAACTTAAGGTGCTCATCAAATCAATGCCGAAACCGGATTTGGATAAAACAGACTCTAATTATCAACGCACAGCACTGCATTGGGCCGTTTATAGCAAAAATTTGGATTGCGCGCGCGCATTAGTGAGAGCTGGAGCATCTCTAGATCTTCAGGATAGCGAGGGGCAAACGCCGCTTCATAAGGCCGTGGTACGGGGTGATCGAGAAATGATCAAAATGCTTATAGAGGCAGGTGCTTCCATAGATATTCCTGATAAGTCGCACCATAGTCCTAAAGATTGTGCCCCAGATGGTGGTGTCCTGGCATTTATTAATGATTGTCATTCTCACCTGCAACCTAAAGGCTAAAACATCTAAACAAGCCATAAAATTGGGTTTTCACCTCAAGGTTGGGGAGCTTAATAGTCCCCAATCTTTCTTCGTACTGACGAAGTTTTATCCTTATTTGACAGAATCACCATGTTAAACTTTGTGCAAAAAGTCAACTTTTTTCATCTGTTCAAAAGGCTTTCTTTTTTGCATAATGGACTGCGATGTCAGTTTGGTTAAAATTTTTTCTTTCTAAATTGACATTAGAGTTGATTATTGATCCTTAAAGACATGTTCCTTGAGGATGTTTTTCAGATAAGGAATAAAAATGAAAAAAATTGTTTTGTTAATCATGGGATGGACTTTAATGGGTTTGGCAGTAGCTGCAAACAACCCCAAAGAAGAGGTCCGGCATATTGTGACGCTCAATGGTCTGGCTCAAGGCGAGGGACGGTTTATTCGGACTGATGTTATTGAGAATGGTAAATATAAATTTGGCTATTATTTTTGCGGGACCCGCCATAGCGTAGTCTATGGAGATATCGTTTTTGCTGACGAAGTGGGTGAGTCCTATCGTGTAGAACGATCCATTAAGTTTTCCATTTGCCAGGATGAAACGTTAACGGATTGCCAGGAATTTGCTACGGACCAGTTTACTATTTTTAAGAATAAAGACGGTTATTTGGAAACCGATAGTCGCCCTGTTTTACCTCTAAGTATTGCCTCCGTAAAAGATGCATTTAAAGCCTGTGAGCCTAATCCGGAAGAAGATAATCGGATGAAAAAAATAATTCATGCGGGCAGTCATTATCTGATTCGCCAAGGCTGATTTTTTAGCCTGGGTATAGCGGCGCGTATTTCGTGGCGCCAAGAAGTTTTCTGTTAAAAAAACCTCTCCCGCTTGTGGGAGAGGGGCAGGGGTAAGGGCTATTAATCGACTTTACCTACATCCACCCTGATGTGCAGCGGCTATTGATGGGGAGAAGGGAAATACCTATAAAATCTTGATTCCAGATTTTTTTGCAAATTTAGAGCAAAAGTATAGAGATTTTACTATAATGCCCACTATTTTTTTACAAAATGAATATTATGTCACAACCAAAACCTTCGATTTTATTTATTGGCTTACTATCCGCTTTTTCTTTACTGACATTTGATCTCTATCAACCTTCGCTACCCTATATCACCAATTTTTTTGGTACCACACATAACTTAAGTCAATTAACCTTAAGCATTTACCTGTTTGTTTTTGGAGTGACTCAACTCGTTTGGGGGCCGCTCATTGATCATTTTGGACGGCGTCGTTTATTGCCTGGAAGCTTACTTATTGCCGCTCTTGCCAGTTTAATCTGTGCCTTTGCTCCCAATATCTTTGTGCTCATTCTAGGCCGCGCATTACAGGGATTTGCTCTGTGTTGTGCTAATCTGGTTGCATTTTCAATCTCGCGAGACTTTGAAGATACTGTAGAGCGCGCCAAGGTTTTATCCTATGTTTCTATGATTGTTTCAATATCTCCTATTCTGGCTCCAGTATTGGGTTCGCTCATTTTTACTTATTGCAGTTGGCAAGCGAATTTCATGTTAATGGCTGTAATTGGTTTAATACTCCTACTGAAATCGCGCAATGGATTATTGGAATCGCCATTTTGGACTCAGCCCAAAGAGCCTTTTAATGTGAAACAAGTGATCAAAGCCTATCAAGAGATCATTCCATCGCCTACACTTTGGAGTGGTTCTTTTATTATGATGTTTAGTTTTGCGGCCGTAATGCTTTCAGTGATTAATTCGTCCTATATTATTATCGATCAATTGGGTTATTCACCTTTAGTGTACGGTATTATTTTTATAATCAATGGCTTAAATATTATTGTTGGTAATTACTTAGGTATTTGGCTGCGTAAGTATTTCAGCATGGCTTCGACAATTTATCTTGGTAGCTGGTTTATCATTAGTGGCGGTTTTGCGATGTTATTGTGCGCAAATCTCTCTGAATTTAATTTATACGTACTATCTTTTGCTTTAATTTGTAATTTAGGTATTAGTTTAACTGCGCCGGCTACTATGTCGATGATGCTTGCAGACTATAAGGAAAATGCAGGTCTTGCACTGGCCATAATTCATACGGTACGTATGTTTGGCTCATCCCTATTAACTATTTTAAGTGCCTATTTACTGATGCAATCACTCATTGCCTTGCCTTTAGGATTAATTGTTTGTGGATTAGGTGCTCTTTACAGTTCTTGGTATTTTAACCGTTTGACGACGAGTGATTCTGAATTTGATGGGGCAGAAGCCGCTTAGTATGTCTATTTGTTGCTCATCGTGCTGCTTGTTATAAACAATCAGTCGATATAGAATCAAAAATTTATTGATGAGTTTGGTGATCTTATGATGCTACGATTTAGCTTGCTTCGTACTAATAAAGCGGTTACGAATCAGAAACCTAATTTTTTTCATAGTAATTCTTCTGATACAGTCAAAAAAAATGTTCCTTTAAGAGTCATTGACCTTAATTTTTTCAAGGATACGACGTTTAGAGGAAAACCAATTGGGCAAAATTTTGTAAGCGATGTTTTAAAGGAATCTGGAGTTTCTGTTGGATTTAAAGAAGTATCGGCAGAAGAGTTAGGTAGTAAGCCAGCTCAAACTCTGTTAGGGTTATTATGGGATGAAGATTTGGCATTAGAAAAAAAGAAAAAAATAACCAAACAAAAATTTCTTGAACATTCCTCAGATGATGCTACGAAAAAACCAAAAGCCATGATACCAGGGTTTCATTTTTCAGATTTTGTATCCCCAAAAATGCATGATGTATTAGTGGTTGACTATAACAACATCCCCAATGAGTCACAAATCACACCGATGAATGAAACAAAGGCATTATCCTTGAAACCAACAGGAAGAATAATAAGTGCGGTACCTGCTTGGGCCATTATCATGAAATTAGCCAAAGATGCAATGAGAGTGCGGGCTGATGTGAATCCTTTTTATGTAGATCAAGCAATTTTATCACCCCAGCTCAAAGCTGACCTTGATAATTTAGCCGCACAATTTTATAGAGTATGTCATGTGGTGAAAGAGGATATAGATCATCCCGATGTCCATCAATATCGCAAGAATTTTCATAAGTTTTATGAGAACTATGCGATTGAAGCAAAATCTGGACAAAATCAGCTGGATGCTATCCGAAATGAAATAGAGCAATCAACTGAGAGTCACCGGATCTCTCCAGAGCTATAAAAAGCATACAGCATCTCGCTAATGCTTGGCTTCACTTATATGTTTCTAAGCAGAAGAGAGAGTTATCCCCACATCATAATGCTTCTAATGAAGTAGAGTATGTGTAAAAAGTCTCCTCTATAAATTTTTCTTGGCAATTTATAGGGAAGACTTTTGCCTCGTGCTAAGATTTGGTGGGTGTGGTATCTGGAGTATCCTCTATTCCCATGCCATATTGTTCTAAATTTTCCTTTATAGCCTGTATTTGCTTGCTTCCCAGCTTTGCTTCAATCGCATAGTTCTCATAAAATTTATGCAGGCTCTTGCGATACTCCCGGACGTCTGGATGATCTATATCTTCTCTAACGACACGACATGCTTTATAAAACTCTTCAGTTAAATTATCAAAGTCAGCTTTGAGCTCGGGTGATAAAATTGCTTGGTCTACATATAAAGGATTCAAGTCAACATTGAATGTGAATCCATCTCTGGTTATTTTCATGAGAATAGCCCATGCCGGCACGTTGCTTATGGTTCTTTCATACTCACCCGTATATATAGCTGGCTCACCTTCAGGGGAGCGAGATGGAGTGGTATCAGATTGCTCTGCTAATGGGGAAAATTGTTGATCGGCGGGGATGCTGGTGTAATCAACAACGACAACTGTTTTAGTGGATGGTAATAAAAAGCTGGAGAATTTAAATCCCACGAAGATACTATCGGAAACGGATATCCCATGAACTTTTGCCGTATCTGATGCATGGGCTGCAAGGTTTGCTTTGGTTTGTACAAGGTCTCTGGTTCCATCAGAGTTATAAGCCACAATCTCTTTTTTTCCTACCATTCCTAACATGGCTCTTGATTCATTTTTCTTTAATTCACTTAAGGACATACCTCTAAACCCGAGCTTGAATCCCGATTCATTCCATACGGCAGAAAGAAAATCTTTGCCAATAAGGTTTCCTCTAAACGTAGTATCTGTAAAAAATTTAAGGTTTGAAATTATTAATGGCACTCCTTGGAGGTGGTTATCATAAATGGGAGCAGTAGCAGCATTTTTTGCAGAAAATATACTTCTGGCTTGTTGTTGGGATTGCATAAGGCTTGTTGGCTTAGCTGTTTTGGTGGTTATGCTCTTTGCTTCATATAAAAATCTCATCATTTACCTCCTGAGGAATTTAAAAATTATGCATCTAAGATGCTTTAATTATAGTTTATATGTTCAATATTTGATTAATTAAATGGTAATTAGTTTGTAAATTTACTTAAAATCTGGATTGGGACTATAATCTTGGGTTAGAAAATTTGGCAAAATGGACAAACAGACTGTACACTTAATGTATTTAAGGTTTTATTATTGGTCAGTTGGCTGGCTTTATTACCCAAAGCACCAATCATGGAGGATATAAATGAGAATATGGCGAGCTGTTGCACTAGGAGTTTCATGGCTCCTTTTATTAAATCAGACAAATGCACAAAATACGGTATTCAATAATACAATCAACAATAATATCACTAATTTTGCTCAATTAGTGCAAGCTGTTGAGAGTGGGGAAGATGTACGCGCAATCATCCATTTTGATAATTGCCAGGTCACAGGCCCCGCACTCCCGACTCAATTAAGAAGACGGTTGGATGGAGCGACCACTCGATTTAATTTTACTAACTTTTTCCATGGCCAAGAGACTGTGAATAACGAGTTAACCGATACGGTGACCACGTCCATGAAGTTTTATATCCAGAATGCTTCAGGAGAGTTCTTAACGTTATCAGGACGTTTAAGTGTTTTTGAAGATAATACAGCAACGTTACATGTGAATTTTTTTGATCCCATTTTGCATAAGCAACAATTAGTAGTCGATTGGCTTTGTAATATTAGTAATGGCGAAGACAATAATGGTTTAGTATTGTTTAATTTTTCTTAGGGAAGTGCGCTACAGAAAAAAACAAATCATGGGATCCTGGAACTAAGAGCCCTGGTTTTTCATGGTTCATTTTTAGAATTAACAACCTATCTATGATATCCTTTTATTTTAACAATCAGTTGTCGTATGCGATGAAAATAAAAGTTTTTTTTGGTGCTTTTTTCTTATTAATGAACCTTGGAGCAGTTGCTGCCCCTCATTTTGTGCCAGCTCAACCCTCACCAACTGCTCGCTATGAAATCAACGGGCCTGCCTTATGTGCTACGGCTAAAGAAACCTTGGCTTATTTAAATAAAGGCAATCGTTATGATCCTCGAGTTATTCATGAAGGAAAAGTTTTTAAAGTCCCGCTTACCCGAGTCAAAGCTACCCTGATGTTTATTTGCCAGCATCAAAGCGAATTGAATAATCCAGCTTTTGTTAAAGAACACTTCGATTTTATTCGGTGGTATCCCGATCTTGAGCAAGCCAAGTCACTGAGTGCGCAAAAACCGCTTGTTGCTCGTTTACCCAAAGATAAAATTTTAATGACCAAGTATTACGTTCATCGTGCTCAGGCATCAAGCAAGCGCAGTGCTGCCTTTCCTTTTGCTCTTTATGGTCTTCCTAAGGATGAGGCGTTACTGACTCTAGAAGAAGCAGATGCCAAGCCTGGACTCATACGTTTTCAATATGGAAAGCAAGCTATCCTAAAAGGTGCCTTAACGAATAAGAATGTCCCCGCTCTGGGTTATTTGAGTCGAGAAGACCTTGAAGCGGCATTAATGCAGGGTACTGTGGTTGCTGATTTTGGTAAGAACCAGACAAAGACCTTTAATGTTCATCGTTGTAACAATATTGCCTACGACAAAACCCAAAACCCTTATCAGCAAGAGCGCTATTGGTATTTTAAACAGGTGTCCGGCATCAAAGGTTATGGAAAGGATGCCGATCATAAAATCACGGTGAATACGGAGGTAACTTTTGCAGCAGATCTTGAGCAGTTTGGTTTGGGTAAATTATTGATGGTGCAATATCCTACTCGGACAGGAAATCTGGTGACGCGCGCGGGTATTTTTGCGGACACAGGCGGGGCTTTCGAAAATAATGTGTATCAAGTTGATTTTTTAGCGGGTAGCTATGCAGGAAGAGGAGCTTTCGCTCAGGCAACCCGCCACTTACCCGATTATGTGGCCGCTTATTTTATGGTATTAAAAAAATAATATGAAAATTTTCTTATTTTGCTCATTCTTTATAAGCTCTATGGTTCATGCTTTTTCTTGCAATGATTCGCAAGAAATCCATAAAGCACCCATTCAATTTGATCAACAACGTATTGCCTTAACACGCCAGTATCAATTAACTCATTATGGAATTGACTCAAAATCCATTGAAATTGAACCGAGAATGATTGTTTTGCATTGGACGTGTATTCCGACGTTGGCCGCCACTCTTCGTGTATTTAATCCCCCCACATTCCCTAAAAATTCACCACGAATTAAAGAGCTACCTGGTGACTTGAACGTATCAACCCATTTTGTAGTGGATCGGGATGGAAGTATTTATCAACTCATGCCGGAGCATTGGATGGCACGACATGTTATAGGATTGAATCATTATGCAATTGGCATTGAAAATGTAGGTGGAATTGACAGTAAAGATGATCTAACCGACGCCCAAACCAAAGCAAATGCTTTTTTGGTGTGTTATCTCAAAAAGAAATATCCAAAAATAAAATATGTTATCGGACATAATGAGTATTTAAATTTTAAAAAAACTTCTCTTTGGCTCGAACGGGATCCAAATTATCAGACAGATAAAGATGATCCTGGCCCTGATTTTATCAATCGGGTGATGAAGTTGGTTCACAGTAGCTGAATTTTTAAATATGAAAAATACAAGAAAAATCAATAGGTTTTTTAGCCTATGGCGAAGATTAACTACGCTTAATATACTATAATAAAGCATATGATTAATCCCTTCATATAATAGTTCTTTGCCCTAAATGACCAGATTAAAAACAGGGAGTGAATATGTCTGATAAGTTATTGGATGTACTAATCGTTGGAGCTGGGCCTGTTGGTTTATTTTGCGCAAACGAGCTGACTCGTCAGGGGTTGAGTTGTCGGATCATTGATAAAAAGTCGGCACTCAGTGATAAATCTAAGGCATTGGCCATTCATATTCGAACACTTGATCTGCTTAGGGATTGTAGTTTCCTGGATGAAGTACTCATCCAGGGACAAAAAGTAGATGGAGTTTTGTTTAAATCTAAGGGAAAAGAGTTAATTCACGCCACCTATGCACATGTTGAAGCGGATTATCATTTTGTGATTGACCTTCCTCAAAGCAAAACGGAACACATTTTTCATCAGGGGCTGGTTGATCGAGGTTTGCATGTTGAATGGCAAACTGAATTAACTGAAATCGAAGAAACAGCAAACCATACCGTTTCTACTTTAAAACAGGCTGATGGCAGCATTGAAAAAGTTCAATCACACTGGATTATTGCTTGCGATGGTTCGCACAGTACGCTGAGAAAATTAGTTAATGCTGAATTTATAGGCTCTTCTTTTAAACAAACTTGGTGGCTAGCTGATCTGCTTATTGATTGGGGACTCCCGGAAAATAAATTTATTATCTACGTAAGTGATGAAGGACCTGCTGCGTGTTTCCCAATGGGAGAAAAACGTTATCGTTTGGTCATGACTGCGCCCGAAAAAGTCATGCATCAAGCCCCCACAATGGAAGACATCATTCGCGTCTTTCAAGCACGCTGTACGGATCCGGCAACCCTACATGATCCAGTTTGGATCAGTCAATTTGGCATTGATCACAAGCAAATCCAAAACTATCGTTATGGACGAGTATTTTTTGCTGGGGACTCCGCTCATGTTCATAGTCCTATGGGTGGGCAAGGATTAAATACTGGATTACAAGATATTTATAATCTCGCTTGGAAATTAGCACTGGTGCAAAAAGGACTGGCAAGCGATGCCTTACTTGATAGTTATCATCGCGAACGTCATCCCATTGCTGCAGGGGTATTGAAAGATACCGGAGTAATGACTCGTTTGATTATGATAAGTAATCCGGTGATGATTTTTTTACGTAATTTCCTTTTACAGATGGCCATGTCATTCGACTCAGTTAAAAATTTTATCATGTATAATCTTGCTGAGTTGTCGGTGAGCTATGCGAAAAGTCCTATAGTCAAAGTATTGGGTGAAAAAACCCGATTCAAAATAGGTGGATTTCTCATTAATTCTCCATTTATTGATGCAAAAAGCAAAGAAAAAAAGGAATTGCAGCAAATTACTCAGGGAACGCTGCATCACTTATTTTTATTTATGGGACTGGAAACTGACCATAAGAATCAATTGTTGGTTTTCTCTGAACTTGCAAGGGCTGTTACACAGCAATTTAAAGGTTTAATCAAGACTCATATTATACTGCCTCAATCTGAAATGACTCCAGTTGACGAAGGGATTTCCATCTTGATTGATGAAAGTCAAAAAATGCATCAACGATTTAAAATTGATCGACCTACTGCTGTATTGGTTCGTCCAGATAAATATATAGGTTTAACTCAGATGCCGTTCAATAAAGAGGAATTAATGAGGTATATGGAAAATTCATATCTTCTTACGAACTCAAAAGTATGAGGCAAAAGAGTAAGCATGAAGACTTAAATCAAAATGATTCTTGATGATCTTGGGGTGTTGTATATAATTTGCGGCCATATTTTTGTTAATTTAGGACTTTTAATCACCGCTTCGGGCAAACAAACACGAACTGGAAAAGGGCAAAGTAAACTTCTTAAGTAAATGGCCTCAGCGCTTATAAAACAAATAAAAGAGAACTAAGCGACCGGAGTTTTATTCAGGATAATAGGAATGAATTTGTTTTAAAGGAAAGGAGCTGAACTAAGAAGAGAGTGTGATGGGCATTTTTTGTTCTTTGTGAATCAATAGTGGGTAAAGTGTTTCTCAAAGTGCGCAATAGGTTGTAATCAATTTAAAAATAGAATAAAAATTGCTACATGCATTATAAGTTTTATTGCATTGACAGTGAAAATGGTCACAATGCGATAAAGAAAAATTAAATCCCTTATCTAAGTTACAAACCTTCCTTACACACTATGGACTGTTACATGCGGATAGGGAAATTTCTAACGTACGCTTTATCATACGATTTAAAAGATACAGTAGTGAATATATTACTGGTTATTACGCTAAAAAATTGAATAAAAATAATGAGCAATGGATTAAATATCTTATGAAAAAATTACTGGCGTGTTGGTTTTTGGGTTTTGTCTGTTCAGTGAGCGGTTTTGCTGCTCCAAGTGATGCAGAACTGATTAAAAAATTAAATGCTATTGAAAAAAACTCAAATACAGTCATGGGGATTACTGCCATTTATATAGAAAAAAATAAAGTGATTGCGCATAATAGCAATCAGCGTTTTTTCATGGCCAGTACAATCAAATTACCCATTGCGATGGCTTTTTTACACCGCGTTGATGAGAAAAAAGACTCTTTAAATCGTGTAATTAAAATGGATTCACGTAATTCGGTTCCTGGTTCTGGGGCACTTCATTATTTATTCGAAAAGAAAAAATTGAATATTTCTTTGAAACAAATCTTGATGCATACCCTCAAAAATAGTGATAACAGCGCAAGTGATGCATTATTACAGGCGGCTAATGGTCCTAAATATGTAGCACAGCGTATGAGTGCGCTTGGTTTAAAAAATATTTTTATTAATCGCTCCATTATGGAAATGTTTGTGGATACAAATCATGTGGATCGTTCATTTTTAACAAAACGTCAGCCGGTATATTCTTGGCAAAAAATATCGAATCGTGTTCCTCTGAAAGAAAAGCAGCAAGCTTGGCAGCGTTTTGAAAAGGACATACGCGATACCACAACGCCTTATGATATGGCAAAATTGTTGGTTAAACTATATAAAAAACAAGCACTTTCAGAATCCAGTACTAATCTTCTGATGAACATTATGGAGCAATGCCGAACTGGTCGCAGCAGAATAAAAGGATTATTGCCTTCCAATGTTAAAGTAGCCCATAAAACAGGAACATGGTCTATTTATGAGCGGGACTATTTAAGATACCCTGGGTCGAAAAAACTTTATCGTTTTGTTAGTGACGTTGGCATTATTACTTTGCCCAATAATAAAGGCCATGTTGCCATTGCAGTATATGTTAAATCGAAATCAGCCAGTGATTATCCACGCAGTCGCGCCATCGCTCTTGCAAGTCGAGCTATTTATGATCATTTTATGAAGTCATGATTAGGCACACGCTCAATGGAGCCAGGGTGAAGGCAAAGCTCTAGTCGAGGTTATTTGCTGTTACTCCAAGTGCTGCGAAAATCTTCTCTTGTTGTATTGTGCTACAGCAAGGACGCTCTTGTTATGTTCGGTTTGGTGGGGCTTTTTTTATCTTTGTGTTGCAAATTATCCCTATTTTTCTTAACAAAACTTAATGAATACATCACCTGGAAAACCCTTGTCATTTCGTATACTCTGTCAAAAAAAATAACTTTGAAGACAAGGAGGTTGAGATGTATCGTCGTTTGATTTTGATTTTTAGCGGACTCATCTATTTTTTCATGAGTTTTGGTTTATATGCTCAATTGCCTTGCTACTACCAGGAATTAACTGCTGATGAAAAGCGTGATCTATTATGGGCTGAAATTACCTCAAGCCATGAAGAAGATCCCTTACCCCAGCTTACGGGCAATAGTTTTAATGAAGTGCTCGAAAAATTAAAAGGATTGTTTAACTTAAGCCCTACGTTTGATACTGCCAGTGATGAAATTCCTGAAGGACGAGTAAAAATCATTCACGCCAACGGTTCAGTAGGAAAAATAGCATTAGTTCCTTCACCAGATCATCCCTTCACAGGCATTTATCAGACGGGGGCAATAGGCATAGCACGTCTTTCGCTAGCAACTCCTCCAGCTGATGATAGTTATATTCCTGGCATGGCGATTAAATTTTTAATCACAGGGCATCCCTCTTTAAATTTGCAAGTGATGAATTTGCTTGAGGGACAAAAAGGCAATTGGAATTATTTTGCGAAAGATTTTTCGAACCAAATACCTCATCCTGCCAGTTGGACCTTAAGTGCTATTGAGAAAATATTTGAATGGACTCGCGACCCTGCGAATAACCTTCCTTTATGGCATTTAGCAGCTTGGACGAGTGATGGGAAATTTGATGGAATTCCTGTGTACCCTGAGCGGCTCTATTTCCGACCAACGAGCTTGGTTAAGGATTTAATCCCTGAAAATTCACGCGAAGACTTCAGAATCTCTTTTGCAGAGGTACCCATGGGTCCAATCTATGAAGTCTATGGCGAATATCAAGGTATCGAGTATCGTATAGGGACATTAATCTTGGAAAGTCCTTTATTGGCTTCCAATTACGGTGATAAGAAATTATTTTTCCAGCACCAACGATAATTCAGTATCCATTAGGTCTTGATCTAGATTGATCATAGGTCAAGACTACCTGATCTTCCTCGTTTTCTGGACTAATCATTAACTCTCTTGGGACCGGCTCGGTTTTGGGTGTATTGAATTCCACGGATGAGGTGAAGCTCTGAATTATAGGTTTTCCAAGAAGGCCTAATTTTTTTATGCTCTCATTAAGATCTGCATTGGGTGATTTTTGTTTATTGTGCAATTCAAATCCTAAGCAGCGTTCGTCGGAGTCAAACACTTTATATCTTAAAACTTCTCGAAGATAGGATTCTGATGGTGTTGTATCGATGGTTGTATGGCGATTCTCATTGATACAGCGAACTGCTTTGTTAATCTGTTCCTCTTCATTTTTTCGCGAATCTTTGCCGCAAAGGGTATCCAGGTTATAAATGTGGGGCAGAAGACTTTGAAAACCATCATGACCATGAACATAAGTAATATAATAGCCTTTGTGAGTCGCAGGCCTTGCCATCTCGCTTTCTTTAGCGTCATCCCAGCGATTCCATAAAAGATAAATTAAAGGCCAGGCTGTTCTTTCTTGTTCTGACATATTGGTCCGGTCATGAATTGCATCCGTATGAAACAGTGAATTCATGACATTGTTTTCAATGAAGAATTGAAATTGATGATTAATCTGATCAATGGTTTCCGCTAAAGCATTCGCAGTGGAATCATTATAATTTACCCCAAGACGTGCTGCCAGCAATTGAATGGTATCGAAACGAATGGGAGCATGGCTAAATAAAGTAATACCCTTTTCATTGAGTGTATAATCCAAGATCTTAAGTGAGGGTTTATAGCTTTCGTTGATTAACTCGGTTAATTCCTGATGGTGAATAATATGATGCTCAAGTAACAGGTTAAGACCCCAAAAAGAAGGAATTTGTACATCACCAATATATCCTGGGGGAACAAAGGATTGCCCCGCCGTGAATTGTTCAAAGGCATAAATAAACTCGCTGCTATGGTTTGAAATCAAAATATTTAATCGGCAATGGTGTCGACGAAGCATACTAAGAATTCTAAAGGTGAAATAATCGCAATTTCCGCGATCAGCTACTTCATCTCCGATGAGGCGAATCAGGGTTTGATTATCGTGGATTTCTAATAGGGACATGAACTCATTAAATTGACTAACACAATAAGCCAGCTTCTCTTTGGGTTCAGATAGTTTTTGCTGTAACTGCCTTTGCTCTTCTTCAGCTGCTTGCAGCTTTATTAGGGCTTGTTCTCGCAATTGAGACAGGGAGTTCGGTGTTTGGGTTTCAGCAGTTGCTGCGCTGATTATTTGTTTCTCTAGATGGGCAATTCGTTCTTTAGCATTATCGATTTTGATTTGTGTACATTGTAAGAGCGTACGGTTTTCCAAATATTCCTGAAGAAGCGCGCCGTACAGCTCATAAAGCGTTACAAATTGTTGATAAGCTTCCTCGACATTCTTAATTTTAGGGTTGAATTGAATGATTTGATGGCGAAAAAGAAAATGTATGAGTTTGATCGGATTGCCATGTAAATCGCCAAGAGTGATTGAACCTAAATTCGATTCCAGTTCATCAGGAAATTTATAAATATCAACATTCTTATTGATAAGACGGTAGGTCATTCCTTAACCTAAATGGAGCAATTCTCCTGACAAACATAATGGATTCAATCAGAAATATCAATCAAGACCATGTAAATCACCCCTTAGGACGGGTAAATAGAATGCCTGCTGTAGCGGTTAAAATTTTTCGGGATGTTTCACTTCCTTGTCATTGTATAAAAAGAAGTATTAAATTTAAAAACGAAAGGCAGGCAATAACGCTAAAGGTCAAAATCATCCCGCGGACACGAAATTTAAGGTGATGTTCTTTGGCCAGAAACGCATAAGCATGAAAGATTCGTCCCAAGATAAACAAAAAAATCAAAGCTAAAAGTACCATCCAGTTGGCTTTATTTGCTTCAGCACAAAAGAGTAAGATCAGTGTAAACGGAACATACTCAACAAAATTGCCGTGTGCTCTTATTGCCATTTCCAAATCAACTAACTCGTTGCTTCCGACTCTCACTTTATATTTTCGACGCAAGGTAATAACACGGGCTGAAAGATAGATGTAGGCAAAGGCTAACAGGGAGCCGGTTACGGTTGTCATTGGATACATTTTATTCTCCTAATCAATAGAGCGACTCATTTGTTGTCACAGAATTTAGTTTCATTACAAAATCATCAAAGCAATGCTGAACATCATTCAAAAAAAGTAACCAAGGACAATGACCTGCTTTGCTAATTACTTTATGGATACAATTTTTGCCTTGGAATTTTTCATTGTTCATAAAAATTAAGGGTGGACAAACAAAGTCATTCTCGCTGGCAATTGTCATGGTGGGTATTGTTTCTGGAAACCATTTACATGAATAATCCGGGTAAAAATGTTCAATGGCATAATGATAAGCAGTATTATTAAAGGCAAAAAGAGGCATGATTTTTTCTCCTTCCACCAATTCTTCAGCTGTAAAACAATAATGTTTATAGGTATTCCAAAACATTTTATATGCCTCATCCGAAGGTGCCAAATGATACTGGCTGGCGGGAGGAATTAAATCGGGTAAATGGTGTTGCTGTTGCATGGCACTCACATGCTGAAAAAAACTGTTTTCGGTGGTGGTATTCATTAACACCAGACCCGCCAGATGATGTTTTAGTTCCGGTAAATTTAATGCAAACATCCCGGAAAAGCTGTGGGTGACTAATACCGGTTTAGGAAGGTCTTTTAATAAATCAATTAAACCCTCTTTCCAATATTTGAAATCAAGTTTGCCTTGAGTATTGATGCCATCTTGCGGGAAATCTAATAGAAAAATAGATCCAGGTAACTGCAACCTACTGCATAAGTTATTGAGGTACTCAGAGCCCAAACCAGGACCACCTGGTAAGAATAACCAGTTGCATCCAGGACCTTCAGTGATTTGTTTTATTTTATAACCATATTTTGTGTATTGCATGTGGGAATCACTACTTTTTATTCAGTTGTTAATCATAACACACAGCCTAGTTGAATTAATGCGTCGTTAGCATTTATAGTGGATTAAGTCGTTTCCCATTTAACTGAACTAGGCACAAAAGCCGAACTACTAAACCAGGTGAGGGTATGATGAAAAAAACATATTATATTGTTTTTTTATTCAGTCTTTTTTTAGCTTCGGCTTATGTGCATGCAAATTATTTACGATACAGCGGTAAATGCCAATTTTCTCTGACTCGGGATCGTTATGCTTATTGTTTAGAGAAGGAGATGGTTTTTTATGATAATGAGTTTAGAAGACTGTATGGTAATTTAACACCGGATGCTTCGCTACTTGCTTCTGAAGCATTAGCAACACAAATTGTTGAACCTAATTGTGATGCGATTGCACAAAAAATTGGTGCTGGTTTGGAATATCATATTGCTTTTCGCACCTGCATGATTTACATCACCAAAGAAAAGATTGCTTGTATTAGGCGATTTGTTCCTTGTCAAATATGTTGGGGGAGGAAATGGGCCAATGCGATAAAAAAACCTTTATTATTCCTCGAAGGAGTTTCGATTAATCTATCGGATCCCACTTGAGAAAATGTCCCCGTCTTCCCCCTTTGAGGAGACGGGAAATTGATTAGTTTGTTGGGGTGGGTTTTGAGGCAACAGCATTATCAGCACAATTATCAGCAATGCTATCTATTTCATCGCTATATTGTTTATCCGTCATATCATTTGATCTTTTGAGCAGATCCACTAACTTGGGCTTAGCGCATTCACAATAAGCACTAATTAATTTCTTATCCTCGTCTGTTTGTTTGGGATCAACAAGATTCCATCTGTCTTGGCAAAAATCAGTGACGTCGCTGTCTTTTGCTTTACTCAATCCTACTTCATCCTCCAACGAATCCATTGCATCATGCAGCAGGGTTCTTGACATGCAGAGATGGACTGCTTTTTGAACTGCGGCGTCATTGTCTAAAGGTTGTTTGGCAGCACAACCACAATATTTTTCGCCAAAATTTTTAAAGTCTACTTTATCTTTTGCTTCATCTGCTTTTTTCATCCAGGCATTAGTACAAAGCGTTTGAAAGTCTCCGCCACCCGCCGTATCTGCTGCATAAGTTGGTACAGCAAACATAAGGGAAAGAACAGGAATAGCCATTCTTTTGAGAAAATTCATAATTAATCACTCCTTTGATTTAATAGTACTTCTTCCTCATTGAGGATAGCCAATGTTTTTGGGGTTATCTACACTATTTTAAAAAATTTAGTTTTTGCTTCTTTTTTGGATAGAATGCAACTTTTTAAAGGAACGATCATCATCATGACGGCAGTAGAGAAACATTGGTCTCGGGTAGAGTACCTGCACAAGAATGTCAAGAATCACAACATTCATATTAAAGGCACCCACAGTTACTACAGTGATGCATGGACAGGAAGTTTTGAGGAAACGGTCGTCAGGTATCTCTATGGAGATGAGTTCAGTTTAAAAAATTGGCAGCCACAATGGAACATTGACCAACTCTTTATTGGGGATTATGTCTGTATTGCGGCTGAGGTAATTATTATGTTGGGAGGGAATCATAATCATCGTGCGGATTGGTTTTGCTTGTATCCTTTTGCAGACAATTATGTGCAAGCATACCAAGGCAAGGGGGATACAATCATTCATGATGGCGTTTGGCTTGGCATGCGTTCCATGATTATGCCGGGTATCACCATTGGTGAGGGCGCTATTATCGCCGCCAATAGTGTGGTGACAAAAGATGTTGAACCTTACAGTATTGTTGCCGGTAGCCCTGCACAATTGGTTAAAAAACGTTTTGACGACACGGTTATTCAGCGCCTTCTTCGCTTGGGCATCTATGGGTGGGATGAAGAAAAATTTAATCGCTTGCAGCCGTATATTTGTAGCAGTGATATAGCGGCCCTGGAAGAACAAAGCAGGAAGTATGATGCCTTACATCAGGGTGTCTCTTTAAGTGCGCATGCAGATTATGGCAGCAAGTGAAGGCTGGATTGAGCCAGCCCGGATTAAGTTAGGTCCCTTAGATACATACTGCTTTTATGGGTTGCGTGCCTAAATTCGTGACTTGAGCTTTGGCTCCAGGTTCTGCTGCTATGGGAATTTGTTGTAGGTTGGTTAAAGCAGAAACTAAAGAATCACCTTGTTTCAGGCTGGTTCCATTGAACATGCCTTTTCCACTAATAACCTGAATGGAAATATAATTTTTTACGCTTGCAACCGCATGTATTTCACATAATAAAGAAAGTGTTTGTTTGTTCGTATTGGCCAAAACAGCAGCTTTATTGGGTTCAAGATTGATTTCAATGGGGGCAGAACAAACGGAAGTGCTCATTAAAACCAGAACACTAGAGAGTAATTTAGTAATAAATCGATACATAATTGTCCTTTTTTATTATTTTTATCGAATAAAAATAGAAGATTTGTTTTTGCAGCTTTTATTATCATGCAATCAATAACAGAAATAAAGAATCCAAGATAAGTAAGCGTAACCTCCATGTTATATAAAAGGATGATGCAATAATGAGGAATATGAAAATGAAGGATTTATTGGTGTGCTCCCTGAGCATCAGTGCCACATTGCGGCGGCACTTAACTTGGTTTCGGCCGTAATAAATGGAGCCGAAAATAACCATTTATCCCTTTAGAATTTTGCCAGTACGTCCTTGTTCCACCACATCAGGATCGCAGGCCTCGCCATGAAGCAATTTAGTGATCTCTCTGATTTTCTCTGTTTTGGTACGTCCCTGGCAAAAAAATAAATAATCATGGATACGACGTTCAAACCACCGACCCTCAAGCATTGTTTTGTGTGCTTTTAGCATGTCTATTTGCTGAGGATTCAAGGTATAAGATTTTAGTTTGGTGGTGGGTTGATTGGAAGAAGCCGGTTTATGGGATATTGTTTCATCACTCTCATTAGTTTCCTTCTCTTGGAATGGCACTAAGCTTTTATCGATTAAAGTAAGAGAAGAGCTTAGGGTTTGTCCAAAAACATTTGAGGGTGAGGGAGTAAAAAATGATAAACTAATTTTGTCATAAACATCATTGACGGTAATCAGAGTAATCTTGGTTGTTTCAATTTTCCCCAGATCATATTCCCAACCCCAGTCAGTTCTCCTCTTGCCTATAATGGGTAATGGTGTCCATTGTTTGTTGAATAAATGATAAAACTCAGGAATTCCCTTATCGTTAGTCCCCCATTTATAATAATTCTTTTGATCAGTGTAATAGTAAAACATCTTCATGCCCCCCATATTCCAATTGCTACTTATATTACCAATATATTATTAACGTATCCTTAATCCTATTGAATAGACACGGTTTTTATTACTCGATTTGTTACTCTGGGCCTCAGAGAGGTGATTCATGAGATTCGGGATTGAAAAGTGAAAAATACCATGTAAGAATCTTGTGTGAACATTTTGGACCTAAATTGTTAAAGGATGATCAAATGCTCAAAAAACTTCTTATCAGTGTTTCATTGTTACTATGTTCTCTTTCTGCATACAGTATGCCTGAAGAGGAGAAAGCTTATCTTGCCAATCAATGTCATGAATTATCGCAAAAAATTGACGAATTAAGTACGAATCAAACGAACTCTTGTTCCTCTTTGATGCAAGAGTCTGCCCGATTAGTAGAGCATGGCGGGCAATTTATATTAAAAGAATACTGGTTTAATGCCAGAACGAATTTGCATCGTTCTTACAGGCTGTTAGGGGATGCGAATCAAATGAACTGTAAAACTGCCTCAGCAATTTTAGCTGCTCGAAAAGGCATAGATGAAATTCTAGAACAGCTATATGGTCTAGAATAGGTCTTGCTAAGGACTGATCTCTGACAAAAGGAAATGCAAAATGAAAGTTATCGTAGTCGGTGGAACTGGAACAATAGGTGGTGCAGTTTGTAAAGAATTAGCCCAACGTCACACGGTAATTACAGTGGGGCATACGAATGGTGATTTTCAAGTTGACATTCGAGATAGCCGCTCCATTCAATTACTTTACCAATCAATCGGTTCGTTCGATGCCGTTGTTGCTGTAACCGGAGAAGTATGTTTTGAGGCATTAACCCAATTTTCTGAGGAACAATATACTGTAGGTCTGAATAGTAAATTAATGGGGCAAGTTCGACTGGTGTTAGAGGGGATCAAATACATCAATAAAGGGGGATCATTTACTTTAACGAGTGGTATTTTAAGTCATGATCCCATCCCTATGGGTACCTCTGCAGCCATGGTCAATGGCGCGATTGATTCTTTTGTAAAAAGTGCGGCGATTGAATTACCTCATCATCTTCGTATTAATGCGGTAAGCCCTACTGTTCTCTCAGAATCAATGAATCAATATGCTCCTTTTTTTCGCGGATTTGAACCGGTACCTGCGCGTCGCGTTGCTTTAGCGTTTAGTAAAAGCGTTGAGGGGGCACAAACGGGTATGGTTTATTCTGTCGAATAAAACCTTAGCATCACTATGACATTTAAGGAATGGCTTTTAAAATGAAGATTAGAATATTCGGCTTTATTATTTTTTCCTCTGTATTTGCCGCAAAAATGAGTGCAGCTGTTCCTGCTGATTTGATGTTTCATAATAAACCCATTGATGCTCTATGTTTTTTTAACTCGGAAGGAAAGGAAATTGATCTCGAACACTGTGGATTAGCAAAAGCTAAATATGCTGTGAAAGGACATAATTCCAGTTTAATTGCTAAAGGGTATATAGGCTATAATTGGCAAGATCCGGAATATCCAGGTCCAGCAGAAGGCTATAGTTATTATAAATTTTTTAATGCTGGAAAAAATGAGTATTGGCTTTACACCATTAATAGCGGCGGAGGTACAGGAGACTTTACTACCCTCTATAAGGTAAAGAGAAAAAATACCCGTACTTTGGAAATCGAAATGCTGGTTGGTGGTGATCGTTGTAATGGTGGCGTACAAGATGTATCAGTAGTAAATAATCACTTAAGTTTTAGCCAAAACCTGACTGCCTATGATCTTATTGTATTATCCAAGACATCTGATTTAAAAGTTAAAGCATATGATGATTTGGCGGCTTGTGCCGTTTGTTGTGTTGCAAAAGCATATTATGAGCTCAACTCCAATGCGCAGTTGCAGTTGAATTTTGTTGATTTAGAACATGCTAAAGACATGCAAGAGATGACTGAGCAAGGAACACTGCAGCCATGTTTTAATCAACTATTCGCTTCTTATAATGCTGAGGGTAAAAATAAGTTAACGCAAAACATGCTCGATGAATTCGTGGCGAAATTTAAGCAAACCTGTAAGAAGGCTGATTAAAATAATTGTCGCTTTGGGAACACGTTCAATTTTTTAAGAAGCAAGTGGACTGACGTAAAAAGCGTGGGGCTTTTAGGTCTCTCAACTACTTGAGAATTTTGCCACTAGGATCCTTAATAATTTTCTTTCCATCAGGATTCACTTGAACTGATGAACCGTCTGCGTTCGTGATGATCTTGGTTCCATCGGGTTTATAGATTACAGACGAATGATCCACGTTAGTTACAATCTTGGTCCCATCGGGTTTGGTTTGAACTGATGAGCCATCCGCATTCGTCACAATTTGAGTGCCATCGGATTTGGTTACTACAGATGAGCCATTGGCATTGGTAATAATCTTAGTTCCATCGGGCTTGGTTACCACTGAAGATCCATTCGCGTTGGTAATAATCTTCGTCCCATCGGCCTTGGTTTCTACAGATGAGCCATCCGGATTTTTTATTAGGACAGGTTGGGCTGCAAAAGAGGTTATGCTCAAACAATCTAGTAATAAAAAGATGATGAAACTAAAAAAGTGTTTTTTTATTTGGGACCAATCAAAGTAATGAACATTCATATTAATTCTTCCCTGACACAAAGTTATTTATAAGTATAGTCATTAAAGAGGTTGAGAGTTAATTTTTTATCATTATGTCTCAGTATTTTCTTTCATTTTGAAAGCGACAGAAACGCTTAATTTAGGCTATGCTTATCAAATGCTGCAGTACGAATATTGTGACCTAGAATTGTCTAGGAGAGTAGGAAGTATGAGTTATTTTGATGGAAAAGCCCCAATAGGTGAGACCGAGGATTGTCCCAAGCAAATCAGCGTGGAGTTGATTCCGAGAACAGTGGATCTTGGTGGGTTTCAAGTAAAACGTATATTACCCTCTAAAGAAAAAAGAACGGTGGGGCCTTTTGTTTTCTGGGATCAAGCAGGACCTAGTGAACTGCATACGGGAAAAGGGATTGATGTACGCCCGCACCCCCATATCGGTTTATCAACGATGACTTATTTATTCTCGGGGCGATTGGAGCATCGAGATACGCTTGGAAGCCATCAAATTATTGTTCCAGGTGAGGTTAACTTAATGACTGCTGGACGAGGAATTGCACATTCAGAACGTTCGCCGCAACAGGACCGTTTTTATCCCCAACATTTTTTTGGCATTCAATGTTGGCTTGCATTACCTCTTAATAAAGAAGAAACGAATCCTTCATTTACACATTATGATAAAAACGTAATTCCTGCTCATCATGATACGAGGATGCATTTTCGAGTAATTGCTGGGGAGTGGATGGGACTTAAATCTTCTGTAATGACTCAAACTGATGCACTTTTTGTGGAATGCAAGTTGGAGGCACATTCTGAGTGGATCATCCCATCTACCGTAGAAGAACGCGCAATTCATCTTTTAAGTGGTAAGATAATCATTGACAATATAATCTATAATGCCACGCAGATGTTAGTTCTTAAGCCAGGAGCTGAGCTCAAAGTGGTGGCGGATTCAGAGGTGCATATGATTATTTTGGGAGGTTCTGCCTTAGAGGAAAGACGATACGTGTGGTGGAATTTTGTGTCCAGTTCGAGAGAACGAATTGAGCAAGCGAAACTGGATTGGAAAGAAGGAAAGTTTGGGAAAATACCTGGTGATGAAAAAGAATTTATCCCTTTGCCAGAGTAGGGGCCTTCAAGTCCATTAAGTGAAATACAATTCCCTTCTTTCCAGGGGGAGAGGGTGCCTTTCAGGGCGGATGAGGGTGTTGAGTTGGTTCATGAACCCAGTCCCTCTTCCACTAATGGGAGAGGGGATTCTTGTAACTTAATGGCAGCGAGTCTTGCCCTGAGTCGTGCGATGCTTTGTTAACGTAAACTTTTATACACTTAATCTCATCAAAAAGGACCTTGAAATGAAAAAGTCGGATCAAGAAACTCAATATCTCAAAGATGGCGTCATCAAAACAAAATTAACCGGTTATAATCTGCTCAATAACTCCAGATTAAATAAAGGCACTGCGTTTACTAATGCTGAAAGGGATATTTTCGCACTTCATGGTTTATTACCGCCCCAAGTAAGTACCTTACAGGAACAGCAAAAACGTCGTCATGATGGATTGATGGCATTGCCAACCTCTTTAGAAAAATACAGCTTTTTGCGCGATCTGCAAGATAACAATGAAACCCTTTTTTATTCATTGATCATTAACAATATTGAGGAAATGCTCCCTATCGTTTATACCCCTGTAGTTGGGGAAGGATGTCAAAAGTTCAGTGAAGTATTTCGTAAGCCTCGCGGTCTGTTTCTTAGTTATCCCAATAAGAACCTGATTGATAAAATCTTTTCTCATCCACGTTATGACTTGATTAAATGTATTGTCGTCAGTGACGGTGAACGTATTCTTGGCCTTGGTGATCAAGGTGCCGGTGGAATGGGAATCCCGATTGGTAAAATGGCACTTTACACTGCTTTGGCTGGCATTCCACCTCAATATTGTTTACCCATTTTACTGGATGTAGGAACAGACAATGAAGAACGATTGGCCGATCCGCTCTATGTTGGGTGGCGACATAAGCGAATTCGCGGTGCTGAGTATGATGAATTTGTTGATGCATTTATATCCGCAGTAAAACGTCGTTGGCCACATGTTCTACTGCAATGGGAAGATTTCGCTGGTGCAAATGCGGCACGTTTGTTGAGCCGTTATCGAGATAAACTATGTACTTTTAATGATGATATCCAGGGAACGGCTGCGATGGCGACAGGTACACTGCTTTCCGCTATTAATGTCACTGGAATTCCACTAAAGGAGCAAAAAATTGTGTTCCTTGGTTTTGGGGGAACTGGCCATGGAATTGCGCAATTAATACGCGGTGCTCTTAAGGGGGCAGGATTAAGCGATGAAGAAGCTGGAGATCGCATCTATGCTGTAGACCGGTATGGCCTTCTGGTAGAAGGCGGCAAAGGATTGACCGATGATCAGGCCGCTTTTGCTCGCAAACGATCCGAAGTCGCTGGATGGCAAGTCAGTAACCGTGAGGAAATTGGCTTGCTGGATGTCGTTCGTAATGTAAAACCTACCGCATTAATCGGGGTTTCGGCGCAACAAGGTGCGTTTACTGAAGAAGTGGTGCGTACCATGGCTAAATACACAGACAGACCTGTTATTTTCCCTCTATCTAATCCAACTTCTCATAGTGAGGCAGTACCACAAGACCTTCTTACTTGGACTGATGGACGTGCTCTGATTGGAACAGGAAGTCCATTTGCACCTGTTCAGTATAATGGAAAAGTGTTTCATATAGACCAAACCAATAATTCATACATCTTCCCTGGATTAGCATTAGGGATCATCTCAGCAAAAGCAAAGCGCGTTTCTGATGGCATGATCAAGGCCTCGGCGCTTGCGCTAGCAGAATGTTCTCCTGCGAGAAAAAATAAGTCGGCAAATCTTCTTCCCCCCATTGCCGATCTTCGCGCAATTAGTCTTGAGGTAGCTAAAGCCGTGGGGAAACAGGCCATTTCAGAAGGTCTGGCTGGGGTCAATGAGGCTGAGCTTGAAAATGAACTTGCTGCCAATATATGGAATCCAATTTATATTCCTTATGAATTAGCTGACTGAGCTCAATTTAAACCCTTTCAATAACGACTTGGAAAAAAGAATCCAAGTCGTATTTTTTTTATGCTCAATTAAATGTTTAGATAAAAAAACATTATGGTATATATTAACTCATATTATGTATTAATACTGTGTTATCATTTTCAATAGCGAAAGAATGGTTTCTTATGCGACGAACTGTATGAATCATGGAAAGGATGACTCAATCACAGAGGATACATAATGATAAAATCCAAGATGTCTATTGATTTAAAATGCGTTGAGGATCTATTCGCAGATAAGCTCACTTACGAAATCTCTCGTGATTATTTAATGGAGTTATTAGAGGTCGGTAAATTAAACGTCTGGCAGTGGGATTTGAGCACCAATGAAATCATTGATTTTGGTTATTCTAAATCTTTATCCGTTTTAAACCCAGACAGCGTAGTGGGACATATTGATCATTTTATAACACGACTTCACCCAGAAGATCGTGAAGAGGTTGCTAATAAATTACTCGAATCTTTCGCCTATTTTGAGGATCATAAGGCGGATTTCAGGATTCAATCGATGCAAGGGCATTATGAATGGGTATCGGCCCAGAGTCGTTATATTCGCGATGCAGAGAATAATGCGATTAAAATGATTGGAACGTGGCATTTTGTTACCGAACACAAAAAGAACGAGGAATTAATTAAACTGCAGCAGGCAACGCTCGATCGTATCTCAAGATGTTATTTTTCAGGGGAGTCTGCATCCTCATTAGCTCATGAAATCGCTCAACCCATATCAGCCCTAAACTCTTATCTTCTTGGGAGTATTTTACGTTTGCAGCAGGGGGGTAGGGAGGCTGATGAATTTATCAATGTACTTCAAAAGGCACTGGAACAAGTTGAATTAATCAATACGATTATTAAGCGGATGAAAAGTTTTGTAACTCATGGAGAACTACACTTTGAACGCGTTAATTTGGCTTTATTAGCTAAACAATCTGTTGTTTTGTCCAAGTTGTATTCCAATTTTTCTGGAACCGTTCAATATGAAGTAGATGAACATGTAACAGAAGTCTCTTTAGATCGAAATCAAATGCGGCAGGTATTTTTAAACCTTATTAATAATGCGTTTGAGGCCATGGCTGATGCACAAACAACGAACCCAATCTTGTTGATTCAAATAAAAAATAATGATGCTGAGGTACTGGTTACCATTAGGGATAATGGTCCAGGAGTGGCACAAAATGTGCTCGATAATCTACTTGCTTCATGTTATAGCACTAAGGAATATGGTTTAGGCCTTGGCTTAAGCATTTGTAGAAAAATAATTGAAGCCCATGGTGGGAATTTCAAGATAGAAAAAAATCCCTCAGGTGAGGGGACGATATGTTCTTTTAGGCTGCCTAAGCAAACTTCGGGGCTTTGCAATGAATAAAACCATTTATATTGTCGATGATGATGAGAATGTATTACGTGCTTTAAAATGGCTTTTTGAGTCTATGAACTTTGAGGTGAAAACCTATTCGAATGCAAAAACTTTTCTGGAACAATATAATCCGGATCATACAGGCTGTTTGATTACTGATGTGCGTATGCCGGACATGGATGGGTTAGAGCTATTTGAACGATTAAAACGGCAAAACAGCTTGCTCAAGGTAATTATTATCACAGCCTATGGAGACATACCTATGGCTGTTAAAGCGATAAAAGCAGGGGCGATTGATTTTATAACCAAGCCTATAAATGAAAGTGATTTATTAAAGCTAATTAAAAAATGCCTTGAGCATTACCCAAACCTTACCACAAATGCCATGAGCAAATATGAACTTTTAACCGAGAAAGAGCTGCAAGCTTTAGATCTCATTTGGACTAATAGCTCAATAAAGCTCTGATTCGATGGGTATAATCACTTAGAGAGGTTTGCTTCATAAATTCCTTTAACGGCGTATCGATATCAAAATAAACAATATTGGCTAAAAATCCATAACAACATGCATCCAAAGCATGGATAGTAGTACCGAATATATACTCATTAGCTCCTAAAATATGATGAATTGCCTGCAAATCCTCAATACCTGATTGATATACCTCCTTGCTGGAGTATCTGCCAATCCCTTGATAATGATATTTCTCAATATTGTATTTTCTTACCTTTTCAAGAAAGGTTTCGGATAACTCAGGACGCTGTTTTAAGAATTCCGCTTTGAATAAAGGCCAAAATTGATCATCTTGCCAACGCGAATAGGACATAACCCAATACAAATGATTGTCTAACATCCGATTAACTAAAAAATGAGTATTTTTTTGTTCTGATGTTAAATGGTGATCCAAGTTAACGTATTTTTGTGACAGATAATGCAGGATGTTATTACTTTCTGTAATGATGCGTCCTGCATCATCCAGATAAGGTAATTGTCCTCGCGGTGCATTCTGGGTATTAACAATATGTTCATGCTGATACTCTATTTGGGCTAATCGAAGAAAGGTATCCACTTTCAATCCAAACGGATTATTATCGGGTAAGCCAAAGAGTTCTGGGTAGGAATACAAAATTATCATAGAGAATCTCCTTTTATTCATGAGGTGGAGCAGTAATTGAGGTTAATCCCTTCTCCTAAAAATGGAATAGGAGCGATTTTTTCGAAGCGGCACATCATCCTCATGCCACTGTCCCTTAGCATACAATTTTTCTACTGCTGGAAAAAGAAGCGAGTTATTTTTAGATTATTTTCGCCTGATTTTACTACTATTTAACAAAATAAAAGCATTTTTTTACAAATTACATCCACAACTTAATATTTGTTTAATAAATAACCAGTATCATATACAAGTTATTCCCTAATTTTGCCATAGAAGAGCAAATAAGCCAGTAATATAGGGGAGATTACTGTATGACAATTGAACTGAGTCCAAACAGCCAAGAGCTGATTAAAAAATTAAGTGCAAGCAACCTTGATCGCACTTCGTTGTTGCAAAAAAGCACAACAACCATTGAAATACCGGATTTGTTAGGTTGGTTTGCACTTACCACTAACACCAAAACTACTGATGAAGCATTTTTTTTAATTGCTTCATTGAAAGCCTCTCTTTTAAAAGATCTGCATAATTCACTAAATCCTGCTGGACAAAAGGATGATGAAAATAAAAAATCAGATATGTCTGCAACTGTCAAATATGGGTTATTAGCACTTGCAGGAACAATTTATTTTGGTTGTGAAGGATTTGATGGCGTTACCGCATTTATGGGGATGTTTTCAGCTATTCCTTCGCTTGCTCTTTTTGCTGTGGGAATTTTGTTTTCAATCCTTTCCATGATTGTTTTTTATAGCTTTGACTTAGTGGAAATTTCCAAAAACTTAGGTATAAAATCTTCAGATACCCCTCAATTGCTTGATATGTTACTGGAGCAATTAAAACAAATAAAAGCAATTAGGGCCCGTCTGCAAGGGATTGGAAATAAAACTAAGGAACAATTAAGTGAAGATCTTGAAATCGCAAGGATGTTGCTTCAACAACTTTTGGATATAAAAGAAGCTGGAGATCAGCTTAATGCTGCGTTAGACAATCCTTACTTAAAAGCTGGGAAATACATCACTGCGGGTGTTGCCGGTTTTCTCTTTTTTAGTGGAGGCCTTTTTGCGGGCCAAACTGTGGCTACGGCGATTGCCGGTTTATTTGTTGCTTCGGTAGTTGGAACAGCATGGCCTCTTGCTATTTTTGCTGTGGGTATTCTTGTTGGTTTAGGGGCACTGAGTGTTTATTGGTATGTTGAACGTCCAAAAATCGAGAATCTGATCAGCCGTTGGCTGGGACTAGACAAAGAAAAAATTGATGAGTTACGCAACTCTGACGTTCTTAATGAAGAAACCGCGAATCTAAACCACTTAATCAAAGATCTTGATTTCGGTATTGCTCAATTGGAGAAAAGCGAAGCAGATCAATTGACGATACAAAAATCGGAAAAAGAGGCATCACGAGTGCCGGAGTTGGAAAAAGAAATAGCTCGTTTGAAGGGGGAAGTGAAGCTACAGCAATTTATAAGTTCTAAAAAAGAAGAGCACTCATCATCAGCGCTTCAATCACTTTCTCATTTTAGTAATCTTAGAAGAACACGATCTCTAAATGATCTTCACCACATGGATGATGTATATTCTTCTCAATACAATCAACAGCAGTAGGAAAGAGATCAGGGCAAGGAAAATATGGGTATATTGGCCCTCGCTTGAGCAAGAAATTTGGATTGGGAGTTATATTTAAATGCGGGATAGGGTATGCCTTGAACTATTTTTGTTATCCATCTCGAATATGGCTATAGTTATGTCATAAGAACAATTTATAATGGCAGAGATTTATTCTATTTACATTGGGCGTGTTGACAACACGCCCAATAACCTTCATTCAGAGCGAATAACTTAAAGTTGTCTTTGCATCTAAAATCAGTTCTTGTTCCAACGGATGAGCTTTACCCGAAGCAGTCAATAAGCCATTTTTGGCTAGCCCCTGCATGACCACCTGATCGCTTGCAGGTTGTTGCCAAACTGGAATCGCAACAGGCTTTTGTACGAGTACGGTTGGTGGTTGAGGTATCGGTTTTCTCCCTGGATTGAGTTCACTTTCTTCCGCTTCCAACAACTTAAGTTGCTCGGCAGTAAGTGGTTTGACTTGGCTGCTGTAGAAGGGGAGTACGCGAAGTTTGAACACTAATGAAAATGCCTCCAGTGTACTGCTTAATTCAGTATATCCATGACTCAAGGGATCATTAAAGGTTCTCTTTAATTGAGACGGAGATAAGATATCAATGTGATTGAGATCGGTACGATAATAAATTTTTTGATCTTTACCTAATAGAAGCAGTGGTTGGGGTTGGCGATAGTGATAATCAACATCCGGCATTTGTTCTAGGCCACCGTATTGTGTTTGCCCAGGAAGTTCATGGCCTTTAAATACCTGACGTAGATCTTGCAATGAACACGTCATTCCCGCCAAACAGGCTTGCTTATTAAAATAATTATTTGCAACATCAAAATCATCATCGCCACCAGCTTCGACAGGGGGCTCGCTGCTATCGGGAGTTGGATCATAGGCGCGTTTGGTGTACACGGTTACCCGGTTTAACTCATCGTGTAAATTATTGACTAAAATACTGCCCCAAACTCCGAAACGTTTTGGAAGTAAGTCACGTAAGTCACCCACGAAAGCAATATGGCCTGCAGCAAAGTGATCGGTATAATAGTGGAAACAAAAAAATTCCATTCCCAAAGCCAAAGCCTGATAGCGATAGGCCATATCTTGCAAGGTATCACGATTTAAGCCCTCAGGTGTCTGCTCGATAATCTTGAGTAATGCATTGAAGTCGCTATTATCTGATTGATAATCTGAATCAGCCAGCAATTGAGTTAGCTCATAGTAAATGCGGGCATATCGAAGCGCTAGATGATGGCCTATAGTGTATACACGCACTGACCATGGAGTAAAATGGGATAAATTTCTATTCAAAATTTCACTATAATTTTTTACCCTCAGGGCAAACATCAGTTGTTGTACATAGAAATTGAGCGTACTTGAAAATGGGATGTAGTTGGCATTATTTATTTTATAAATAGTATCTATATCACTTTGATGTACGTTGTCGTTTGCCAGACGTTTATAAGAGCAAATTAATTTTTGCTCCTCGCTTTCGTTAACCGGCTCTTTAATTAAATATTGTCCTAATGTCTCACAAGAGCCTGTACTATCATACCTTTCGGGATTTGCATTATATTCAGCAATACTTGGCAAATTAAGCGATACCTCTCGACCACCAAAATAGTCTCCAGACATGGCCACAATGTTGCCTGGTGAGAGATTTAATCCAATAGATTGGGGAAGGCCAAGCTCGTTAAACCCTTGCACCTGTAGATGTAAGCCCCCTTGCTCATCAATATCGACATAGGGATTTTTTTTTAAGACCTCCCAATCTAGAAAACGTAATGCATCGCCCAGTTCCGTATGTTCTTTTGTATTCATAAGCAAGCTCCATTTTTCTTATTTTGAGTACACTCCGAAAATTATTAATTACTTAATGCTATGCCAGCATGATGTTCAGTAATAAGGGGCAAAAATTTAACTATAGAAGTGAACTATAAAATCTTCAAATAATCTAAGACTCACTGGCAAGAAAATGAATTCGCGATGCTTTAAATATGGATTTTCTTCCTTGAGCGAGGAGGCTTTTTCACTTCTATAATTAAAAAAAGAGCCGCTTGAGATAATGATGTCTAACGAAAAAAAAGAATCTTTAGGATTATTTCGTAACACCCTATTTTCGACTTCGGAACAAAGTACCGCTTCTTCTAAAGATCGCGGCAAAGATTTTGATGCAACGAAACAGACTCAATGGCTTCAACTGAGCAAAAACATTATTGATGAGTTAGGGAAAAAAATATCCTCTTTTCCGCAAATACCACCCGTAGTGCATCAAGATATCCATTGTCCTCCTGAGATGCTCTTGTCTCGTGTAGGTTGTACTTATGCCTGGTTGGCCGATAAACGTCGCGAAGTCGCTAAGATGTTAAAACAAGGCCCGTTTCGGCATCAATTTGGGTTGATTAATAAAGCGGGTTTTGTATCGACAGACCAATTTAATTTGACTCGGGATCTACCCACCCAAAAAAATCTAATTTACAAGCAGCTGATGGATTTAATTCATCATAACCAGGAACACGTTGAGCTGATCGGGCAACAAATGGAAAACGGGACAAAATATGCGATTAGGATCAAATTAACCCCAGAGGAATGTGATCTAGTACATCAAAAAAATGCAGAGTCCCTATTTCCATTTATCGAAGACGATGTGATTCTCACGATTACTTTTGACGACTACGGTCAAGAGGATAGCAGAACATCGCTCGTCGTGGATCATCGTCCTACCCCGTTTAATCAAAATTATCGTGATCGATCCAGTTATTTTCAGGTGCAATATGAATTAATCGAGCCTTATTTTCAGGCTTGCTGTGATTGGGATTCGAGTCAAGAGATTCAGGAGTTTTTAATTAACGCAGGAAAACTTGCCTATCGCCTTGCTCAATTACAACCCGTTGGCCGAGGAAATTCAGCTATTGTTGAATGGATGATCCGAGGGCTTGCCAAAGAAAAGAATATTGAATTGGGACCTTTTAATCATGATGAATTGGGATGGGATTTTAAAGCGTTCTTTACCCCAGATATCAATGTGTACGCCCATTGGTTTTCTGAAAAAGCATTTACTAGGCCTGAATTAGTAGAAAACAAAAGTGTAACACCCAAAATATTTTAAGATTCTGGTTTGAAGTATTCATCAACAATTCAAAGAACTATTTACTTATTTTATTTTCGATAATTTACAAATTTTCGAAAATAATTAATACTGTATCTAGTTTTCAAACGAGTATCAAAAACATGTCTCACATTAAAACCAAAAAATCCAAGACAAGCTCCGTATTGGAAAAGTTACGCCATGACCTCATCAGTGGTTATTTTGACCCTGGTCAAAAATTACAAATGGAACACTTAAAAGAACGGTATGGGGTGGGATATAGTCCCTTACGTGAAGCCTTATCGCGATTGGTCTCTCATGGATTGGTCAACCTTGAGGATTTATGTGGCTTTTCTGTTCCTCCTTTATCTTTAGAAGAGTTATATGATCTTTATGCAGTCAGAATTCAGATTGAAACACGTGCTCTAGAGTTAGCCATCCAATATGGAGATGCATATTGGGAGGCGGATGTTCTCGCCTGTTGGCATCGATACGCCCAATATCTTACCCCATCACCCAATAATCCATTGGATCCGGGGGAGTGGAATGCATTACAAAAGGAATTTACTTTTACGCTCATTAAAGCGTGTCAATCACCCTGGCTGCTCAAAATACAAAATATGTTGTACGACCATTCATCACGTTATCGTTTTCTATGTTTAGGACGCCATCATCAGGATGAAAAGGTACTCGCTGAATTCAGACAAGAAAATGAAGCGCTGGTCGCTGCGGTATTAGCACGAGATAAAGAAAAGGCGATTCAGATTTCGCAGGCTGGATGGGATAACTCAATCAAAATTATGGCAGACAGTTTAAAGGATAAAAAAAGCTAAGGATTCGCGATGGCTAAGTATAAAAAAAATTATTTACTCATTCCTTCCGTACCTACGCCAAATGGGCGATTGCATTTGGGACATATTGGCGGTCCCTTTTTAAGTGTGGATATACTGGCACGCTACCTGCGTCTGCGTGGGCATTCGGCGTGGATAATCTCAGGGACTGACAGTTATGAGTCCTACACAGCAGGAAAGGCAGAGGAAGAAGGCTTAACCCCTGAAGAAACAGGTAATCATTATCATGACTTAATTGCTCATGATTTAAAGTCCATGCATATCCAATGCGATCAATTCGTTAATCCACTCGCCGAACCGTGGAACACATCTTATCACACATGGCATGAACAAATTATGCAACAATTATTGCACAATAAGGCAATGGTCTTATTAAAAGAGAAGATGCCTTGGGATCAAAAGAATCAGCGCTATCTGAACGGATATTGGCTCCAAGGCAATTGCCCGGTGTGTTTTGAAAAAACAGCAAGTTACTTTTGTGAATGTTGTGGGGCGCATTTTCGTCCCGAAGAAATGATTTGCGATACTCATTTAGGGCCAAGGGAAGTTGAAAATATATTTTTAGAGCTGCCAAAACACGTTGAACTGAATTCCAAAGGAATCAATAAAAACCTAGAAACATTGTTTCACCGTTATCAAATGTTGCAAAACAATCGATTTAGGCTCACTACCCAGTGTAATTGGGGTTTAGCCGATAACACCGATAATACGGGTACGCGAACTTTGTTTAGTTACGGTTTTATATTTGCCTATTTTTTAATGTTTGGGGAAATCGCAGGAACACTCATGGGGAGCAACAAAAATGCATTTGCTGTTGATTCTGAGGTGATTACGATTTCCAGTTTTGGTATCGATAACGCGTTGCCCTTTTTAAGCAGTGCCTTAGGGATTAGTACCGCATGCCCGCAATACAAGCCCTTTGATTATTACCTGGTTAATTATTTTTATTATCTTGATGGCAGTAAATTTTCAACAAGTCGCCAGCATATGATTGGTGTAGATGATGCCATTAATCAAAAGGGACTGTCCAGTGACCTTATTCGACTCTACCTTGCCTCGCTTGATGTACGTAATCAAACAGGAAATTTTGTCCTGGATGAGTTTATCCAATATTACAACAGGACCTTAGATTGGCTTGAGTGCTATGTCATGCGGGGAATACCCAATATACCTGCAGTGATTACTTCCCCGTGTGAGGAGCGATTACAACATCAACTCCGTGATTTGTTTGCAATCCAAGAGGATGCCTTGCAACCTCATCATTTTTTGCCACATCTTGGGGTTCGTTCGCTCAGTGATTGGATGATACTGGGGCAAAATTTAGAACCAAATTCAAATGATTATTTTTGGTGGCTCAAAGGATTTACTTTGGTGATTTATCCCTATATGCCGGAACTGGGTGGAAAAATTTGGAGTGCGCTCGGATATAAGCATTCCCCCGTTCAAACAGATTTTTTTGCTCAACCTGCTCGTCCATTGCAGAAGGAAATAAAACTCACTCTAAAACGAATTACTCATGAATTTGAATCGCATACTGAAGGATTAAGTTATGAACCCAACGCATCATGATGAGCTGTTTGATTTATTAGGAGTAGGCGTTGGCCCTTTTAATTTGAGTATCGCTGCTCTTTTATCGTCTGTTGAAGAAATTTCCAGTGTTTTTTTTGAACAAAACGAAGAGATGATTTGGCATCCGGGGATGTTATTTCCTAATGCCGAAATCCAAGTCAGTTACTTAAATGATTTAGTGACACTCGTTGAGCCTACTAATCCCTATTCATTTATTGCCTATCTGGCACAGCACAAACGATTGTATCGTTTTATCAATGCCCAATTCAAAAATGTATTACGCGCTGAATTTAGCCATTATTTACATTGGGTGAGCCGGTCTTTACCCAATTTACTTTTTAAAGAAAAAGTTGAGGATATTTATTTTGATAAAACCCATTTTGTCATGCACACCACAAAGAGGAAAACTAAAGGAACGCATCTTGTTTTAGGCAACGGTTTAAGCGCGAAAATTCCTGCCTGCGCCAGACCTTATTTGAGTAAGAATGTGTTTCATAATCAGGGCTTCTTGCTCAATCCGATAAATTGGCAAGGAAAAAAAGTGGCACTTATTGGTGGAGGGCAAAGTGGCGCCGAAATCGTCCACTATATTTTATCTCATGGTGAGCAATTACCTTCAGAATTAAATTGGATTTCAAAAAGACATCAGTTATTGCCTATGGATACTTCGCCTTTTGTAAGTGAGTTTTTCACACCGAAATATGCTGAGTATTTCTTCCATTTACCCGAGAAAGAAAAAGAGTTTTTATTACAAGAGCAGCACTTGGCGAGTGACGGTATTTCTTTTCATTTGTTACAAACCATCTATCAAAAACTGTATAGTCTGGAATTTTTGGAGCATAAGGATAAATTTTTTAAGTTTTTATCACGGCATGAATTAACTCATATGGACAGCGAATTAGGGAGATATCAACTCCTGCTGACGGAACTTGGCACCGCAAAAAAAAGCATAATTTCTGCGGATATTGTGATTTTGTGCACGGGGTATCAATGGGAGTTTCCTTCTTATCTTTCTTCATTAGCTGAAAAAATACCTTTAAATGAGGAGGGAAGGTTTTGTGTCAATCAGGATTTTTCCATCACTTGGGAGGGACCGAAACAACATCGTATTTATGTCCAAAATGCAGCACGCCATTCCCATGGAATTGCGGATCCCAATTTAAACGTTATGGCATGGCGAAGTGCAACGATTATCAACAGCATAGCGCAAGCGCAAATTTATGATCTCAATCATGAGAACACCTTTTTAGATTGGGAGCGAGAGTTCGTACCTGAGGAGCGAAAATATGCCTTGTTTGCTTGAGTCTGGAGTTGTAACCAATCCAAGATTGTTTTTTTCTGCTTCAGAATATCTTGCTCCCGGGATTGTAGTAAACCCTGTTGATTTTGTAACAAATCAGGCTTGTCCTCCCGTTCAAGTCACTTATTTTCAAGTATTGCCGCATTGTGAAACGCCAATCGATTGTCACCAGGAAGAAGAAATTTGGATAGTATTAAATGGGAGTGGTATTTTGACTTATGAGGGGGATGTTTATGGAGTTAATGCTGAAGATATTTTTTACTTTGCATCTTTTAAATCGCATCAAATACGTAACCACAGCCAACAGCCTCTGCACATCTGCTCTGTTTATTGGTAGGGGATTGTGGTGGGCGCAAGGGGAGTTTGAATGAAGAACTATGAGGTCAGGTGGTTACAGCCTGATGACAAAGAAAATTGGTTAAGGATGTGGCAGGAGTATATGGAATTTTATGACACATCGTTACCTTCCGAGGTAGTGGATAATACACTGCGTACCTTACTTTCTGATAACCAAAACTCAGGTTGTCTTGTTGCTTGCGATTCCCCTGATTTAGCGGTTGGTTTTTTAACTTTTATCGTACATCAGAGTACTTGGGCTATAGAGCCAGAATGTTATTTACATGATTTATACGTGAAACCGGAATATCGAAAAACAGGGGCGGCCAAAAAACTCATGGATGAGTTAAAACAACTGAGCGTCCTAAGGCACTGGAGTCGAGTATATTGGCTCACCAGGCCCGATAATCGGGTGGCTCAATCTCTTTACGATAAAATGGGAAAAGGCGAATCCTGGATGGTTTATACCCTATTTCATCGCACTTCAAATAAGTAAACTTTGTTGAAAAAACAGCCTGTAAAAATCGATTCACAAAGAAAGCATGAGTTCACCTGCTCATTTTCTTTCAGACACGCATATGCCTATTTTGAGGTTAATAAAAAAGCAACTTAGCAACCCATTTAAGGCTTCTTTAATCTTTATTGAGTATAATTATGTTTAATTTACTATCATGATGTTGTTTTTATGGAAACCAACGAACATAAAAATGCTGGCGATCAAATACGCATTCAAACATTAGGCAATCGTTATCTGAAAGGTAGTAAGAATTTATCCCCAGAAAATACCAATAATTTGCGTCTTAAAATGATGCAGGAAGTTGATGGAATCCCTGTGCCGCTTGAAATGAAGTTAAGCGCTGGGGATATCGTTGCTTTAGCTGGTGATTATTATACAAAAGCAGGCTGGTGGGAACAATTACAAATTCCTGCAAAAACCGGAGATGGTACTCAAGAAAATGAGCGATTACTCCACACTCCGGTGATGCAAGCCGAAACCGATGCGTTCAAGCAAGCCTTTGATGATTTAGCCTCACCCGCTGTAACAAAAAGCGCGATCAGCCGAATTTTCGCTATCGATGGATCACGCTTTATTCCCAGCTTATTGAAACAATTAATTTATGCAGTCACTGTAAAAGAGTACGGAGCAAAATTAGCAAGCAACGAGGATCATTTTGCTCCCTGGTCATTGCGTGGGTATATTGTGGGCCATCAATCTGCCTTGGATATGGCGGAGACAGCCTATTATTGTCATCAAATTGCTGAAGGGAAAATGAGTAAAGAGGATAAAAAAATTCCTCAAGAAATTCGGGATCGATTAGCGAAAATACTCCAGCAAATCGCAATAGATCCTGCAAAATATAAACTGGTCCCTGAATCAAAAGAAGGAAAGTTAACCGAGAAAGAACTGTTTACGGAACTGGGCCATCGTTTTCATGCTATGGCAGTGGCTCGTGATTTATTTGCAATGCATTTTTATTCGGATCATTTTGCTGGAGGCCATTTGAGCCGCATGGGCGAAATGAGAAAGCTTCTTCCAAAAGAGTTCGGTGTATTGGGCAGTATCCTCGTTAATACCATGCATAATGAAGACAATAAAGACAGCGTTGCCGTTACCAATTCTTTTCAGCCTTTAAGTAGAGAGCAAGACATGATCAAGGAGGATAGCCAGGCTTATGGTGATGGAACTTATTTTAATCATGAGAATGATGCAAACGCGAACATGCTGATCAATGGGATGGATAATTCCTTGGGAGATATTGCGCGTTTAATGAAAACTGGTGAAAAGCGAGAATCTGTTGAGTACGGAGGTTTGGAATTTTTACCGCAAATCAATTACAAGGTATCTCAACCGCAACCTTTGTTGATTCAGGATCCCAATGATAAAAAAATTTATTTTCGTTCCGATGTGAAGCACATTAAGATGTTATCCCCCAATGAATATACGGAGACAACCAAAAATCCAAGCCTTCATGGATATCAAGAACTGACCCCCACGAAAGCCTTCTGGCTGGTTGTGAAACTTTGGTTGTTTCCGTTTTATTATTCACCTCAAGTTGAATTAAGTAAAAAAGAACAAGCAAAAATTCGTGATGTTGAACAAGAGAATGAGTCTGAGAACCGTCAAACTGACGTGCAGCAATCTAAATTGAGCCCAAACCCTATTCCGCAAAGCGAGAGCCATTTGTCCATGATGGGCAAATGGCGTAAAACGACCACTTCCCATTCAATTGCAAAACTAAGTTTCTTAGCCGGACCTCAAAAAGGAAATCCTGAGGAAACAATTAGCCCTGAAAATGGCGCGGTTTATTCCCAAATCAATCATTGATTGTAAAAAAATTAATAATATATTAACCTTATTGACTATTACTAATCCAGACACTCCCATAAGGCTCGTTAAAAATGAATAAGTTGATGAGTATGGTGTTGGCTGTTTTTGTTGTTACAGCCCAATTGAATTCGGCGAGCGCTAGTGATTCTTTTGCAGCACAGCCCACTTCGTGTATCAACTCCAGTTTTAGTGCAACGGGTAATTCAAATTGGCAAAACATTTCGCTTAAGTTAACGAATAATTGCGGACAAAGCGTTGATTTTCAGAATACCAAAATAACCTTTGTGGATGCCTCTTCTCTTGATACCTCATTTTGGGGCGATTTTTCTTCTTTGTCCTATCCCGATAATGTCTTGCAAATTACCTCTCAAATGCAGACAGACGGAACTTTTTTAGCAACCCTTAATTTACATTTTCCGACGACAACTGGCTCAAACAGTATCTTGCCTAAAGGTGGTTCCATTGTGCTCTATTATGGTGCACCTACAGCGGATTATGTAGCGAATAGTGTTCAAGTTTATTTAGGAGCACCTCCTAATACAGGGAGTATTGCCGTTAGTGTACCAGCGTTACCATCAGAACTAAGGGGTTATACAAATAACCCTAATGTTACCGCGACCAAGATAGACAGCGGGGCTTCAGTCAATGCCAATGCACCGTGGAATGCAGTGACTCCAATTGCACCACTTGAAAATGGCAGCTCGTACACCCTTTCTACGCCGAATATTATTTTTAATGGCACGAATTGCGCTCCTAGTTTTGTTCCTGCTTCTGTGGTGGCCGCTGAAACCCCTCCCACGGTTAATTTAACCTATGTCTGTTCTCCTGTAGCACAAGAAGCAGCAACGATCAATGTCAGCGGGGCCCCTGGATCGCTGACGCAAGTCAGTGTCACTTTGACGCCTAATGATGGTTCTGCTGCTTTGACCCAGATTGTCAATTTGACCAATGGCTCGGGCTCTGCATCCGTCTCATTGACTGCCGGGACAATCTATACTTTGTCTACCAGTGCTATCCCGGGTTATTCCGTACATTTTAGCCCGCAACCCTTGCAAGCGGCTGCCGGTGTGATTGAAACAATTACTTTTTCGCCCAGTTCAAGCAAAGTTCCTGGATGGCCAAATTATCTTGCCATGGGGGCGGTTACTGATGACTCACCTGCGACACAAACTTCATTGCAATCACGCCCAATCGATGCCATTTTCAAATACGGTGGATTAGGTGGGAATGGTGATCCAGGACAAATTGTTTATCCAATTTTTGATTTGGAAACGGCACAACAAGCACAAGCACTATCTGCCTCTTACCAGCAGCAACAATTGCCCAATAAAGTAATCCCGACAATGGTTATCTATACTGCGCAGATGAGTGGTGGCACCAGTTTTACTGACTTTGAATACACCAATATGGTGATGCACTATATCAATCTCATCATGGAGGCGCAAAAACTCCAATCATTCCAATCAGCACAGTTTAATTATCCAGGGGCGATTATCTTAAATCCGGATTTATTCGGAATGCTGCAACAAGAAAACTTATTAAACGATGCCAATACGGCGATCAGTCAAGTGCAATTGCAAAAAGCATTGCAGACTGCAGTGTGTTTTGCTACATCAACCATAGATACAAATTATGGTACGGGCTTAAATTATGAAGCATTGTTTCAGGCAATCCGCAGCAAAACTACCGATAATTGGTCGGCAATGAGCACCTGGGATACCTATAAGATGCAATATTTTAATCATTGCACTGCAAACCCTACTGTTCCTGCCTCGATTACTATTCCTGGCTTTACTAATGATTTTCCTGGCTGGGTACAATCGACTAATTGGATTATTCGGCAATTTGCACCAAATGTAACTTTTGGCTGGCAAGTGAATTTATGGGGGGTTGGTAGTTCCAATTGGGTGCATCAAAACTATGATGCAGCGACATTAAAGGCCAATGTTTCTGATCCAACAGTTGCCTTAATTGACGCGACTACTGCATATCAAGGCAATTACAAACCTGATTTTATTGTGTTTGATAAATATGAAATGGATGCGATTCCTGGGGCAGTTGGCTCAGGATATTTATTTAATGCGCGGGATTGGTTTAATGTATTGAATTACATCAACAACGTTAGCGTTTCTTTGGGTAATATTCCGGTGATGTTATGGCAAATCCCTGGAGGTCATTTACAACAAAATAATGATGTGGACCTGCGAACAAGTCATGCTTCAACCGAACCTGACTTTTTCTTTGGGGATTCATATAATCCTTTAAGCAATTTAAAGTCCTATATCCTAGGCACTTCTTTATCGAGTTCGATTTATGGTACGAGCAATATTATGGATTATTTGATGATGGATGCTCATGGGGGCAATACTTATGTTTGGCAAACAAATAATTTACAACATGCCGCCAGCAGCAATGTATTTGCCATTCTTTGGGGAGGAGGTAATACGACCAGTGTAGGTAGTTTCCCTAGTGACGATGGAGGTTGGCTTGCCAATAAAATTAATAATTACTATAAAAATCCAGTGAGCTTACCATTACGTTAGACTGCTGCATTGAATGAAGCGAACAGGCGAAAGATAGGATGGGTTGAAATGAATGGCTTTGCAATCATTAGTTTCTTTGGACAACCAAACGGTACTCAGCAAACCAAGTAGTTCTCTTGATGGCTTGACTCGTACGGAAGCCCCAAAAAGGCAGACATTGTCAGGGTTTAATGAAGTGACTCCCTTATCGTCAGCTTATTAGGGAGGCAATTCCTCATTCCACAAGCTTCAAACCTACCTCTTGAGTGTACAAAAATACCCTTAGACGATTAGACTAAAGGATTAGGATATTTTTTTAAGTAAATTTTCCCAAATTGATAAGAGGCATAATCAGTAATATGACCTACATCACGATAGATGGGAATACCATTGATGTCTGCTTTACAGATATTTTGCGTACATTGTATTTTTTTAGGGTCGATAATAATTAACTGTGGGTATTTGTTTTTCATTTTATTAAATAACTGATAAAACCATTCTCCTTCCGAAAAGGTAAAATCACACTCGTGCGGATTATAAGAAGTTCTTCGTTTTATATGTTTATAAAAACAATCATGAAAACTATTTTGCATTGTTGCTGTTGAATGAATTAACACCGGCTTTGCTCCTGAGGTGGTGATGATTGAAAGTGCCGTGTCTAAAGCGTTTTCTAGTCTTTTTAGCCCCAAGTGTAAAGAACGTTTATCACCTAACTTATTTATGATGTTATCACTGTAATAACTACCCCATAGTTGGCCAATGATTACATAATCATAATGATTATTTAGAATCATTTGGTAATATTTTTGAGTCAGCTCATAACAGAGCTGATAGTTTTGATTTTTAAAATGCCACCAATCAAAAAGATAAATGCCGGGCAAGGTTAAGCACGAAGATACGGTCTGCATTAAAATAGAGATATTTGCTGCTTGTCCTAGCTCATCCATAAAACCCCAATAATGATTGGCAAAAGAATCTCCGATCATGAGTGCTTGTTTGCTGTTTGGTTTTTTTGAACCAATACTGCATTGCATATTTATTTTACTCTGTGAATCAGTCACACATTCAGCTCTTTGTGAGCTGTTGTATTGGTTTAATTGTTGATGGATAGTTAATAGTTCACCAGTAAAACGCTGAGGAAATCCCTGGTTTTTCTTAATCATATAATCGGTCAAATGTAAGGCAATGATAGGAATTAAAAATAGCAGCATAAAAGTATAACGAAATGGCATTTGTTTCCCGCGTCTTGAGGGTTTTTCAATGAGGCGCCAGGAGAGATAGGCTAAAGCAAATGTAAGTCCGAAAGCACCTAATAAAACAGCAGGGGTTTCTACAATACCTTGATATCTCAGAAATGAAAAAATAATCCAATGCCAAATATAGAGGGAATAAGATAATAATCCTATAAATACCATAGGCTTACTGGAAAGTATTCGGCTCAATATATTCCCGGGAGCACATGCCCCTACGAGAATAAGTAATCCTGTGGCAATACAGACGGCAAAAGCATGTCCATCAGGGTAACCTGCCAAAGAGGGATTAAGCCTGGCAACATACAAAAGGGTGAGCAATGAAAGACTGCCAAATAGGTTGATAACATATTTATTGTTTACCAAAAAAGTCACCGGGATGAGGGCGACACAAGAGCCAATCAAAAACTCAAAAATTCTGCTGGAAAATAGGTAATACGTATGTGCAGGTAAGGTTCTCGCATGATACATCGAGTGGATCAAAGCGATAATAGTCAGTCCAACTATAATTGGGATCAAGTATCCTTTGGGTAAGAAACGATGCAAGCAATAGATGAGACAAGGTAAAAACAGATAACATTGCCATTCTATTGAAAGAGACCAGGTATGAAGCAAAGGAAGCTGGTATGTTTCTGGTGAAAAATATCCAGTGGTTGTTTTATCAAAAAATAAGTTAGATAAAAATAAAGAAGTTTTGCGTGCGCTTCTGCTGTAGAGAATTAAATCATCGGGCAAAAAAAACAATAATGCCAATGCGGTAGTCAAAAGAAGCAAACAAACCAATACAGGTTGTAAACGCCATAACCTTCGATTGTAAAAGTCTAAAAAGAAAAAGAACCTTTATGAACTGACTCATGGATGATGTGGGTGATAAGAAAGCCAGAGATAACAAAAAATACATCAACCCCTATAAATCCAGATGGAAAAAAGGAGATTCCTCCGTGATAAATTAAGACCAGCATAATGGCAACAGCCCGGAGTCCATCAATATCGGGTCGGTATTTCATTCGCTCTCGAACAAAAAAATAATAATGCTATCATCTCAGTTATAGTTTATCTATAACCATCGGCGTTGCAGTAAAATAGCAATGACTTGTTTCAGTGTGCGGCGTGTTTGGGAGTCAAGATAAGATGGAGTCCTCAAGTTAAAATACGCTCACTAAGCAAACGACCCTTTTCGAGAAATTCAATTGTTTTATGTGCCTTTAAGAATCATGGTAATTATCGAATATCTTACGGTACCTATGTTCAGTGCACATGCAATTTTATTGAATCAATTGTGATACTATTATTATATATAGTCTAAGTTGTTTTGATGATGGGTCCTTTAAATAGGATCCTAAGACCCAAACATACTGCTTTAGTGAGGGATAATGCATACGCTAAGGATTTTTTTTGCAATTACCTTTCCAAAGAAAATACAAATTAAATTATCCAATTGCCTAAAGCCGTTGCAAGAGACCATCCTATCGGATTATATGCGTTGGGTCCATGTTGAAAAAATGCATATTACTTTACAATTTTTAGGTAATTTACCACAAGAACAGCTCATATCTGTGACGGAATATGTGCAGGCAGCAATAAAAAACCTACCGCCATTTCAACTTGAATTGGGGCAGTTGGAGTGGTTTCCAACGGTACGACGTCCTAAAGTTCTTTCGTTAACAGTTTCAACCACAAGCTGCTTTAGCTAGGTTGTCAGATACGATCGGAAAGGCTCTGATTGCTTTGAATGTCCCAGTTGAAACTCGCCCCTTTCGGGGACATTTAACCCTGGGACGATTGATTCGGCATAAAGTACCACCCGAACTATTAGAAACAGTAAAAATGCCGAGTATTCCGCCCATGGTGGTAGATAAGATTTATCTCATCGAAAGCAGGCCAGAAAAAGGGAAACAAAATTACTATTCTTTGGCAGAGTTTGGCTTAAATAAAAAGTTGTAAACTTTATGCGTTGCTGCCTGCAAACTACTACCCATAAACACGTAACAAATATTCCATGACGGCACGTAAACCCATGACTTCGCCACCCTCTGGTTTACCCGGTTTGCTTTGTTCACTCCAGGCCATAATGTCAAAATGCAGCCAAGACGTAGTTTTGGTGATGTAACGTTGGAGAAATAATGCGGCTATAATAGCTCCTGCATAAGGATAATCACTGCAGTTAGTCATATCCGCAATCGAAGATCGCAGGAATTTTTCATAGGCAGCAAATAAGGGTAAACGCCATACCGGATCAGCCGCTTTATACGATGCATCAATGATTTCTGCGGCTAATGATTCGTTATTGGTAAAAAAAGCTGACATTTCAGTACCTACAGAAACACGAGCTGAGGAAGATAAGGTTGCGAAGTCGATCAGTAAATCAGGTTGCTCCTCACAGGCTTTGACCAAAGCATCAGCCAAAATCAAACGTCCTTCTGCATCAGTATTATCTAATTCCACGGTTAAGCCGTTGCGCATCACTAAAATATCGCCAGGTCTGTATGCATTGGGTCCAATGGCATTTTCCACAGCGGGAATAAGCAGATGTAAGCGAACAGGCAAGTTACGTGCCATAATCCATTGGGCGAGGCCTATCACATGTGCTGCACCCCCCATGTCTTTTTTCATTATGCGCATACCGTAAGCTGATTTGATATTCAGGCCTCCTGTGTCAAAACAAACCCCTTTTCCCACCAATGCAACACGAGGATATGTTTCATCTCCCCAGGTTAAAGAGAGTAAACGTGGTTCTGACTGGGCAGCACGGCCTACTGCGTGAATGGCTGGAAAATTATCACGTAACAATTCATTACCAATCCATTGCTCAAATTTTGCATTATAGGTATGGGCTAATGTTGCAACTACTTCTGCCATTTCTTGAGGACCCAGATCACTGGCCGGTTCGTTGATGAGATCACGAACGAGGAAATGTGCCTGAGCCATGTGGAGTAAATCATCAATCTTTTGCGACTCAACCACTAAGATACGAGGTGACGAAGAGTTTTTTTTGTATTTTTCAAATCGATATTGTGCCAATGCCCAATATAAGGCGGCCTCTTGCGAATAAGTCCCTTGAACTTGATAGGTGTTCGCTGGTACTAATTGAGCTGCATGGGCCATTGCCAATACCTGATTTTCATCTCCACTCCCTATATATGCTTTTTCTAATAAACCATCAGCGTTATAAAATAAGCAACAATCGCCCATCGCTCCATTAAATTGCATTTGTCCAAAATAGTTACGCTCAACTGAGGTGAATGAAGGACTTTGCTCTTCCCATTGTTTTTGGGACATGAGAAAAAGAGGGATTGGTCTGACACTATCTACTGTATAAAAGAGATCTGCTTGCATGGTTGCTCTCAATTCATTGAGTGAATGGAATTTTACAGTGCTTAAGTATCCCCAATCCAAGCGTAACCAGGGAGCTGCCTCCGCACTGAACCCTGTGCTGGGTGGAGATCTCTCGTTACGCTCATAATAAAGCGGTATCTGTAAGTCCTGTTTAATTCTTTTTTGATAATTAATTATTTATTCTGATTTATTTTTTGTCAAAGAAAAGGGGGTAAATTTTTTTGAGAAATTTTTGTGCTCAGCACATATTTCCCTAAAAATTGATATGCTTAGTAAAGATGACCTAATTTTATAGTTGGAAACTTTGACCCAATGAATATTAAGAATGAAGGAAAGCTTGCTGCGGATTCCCTGGGGATAGGTGAATCCATCATTATGGGAACGGCAGGAGCCGCGCCCGCTTTTAGTATCGCTGCTGCGACAGCAACACTTGTCGCTACGGTGGGTACTTTAGCCCCGGGAAGTATTTTATATTGTGGATTTATCATGTTCGGTATTTCCTTGGCATTCATTCACCTGAATAAAGTCATTGTCAATGCAGGGGCCTCATATGCGTGGATATCCAAAATTTTTGGAATGTATTTAGGTTTTTTTGCTGGATGGGCCGTTTTAGTTTCATCCGCTGTATTTATGGTTTCGGGATCTATTCCTGCAGCTACAGCAACTTTGTTACTTGTCGCGCCTCATTTGGTGGACAGCCCGGGGTGGGTTACTTTTACCAGCATACTCTGGATAACCATGATTTCAGCAATCGCTATTGCTGGAATAAAACCCACGGCATATCTTCAAATCTTAATGACTGGTTTTGAAGTGCTTATCTTATTTACAATTATTACTGTGGGTTTGATCAAATTTGCACATCTTCCAGCGCATCCTTTCTCATTTTCTTGGCTTTCTTTTACCAGCTTTACTCCCGAATTATTTGCAACAGGGGCATTAACCGCCGTATTTTTCTACTGGGGCTGGGATGTTACCCTGAACTTAAATGAGGAAACTAAAAATACCCGGCATGCGCCGGGGATAGGAGCCTTTTGGTCTGTATTGATTATTATATGCATCTATGTCAGTTTTGCTATTGTAACCCTCCTGGCTCTCAATGATGATGAAATAAAGCATGCAGGAACAAATGTAATTTTTGCCGTCGCAGAAAAAATAGTACCCAGTCCATGGAGTTACTTGGCAGTTCTTTGCGTGATGATCAGTACCATCGGTACCTTGCAGACTACCATTGTTCAGTTCACACGAACTTTATTTGCTGAGGCACGGGATGAAATAATTCATCCACGTTATGCGACCTTACATAAATCTCGAAATACCCCGTGGGTAGCTATTCTTTTTATCTGGTTTTTGGGAGTGATTTTATTAGTACTTTCTTCTAATTTTTCAACGGTAAACCTGATTATTAAAGATTCAGTGCATGCACTTGGTCTTTTGGTTGCCTTTTATTATTCGTTAACGGGTTTTGCTTGTGCTTGGTACCATCGGTTTTTGTGGAAAAGTAGTGCTGAATTACTCGGCTACATTATTTGGCCTACTTTTAGTGCGCTATTTTTGGTCTTTATCGCCTGCTTTAGTATCCCTAAATTCGATTTAGTGACCGATATTGTTGCATTGGGAGGTATCCTCTTGGGATTTATAGCGTTATTCATTAAAAGAGTCTCACAAAAAAAATGACTGCGAGTGAGATAGGTGCTACATGAATACAAAAGGAGTTAACTATGTTAAGACAATTTTTAAGAACATTATTTCTTTGTTTTTTTGTGTTTTTATTTTCTTTCTTTACGAGCAGGTTGGCATATTCAAACAATGAAAATCATCCAGCATTGCATACTCTGAAACCAGGAACCCTTATTGTTGCTACTTATTTTACCAATCCGCCGTTTGAATATTTAAAAAATAACCAGGAAATTGGTTTTGAAGTCGATTTAATTCGAGAAATTGCCAAAAGACTGCATTTACATCTAGAGTTTAAAAACACACAATGGGAAAAAATTATAAATGAATTGCGAGAACAGCACTATGATCTCATTATGGGAGCGATAACGATCACGAGTGGGCGCGAGAAAATAATTGCCTTTTCCAAACCCTATATGACAACTACCTTAAGTATCGTGATTAACACAAAAAAAACACCGCAGGCCAAAACGATTGCTGATTTAGGCAATCTTACTATGGGTGTACAAGCCAAAACGACTGATTTTGATATCGCCAAACAGATGCAAAAAATGGGACAAATTCGCGGAATAAAAATATATCCATTTAAAAATTTTAACCTGGCAATAGATGACTTAATCGCGGGTAGGGTTGACGCTGTGATGAAGGTATTTCCTGTAGCTTATTATTATGTTGAGCACCATCCTGAATTGAAAATTCTTGCTGCGGTCCCCAATGCACCTCAGCCATTAGGCTTTGGCATGAATCTAGCAAATCAGGAATTGGTTAACGCGGTTAATAAGGCCCAAGCAGAAATGCAAGCCGATGGGACCTATGAAAAAATATATAAGAAATGGTTTGGGGTAAGCCCAGATAAGATGTAATGGGAATAATGAAATAGGATAGGTTGGGCCAAGGGGCCGCAACCTAATATCTTTAACCCGACAATGCTCGGTTGCAATTACTGAGCAGGAGCATTATTTTTAAATCTCTGATAAATTCCAATCAATTCCGCATTACCAATAACATGTCCAGTCATTGCATTTAAAAGAATATCTCGCGTCGTCCCATCCCCCAAAGTTAATACGGTATCTAGAGCATATAATTTAAAATGATAACTATGAGCTAAACCAAAAGGAGGGCAAGGGCCTCGATATCCTAATCCACCCCAACTGTTTTTTGCATTTGCGGCTCCTGGAGGAGTCGGGCTTCCAGCTCCTAATTCTTTTACAGTGGGCGGTATGTTAAATACTATCCAGTGGGTCCAAGTACCTTCAGCTGCGTCCGGATCGTCAACAACCAGGGCCAGTGACTGTGTATTGCTTGGTACATTTTGCCAAGTTAAAGGGGGAGATTGATCCACGCCACTACATGTATATTGGTCCGGGATCATGGAATTCATTTTAAAGGCTGAGCTTTCGATAGTGAACGTATTTGCAAAACCATGACAGTGAAAAAAAGAGCATGCAAAAAACAAAAGCAGAGAAGATTTTTTCATTTTATTTTTACTCCAACCTTTAAAAAAATGCGTTAATTGAAAGGAAATGCCGCTATAAGTTGATAGATTAGAAAAACAAATGATAGTGCAGTGTTTGCTTCTCTTCAATTAAGTACTTACACATTCTTTTGAATAAAAAAATTCAGGTGCAAAGATTTTAAAGATTGATATAATTCACGCCCCTAAGTTCCGCCTAATATTTTTTCACTGAATTTAATTTATTGGCACATTGGTTTAGATGTTTCTAAATGAAGTCTAGGTTGTGGTCCTTAATAGTTGGAATGAGTTGTTTTAAAGGAAATGGTAATGCAAAAAAAAATTGAAGAACTAAGAAATGAAAAAAAAGCAGGAATGAGTATTAATGCAAGTTCTCAAGAACCACAAAACCAACAAATAATAATCAATGTTACTGATGCTGCTAATCCCTCTGAGGAACAATTAGATCAGGTCTCATTAGAAGATCAAAAAGAAGATGACGATGAAACTTTAATTACCCCAATTAATAATTCTGACAATGAAGATGAAGTTGCCTATGGACTTTGGGATGTTTTTAAATCGCTCAGTTCGCTTTCTGTTCCAATGGCGCTTTCATTTACTTTTAGCTTTGAGATTTTTTTAATTGTTGTATTGCTTAATGCACTCAGTGAAAATGAAGATGAAGCGGCTTCAGCCACATTAATTTCTACTATGATCAACACCCTTTTAGTCGTTGGTATGGCTCCTTTGTTTTCCATGAGTGTGGTTGCCAGCAATAAAATTGGTGAACTTACCGAAGCTGAAAAAGAAGGGGAGACCAACGAGGTAGTCTTACAAGAAAAGCGTGAGTATATTGCTGGCATCAATCGTAATGGTCTTTGGTTATCTGCCGTCCTCACCCCACCGATTATGGCTGGAATGATCTTTTCCAAACCTTTATTAACTACTATTTTTGGACAGAATGACCAGGTCGCAGAGATTACCCAGCATTTTTTACGAGTTTATTCACCTGCAGTAGCCGGGGTATTGACGCGAATATCCACCGAACAAATGATGTTTAGTTTTGGACGTTCTAAACCGGCAATGTTTATGGGGTTTGCAAGTCTTTTAGTGGGGACAGGCATTTCTTCCTGGCTCGGATTTGGTGGTTTAGGAGTGCCTAAGATGAGAGGAGATGGCGTTGCTATCGGTTATGTCATTGAAGCTTATCTAACTTCTTTAGCGTATGCTCTTTACTTAGCAAAACATAAAGATTTTAGTCAGTACGAATTTTTCAAGATTTTTAAAAAATTTTCCGGCCAGTTTGCACAACTTAAAGAGCTGTTGGAGATTGGTGGTTCGATTACTTTTTCTGTTGCAAGTGAAATGGCGATGTCTCTTTCAGTAAGTATCCTCTCAGGTATGTTGGGAACTAAGGAACAATCCGTCATCACTGACTTAAATCAGTATATATTCTTTAATTTCTTACTCTTAGCAGGGTTTGGGCAGGGTAATTCACAAGAACTGAATCGACTGATTGGCGCCAGAAAATACGAAAATGCAAGCAGTATGGGGAAATATGGGTTATTAACTACTCTGATTTACACTGCTCCTGTTCCTTTATTTTTTGCAGTAATGCCCGGTGTACTGGTTATGGGAAATAATCCGGGTGAAGTCAAAGATATGCTTAAATATTTGGCGCCCATTATGTCGGCTGGAGTCATTTTGGATTCGGCACGTTATAATCTATTACAGCAACTAAGGGTTTTGAAGGATCTTAGAGGGTCAACTATGATTTCAGTTTCCGCGTTATCTTTGGGAATAACGGGATCGGCGCTTCTTGGACTTAAAACGAAACTCGGGATTTATGGTGTAGTGGCAGGTTATACTGGAGGAGTTATTATCGCTCTTCCCGGATTAGCCTATAGGTGGCGCAATCGCATCAATGCTGAAAAAATACAAGAACTTGCTGAAGAAACGCCTCATGTAATTAAGTCCTCTGCCAATTGTCTGGATGGTTTTTTTTAGTCGTTTGCTCAAGATGAGATATAAAGATGAAAAAGAGAATTTGTTGGAGCATAAAGGAAAAACATATAATGCGATGGATAAAGCGCTAACTGTTTAAATGATCCATTTGGATGAATAGGGATATAAAAATGACAGTTGAATGTGTTATTGATTTAATTGTGGCAAAAAAAGAAAAATCCTTTATTGTTTTTGAAGACGAGGGGTTCATCGCCTTTTTGGACTCTCGTCCGCTTTTTCCAGGGCATACTTTATTAGCCCCAAAGATGCATATTGAAACCTTATATGATCTGCCAGACTCGATGCTATCCCCTCTCTTTTCATTAACGCAAAGAATTGGCAGAGCGGTTGAAAAAGCGATGGGCGCGGCAGGAAGTTTTATTGCAATGAATAACACCATCAGTCAAAGCATACCGCATCTTCATATCCATATCGTTCCCAGAAACAAACACGATGGGCTGAAGGGCTTTTTTTGGCCACGAACTCATTATAGGGATGAACATCATATGCATGATGTGCAAGAAAAAATTAGAAACCAGCTGCATTCTCATTAGTGGTTTTTCTTGCAATACAGGATCATTACTATATGATAAAGGAGTTAATAGACATCCCAGCGATTCAGCTCCTGAACGAACATTTAAGGGATAACCATGCGTTTTCTAACCATTTTACTAGGATGTTACATTATGACCTCTAATACCGCATCAGCTGATTCACCTAAAATCAATGATAATGCCTATGATTATTCCTTTCATACATTACGTGGGCATGAACCATTACCCCTATCATCATTTAGAGGAAAAGTGTTAATGATTGTCAATACGGCCTCAAAATGTGGTTTTACCCCTCAATATGCGCGGTTAGAGAAGCTTTATGAACAATATAAAGATCGTGGTTTAGTCATCTTGGGAGTTCCTTCAAATGATTTCGGCGGCCAAGAGCCTGGGACTGAGCAAGACATTGCAAGTTTCTGCCAGGTCAATTATGGGGTTACTTTTCCAATGACTGCAAAAGAGGTGGTTTCAGGAAAAAATGCACATCCATTTTATCTTTGGGCTAGAGAGAAATTAGGGTTTGGCACGGCACCAAAATGGAATTTCCATAAATACCTCATTAATCGGAAAGGGGAGCTAATCGATTATTTCTATTCAACTACCTCTCCTGAGGCAGGACGATTGGTCAAAGTTGTTGAAAAGGCTCTTGACGAAAAAGCTTAATGAAAACCCTCATCCGCCCTGGCGGGTCCCTTCTCCCCTAGGTGAGAAGGGAATTGGGGGCACTATAAAAATCCCCTCTCCTGTTTCGGGAAAGGGGTGAGGGAAAGGAATTTTAAAAACAGGTTGCATCAAGTTACCTAATATGAAGCAACATCATACCCACCGGCCACTTCATCATACACCTGGACAATACTATCAAGTAATTGTGCTTTTTCCTGAATTAAACTCAATTTACTACGATCAAGATTAATTTTTGCATTGATTACATTGCGATAGTCTTTGGCTCCTGCTTTATATTGTGCTAAAGCGACAGCATATGCCTTTTTTGCTGCCCAATATCCTTTTTGGATTTGCACATAGGATAAATGGTTTTTCTGTTCATTCGTAAGCGCATCATCTACATCTGCAAATGCAGAATGCAGCGTAGTCAAATACTCATGATAAGTTGCTTTGAATCCTGCTTTAGTTGATTTGATGTCTTCATAGGAGCTGGCATTGAAAATTTTGGTCGATGCAGCAGCTTGGGCAACCCAAATATTCGTACTCACTTTTAAAATATTTCTCAAATCAATAGAGGCGCCTCCAATTAAACTGGTTAATGCGATGGTTGGGAAAAAAGCCGAGTAAGCCATTCCAATTTGTGCTTGAGCTATTTTTAAATTATTTAAAGCAATCATGATGTCTGGGCGATTTTTCAAAACCGATGAAGGTAAAGATTTCGGAATCAAATGATTTAAGTTCAACGAAAGCACGCTTCGATGCGTCGTAATCGGGCCTGGATTTTGGTTCAATAAGAGGCGGATGGTATTCTCATTTTGTGCGATGACACTTTCAATTTGAGGAATTTTAGATTGCTCTTGGGCCAGCTGTTGATCGATGTTGATTGGTACTTCAATATTACTGGCACCTTTCTTGAAACGAATCTGTTCCAGTTGATGCAGTTTGCTTAAATCACGAAGCAGTTCTTTCTCAACAGCCAGTTGTTCTCGTTGACTTAAGAGCATAAAGTAGGCGCCGCTCATTTGGCTGATAATTCCCAACTTTGTTGATTGAGCCTGGGCTTGCTCCATAGCTAAAGAGGCTTTGGCTGATTTGATATTATAAATATTATTTAAGATGTTCACTGTGTATTTGGGAGTAAAGCCAGTGTAGTATCCTCTAAATCTCATGTGAGAAAGATTTGAAAAAAAAGGATTATTCGCCAATTGACCTCTGGGGGTAACATGGGAATTCCAAGTTCCGCCAGAAAAACCTGTAGCGTTCGCATCGAGTGTGGGGATCCATGCATATTGCGCTGCTTTAAGTTGAGCTTGTGCTTGCTCTATCGTTGCATACGACCTTTTAATTGTATCATTACAAGTTAACGCCTGCATAATCAGCTGATTAAGTTCTGGATCATGCAGTTTTTTCCACCATGCGACTCGACTTAGGTCGCTTTTATTATCGATGTATTTTATTCCGCTGCGCGAATTTTTAGGATAATTTACTTTTTCAGGAATAAGGCAGTTTTTGCAACAACCTGCAAGCAAAATGGCGGATAGATTAAATAAGATAATTTTTATTTTCATAATTGTGCCAATTTAAAATAAATTTAATTAGGGTAGGTACACTTCTATTGTCTTGGCTCAAGCGAACGAATTGTAAACAGACCCTAGTCGAGCTTTGTTCTAAATATTTTCCCCGTCAAAAGAATCAAAATGGACGCTATTAATAAAATAGGAAAAATATTTGGAACTATTTGGCTAAACGTATTGCCTTTCAGCAAAATTCCACGTGCAATCCGTATAAAGTACGTCATGGGCACACAGTACCCTATCATTTGTGCCCAAGTAGGCATTCCATAAAAAGAAAAAATGTAACCCGATAAAAACATTGAAGGGAGTTGATAGAAAACGCTCAGTTGCATTGCTTGCATCGGAGTACGTGCCAGGGTGGAGAAAATCATGCCCACCATTAAATTGGCAATAATAAATGGTGCAACTGCAATATAAAGTAATAAGATACTTCCTTCAGTAGGAATATGAATTAATAATTTACCAAAAATTAAAATACTGGTTAGTTGTAAATAACCTAAAACAATATAGGGTATTACCTTACCAAGAATGATTTCTGTGGGTTTTAATGGCGTGCTTAACAACATTTCCATTGTCCCAGACTCTTTTTCTGAAGTGATGGCGGTTGATGTAAGCATCACCATGGTTAGTGTAAGGAGTACGCCGATTAACCCTGGAACAATGTTATAAGAACTGGTATTCGATTCATTATAAAGTCGATGAATGGTGAGATTGACACTTCGCTTTGACTGAGTAGGTGATGGGGAACCTAAACCTTGTCTATTGAATGTCTCCATAGTCTGGTTGAGAATGGGAAGTGCATTGCTCAGTGCGCTAGCACTGCTTCCTGGATCTGAGCCATCGATTTCGACCAGTAACTGTGGGTTTTCGTTACGAATATATTTACGAGTAAAATTAGGGGGAATAGTGAAGGCGAAGCTTATTTTTCCATTGGCGAAATCCTGATTCTTTTTATTTTCGTTCATTTTCTCATCATGAATCACGCTAAAATATCCTGAAGCTTCAAGAGCGCTGACATAACTTCGAGTTAATGGCGAATTATCATAGCTAATAATTGTAGTCGGAAGATGTTTGGGATCAAATTGGATGGCAAAACCAAAGAGTATAAGCAACATAATTGGTAAGATGACTAACATCGCTATGGTGCCACGATCCCGAGTGATGAGAATAAATTCTTTGCGTATTAAGCCGTCGAGACGCGCTATAGATAATCCATGTAATAGGTCCTTATATTTCATCGCATTAATCCGATAAATACTTCCTCAAAAGAAGGTGTAGTTTCTTTAAATGACAGCTCACTGTGTTCGTCAATCATCCGTTTCAGTGATTGATGATCCTTTGATGAAATCCGTAGCTCATTATTTACGATTGAGGCCAACAACTTGGGATAGGAATCATTTATTTTTTCCATGAACTGATTTTGTTCTTTTCTAGCCGCTTTGAGTATATACGTTTTGACTTGGGAGTGAGGAATCAAATCTCTGGTGCTACCTGTATACAATAGCCTCCCTACATTAATATATGCTAGGCTACTGCACTTTTCCGCTTCATCCATATAATGAGTTGTCACAAGGATTGTGGTGCCATCACGGGAGGAAATTTTATGTAAGTAATCCCAAAATTCTTTACGAGCTTTTGGATCAACACCGGCGGTAGGTTCATCTAAGAATAATAGTTGAGGTTTATGCAGCAAGCTACATGCCAGAGCCAAACGTTGTTTCCACCCTCCAGATAAATTACCTGCTTGTACCTTTTGGTACTCTTCAAGCTCAAGATCTTTTATAATTTCTTCTATTGCTTTAGCCGAATTTTTTATCTGAAAAATATCCGCAACAAAACGCAGATTTTCATGGACCGTTAATCCTGTATAATAACTAAATTTTTGCGGCATATAACCGGTACGTTTTTTTATCTCATCACTCTGTGTGCGAATATCGTAACCAAGACAAGTCCCTACTCCATCGGTGGGAGTTAAAAGACCACAAATCATTCGGATCGTTGTCGTCTTACCACTACCATTCGAACCTAAGAATCCAAATATCGATCCTTTTTCCACCTGTAAGTTTATGTGATCAACCGCGACCTTTTCATCAAATTTCTTGGTTAATCCTTTAACATCAATTGTTAGCTCACTCATTGAGTTATTTCCAAAGTGACAGGATGGCCGAGATGAATTTTTTCGAGATCGGGTGAGTCAATTTTGGCTTCTATCCGGAATACGAGACGTTGACGCTCCTCCCGGGAATAAATGATGGGGGGAGTGTATTCAGCAATGTTTGAGATGTAGAAGATATGGCCTGTGGCAAAATGAGCATTATGATCGGTTTTGATTTTAACCTGTTGATTTAGGCGTAATCGATCGAGTTTTTCTTCTGGAACAAAAAATACGGCTTTAATATTTTTTTTGGTCACTAGAGAAAGAACAGGAGCTCCTGCTTGGACAAATTCACCTTGTGTATAATAAGTATCAAATACAATTCCATTATCGGTAGCAAAATTTTCTTTGCGCGTCACCTGCCACTTTTTCTCAGCAGTATCAACCCGATTACTTTTAATTTTCGCGTCAATCTCTGCAAGTTGATCTTTGGAAATATTTAAATCCCTTTGCGCTGCATCAAGATCATTTTGACTTGCTGCATTTTGTTTGCGCATCTCCTGAACACGGCGATAATTGATTTCATTGTATTGAAGCTGAGTCAAAGTTTGTTGCCGTTGAGCAAGCAAATCTTTTTTATTTAATTTGCTCATTTGTAGATTATAAAGCTCGCTTGTTTGTTCAAGTCTGAGTAGAAATTGATTTTTTTTGACTTGTTGTCCTCTTAGTACGGCGAGATCAGTCAGTCGTCCAGCAAAATCGGCAGAAAAATAGACAAGATCTGCATCAATATACCCACTAAAAGACTTATTTTCTTCCCCACAGGCTGTTAATAGTAAGACAGTCAATCCAATCAACAGCAATTTACGCATTTAAATCATCCTGATCTTTTTTGTTTATACTGCAGGAATATCAGCAGATATACTATTACGGTTTTAATTACGTATATTATTCCCAAGAATTCGGTGTGTCAAAAGAGTTCGTGAATTGATGCAAAGCAGTAGGAATGCGGATACTATTTGACCTTATCTGAGTAAAATGTTACACATCAACTCGTTGTTAAACCGCTGAAAATATAAAAATTACCCGGGAGTATCTGAATGAGTTTTAAATCGTTTTTTTGCGCTACATTAGCATTATCCTCTTTATTTACGCACTCTGTTTTTGCTGCGCAAAAAGAGATGACCTATAAAAATGAACGCGGTTCAATTTTAGTGCTTACTCAGTTGGCAGATAATAAAATAGAAGGTTATTTCACCACAGCAGTTGCCTCCAAAACCTGTCCACAAGCTATCAATCAAAAAAGACCTATTACCGGTTATAGGGTAGGGAATGTGCTCTCTTTCAGTGTTGTTTATCCCATGTGTGAGTCAGTATTGAGTGTGAGTGGGCATTTTGATAACAAGGAACAAATTATTGATGCAATTTCCATACTGAGCAAGCAAGCAAGTGACATTACTCATGAGGGGCCCGGAGCTCGATTTATTGGCCATGACTCTTATAAAAAAATAGGATAAAAACCCGAGAAGTATCCTATAGCTCAATCAATATAGGTTGCGCCTTGGCCGAATATTTTCTTTCCTTAAAAGTAAATGCATGATGGAGCTTTTGTTGGGCCAAGGCCCAACCTACATCAAATACAGTTGAGCATAAATCTGAAGGAATCAGAGAGTGATTATGTTGTACAATATCCATTTTCTTCGCTTGTACGCGATAATTTTTTTAGTTATCTATGACCGGCATTATTTTTTTAGTTTATGTTATAAAAAAGGCTCAGGCCTCACTACCGAATTGGTCCCTTTCTATTTTAACCAAGAATGTCTTTATTGGGCACTCCTCATCATATTTGCAACCTATTTGATTTTATTGTTCATGACGGAATTCGCAAGATATGTTTCTTCCCTGATTTTAGGAATAAACAAGATGGGTTTCATTGCCAATATCACTATGGTTATTTTGGTCGCCTATTTGTTACATTTTCTGAGATTGTTTTCCCTTGTTACCTAACCTACTGCGCCAGTTTTGAACCTCGAAATAAGTTATACAATTTAAGGAAGATTATTTCTTTGGTCTGTGTGATGCTGACGACCAATAAAAATTGGGCGGCGTAATATAAAAGCATTACGAGCACAGCTATGGGTTTGTTGTTTGCTAAAACAAATAAGTTTAAGGACAAAACAAAGTCAGACAATAAAAAAAGAATCGCTCCGAGCCGAGTAAAAAGCGATTGCCGTTTTACTTGAAAGGCGCAAAATACCATTAAAGTGAGCAGGCATAAATAAGCTGCTACTGGTTTCTTCATCTCGCCCAAATAGGGGGATAAAAAATAGAAGCTTACTAAGACAAATACCAAGATAGGTGAAAAAGAAAGAACATTTTTGCCTCGAAATTGCCTATTTTTTAAAAACAAACAGATGTAGGTAACGTGCGTTGCCATAAATGCCAAGATCCCCACTTGCAATGCCATTTTTATGGGGAGGGTTAAAAAAATATCGCCAATGAGTGAACATCCTAAGGCAAGGAGTAACAAGACTTTTACTTGTTTGTAGCAATTAATTTGTAGGACAAAGAGCATCAGTAAAGCAATGGGAATGGGTTTAAGTAAGGTAGTTAAAGGAAACTGAATAAAAGAAAGTACTATAAGATAAAATATCATGCTGAGCAAAAATAAAGGCAGAGTGATTTTAAATGGCTGTCCTGTCATGTAGAAATCCCTTTAATTCAATGGCTTAAATATCTCTTAGTATACACATTCTTTATTGTTCCTTTAATTTTTTGTTTATTTAAAACAATTGTGGTTTAATAACGTGCTTTTTGTGTTTTTTAAGGTCTAGTTATGAAAAAAATAATCGTGCTTGTACTTATGGCTTCTTTGTTCTCAGTAGGTCATGCCAGTAAGCTCAGTAAATTTTTGAAACAGATGGACGAAGAAGATAGAGCTCGTCAAGAAAGAGAGTGGCAACAAGATATGAATTTCGGTGATTTTTCATTTCGTTTGGACAGACGATATACCGATGATCACGGGCAACGTTGTCGTGATTATAAGTTTAGAGCGCGTAGCAATCCTTTTCGCCATGGATATTATACGGTCTGTGATGAGCGCTAAGCGTTAATTGATTGCGGTTTGGAACGGGTTCTTCCATGCCGCGATCGCAAAAATTTTAATATACCTGTTTATCAATTTTTCTATTTGAAATGGAGAAATCCATTCTATATCCTAGAATAACATCATATAGACCAAAATTTTCCTGTGGCGATACAAATCTATTAAAGGATGCATTATGCGTAAGTCTATGATGATGTTTTTCCTTTTGGCATTTTCTTTCTGTATTTATGCCAATATTGCCAATGACATCTTATTAAGCAGAACATCAGATCAGAAAACGCAAATATTAAGCGGTATTATCAATGCAGCAGGCGAACCCTGTACTCCTCTTGGATCTTTTTATCAAGGGGTCGATCTCAATGGTGCAGCATATTGGAATGTTGCCTGCTCTGATGGTCATTCATATGTTATCCAGATAGCCAATGATGCTGATGCGACAACCACAATAATTCAATGCAGTGCAATGAAATCATTGGGAGCACAATGTTTTAAACGTTTTGGATTTTAGATCGACCCAACGAACTTGCAATGAAAAATTTTCCCAACATAAGTCAGCGATAAATAGTAATGGAGTTGAATGGAAGCAGGTTGTATACTCATAAAAGGTCATTGACATAAATGGTATCGGTCGAATAAAAAAAGGATTTTTTATGGAGCAGACAGTAGAACGTCGTGTTGTTAATTTAATTGCTAGAACGCAAGAAATTCCACCTGATGAGATTGATTTGGATCAATCAATTGACCAGTTAGTTCCTAGCTCTCTGGACTTAGTTAATTTGTTCTTTGACTTAGAGGATGAGTTTGATTTGGATATTCGTAATGATATTTATAAAGAACAAACCATTCGAGAAATAGCAATTGATATTAACCAATTAATCGCTAAAAAGAACTAAATACATCAATTCTTCTATCCGACTCATAATAATTCAAATTAATGAGCGTCCTCAACTTCACTACGATTTTTTACGGTATTAAATAATTCATAAGAACTATTTTTTGCACATGTATTTATTGTTATTCTGCTAAAGAAAATTTAGAATGCCTTTTTTTATTAAGGGTAAGCCAAAATGCCATCAGTATTCGAATTTCTAGGGATAAAAAAGCAACTTTCTACACCAGTTCCTCAACTTGGTATCAATAATGCTCTGTACAAACGGCAAATAGAATCACAACAGTATTTTACTATTGAAAGTGCTGCCGAGGCGGCTGATGGCAATAAGCTGGCTATAAACCTCAAAAAGGGGCAGGATTTTAGAACATCCAATCAACAACATATCGAATTTTTAAATCAATGCATTACACTTGTTAAAGAAAAATCAAATCTATTAAAAAGTACTGATCAAAAAATTGCGGGAAGTGTTGTTTTTGGTGTCACCGCAACCGCCTTGTCTTTTCTTCCTGTGGTAGGATTTTTAGGTTGGATAGGTTGGGCCGCTACAGCTTATTTTATAAACCAACGCGCCACAGCCTATGCTGAATATCATGAAGCATTAACACTTTTAGTTGGAGCATGTAATTGGAGTCTTGGACAAGGTCCTGAGGATCGTAAAGATAGAATTCCTAATCTCACCAAGAATGAAACAATACGTGCTATGATGGCAGTACTTTATCCGGTTCTTACTGAAGTGCAAGTAAGACATTTGATTGCGGATGATGTTGAGGAAGTATTTGCCAAGGAATTACAAGATTATGAAGAAAGATTCCAATTAGGTTTTAAGACGGATCGATTTTTCTCTAAGCAAGACGATACCATAGCCCTCAGTAAAAAGGGTGCTGAATTTAGCCGTTGCATTTATGGTTTTAATAAAGGTGGATTTACTGATTTTCTCGATGCGATTGTATCCATTCTTCCCGATTTATATAAAGCAGCAATTCATGGTGTCCAACAACTAAAGTCTTGGTGGCAAGAAAAAACAAATGCTCCAGAAAAAGAAGACGAAGTACATAATCATGAAACACCCAAAGTGTTGTAAGTAATACCCGTTGCTTAAACTCGATGACAAGTCGTTTTTGGGGATGGTTTTTTATTTTTAATCAAAAAATTGCAAATAGTCTATTTAGAATCTATAACCAATTTGCTTTAGTCCGGCATCCCGCGAACAGCTCGCGGGATTTTAACAACATGAATTATCAATAATCCCTAATTAAATAAATTGTTTTGTGGCTCCAACTACATCCGTTGCTTTGTTCAAACCATACCATTGATAATGAGGATAAAAAATGCGACTTAAGATAGAAGAAGACACTAAAGAAGCGAATGTTTTTATTTATGGTAAAATGGGCCCGGATGAAACCAATCTCATTCTTTTTTCTAAGGTTTCCTGGTTAAGCAATCAATCGAACTACTCCTCAAATATCGCTCTCTTACAAGAAAACGGCTCAAAGTTATGGTTGATCCGTGACAGCCGAGTTGAAGGATTGCTCACGGTTCAATCCATTAGCTGGAATAAGGAATTGGAACAATGGCAAGCGGAAGGACCCCAACGATTTATGTTGTCAAATGACTATGGGTGGGTTTTGAATAATGCCCATCCAGAGTCTGATGATTTTCTTGTCATTGCCGATTCAGTCGGTGGGATTATTCACATGACCAATGAGAATACACAACCGCATCTTCCTGGATTATTAAAAATTCTATCTGCAAATGGTTATGAAGTAGAAAATAGAGTAAATCCTAAAATTGGGCAAGAAACATTATCTATAGGTTATACTTCCTACCGCACTGACGCCGATGTTTCCCAACAAGACTCCAAGGGATCGAAACTGGTGTTGACGACCGTCAATTTGCCAGAAGGGATGCTTATGGCACTTTCTTGTCCATTGGCAACAATAATTTCTGGCCAAATGAAAGTGATGAAAGATCCGGTTACATGGGTAGCTGATGGTATTAGCTATGAACGTTCTCAGTTATTGATGCTTCATCCGGATTTGGAGGAGGGAAAGGATTTTTATCCCAATATTAAACTTAAGACCATTATTAATTACGTCTCGGCAACTTCTTTAAGTCCCGAAGAGTATTGGGCGAAATTGCAGAAAGTAGAAGAAGATATCAAGGATCCGATACTTTTAAACACCATGCAGGAGCCTGTTTTAAGTCCTAGTGGACATTCATTTGAAAAAAGTTCTATAGAAACATGGATAAACAGTAAATACGTTAATCTCCCTACAGTGAGTAATATCGTTCCTATTCCAGATCCAATAACCAAGCAAGATATTAGGGGAAGAACTCTTGTAGTTAATAAAAATTTAAGCCAATTTATTAAAGCATGGCCTGATTTTTATAGGCAGCAAGAATATAACTTGGCAATATCGCTTTCTGAAAAAGTGCAATACTCTAAATCAAACTAAGGGCTTCATTCCGTTCCTTCGAAGATAATATTATTTTCGAAGGAACTGTTTCAGCAAAAACGCGTTTGATCGCACTTACATTTTTTTATGGTATAGTTTTTTATGGCTATCTATAAGGAAGTTTTGGGGTATGCGCAAGGAATACCAAGGTGTGGTCACCCGATTTCTCCGCCAGGAGGAACGACTTATTCAATCCGAAGAACATGAAATGCCGTTAGTGATCGAAGCAAATGGTTCTGCGGATTTAGGATTTCTGCAACAATTTCTAGCATCCAATTCTCTGCAAATCCTCGATGATATGGCTCGTTATGGGGCTGTGCTTTTAAGAGGCTTTAATATCGAGGCGGATGAACAATTTGAACGGATCATTTTAAGTATTCCCGAGTTTCGCGGTATTAGCGAAGCGTTTATGTCTGAAAATGGTCGGGTTCATGTGAATGATCTTAAATATGTTTTACATACCAATTCAGTATATAAAACTGGAGGAACACTTTATCTTGGCGGATTTCATACTGAAAATTATTATTCCGCTGATGTTCCTAGTTATCTTTGTTTTTGTTGTTTTCAACCTTCGGAATTAGGTGGTGAAACCGGTTTGATCAATACACAAAAAATTTACAATCATTTGCACGATGCATTGAGACAGAAATTGGAAAAAAATTCCTTTTTTGTTTGTAAATGGTCCATTGCAGAAGTAGCTGAGCGATACCAGATTAGCCAGGATGCAGTACAAAAAATATGTAATGACTTTAAACTCCCGGTAATTGGCGAAGGAGAGGAGCAGTTTGTTTTAATGTATAAACCAAGTGTCTTAGAACACCCGATCACTAAAGAAAAAGCATTACAAATCAATATGTTTGAACTTCCTTCCCTGAACCATGAGCTGAGAAAATGCTTTATGAATGACTATAAAGGGAAGAGATGGTTTTGGCATCGATTTTTTTGGAAATTACCCACCTCAGTTTTTAACTCAGTAGAAAAACTTGCAATTATTTTTATTTCTTTTTTTAATTCACCTACCAATTCATATAGAATTTTGCGCACCAAATTAACTCATTTAAAAGCCAGCAGAAAAATAAAACGCTCTTCCTTGAATACAGTGAAAGTAGGAAGTTGTTTTAATAAGGAAGAAGTTAAAGAACTGGCCCAATTAATGCGAAAGTATTATTCATCCTGTTTATGGAAAAAAGGGGATGTACTCCTCATCGATAATAAAAAAGTCATGCATGCAGGTATGCCTGGAATGGGGCCTCGAGTGATTCGTGCCATGATTTGTAATCCTCTGGATATGAACTATTCAGCTTCGGAGTCAGGCTCTATAGTCGCAAAAGAACGCACAACTGACACAATTGGTGCTTATATGGCTGAAGGGACTACTCTTAATTTTGGGGTAGAAGGGGTCTCCCAGGGCGGATGAGGGATTCCCCCACTTCTAACCCTCTCCCAGCAGAGGGAGGGGGATTCTTGGTTTCTAGGGAACTAGATAATAGCACGTGCAAGCTCGGCACCTAGGCGAGCATTATTTTTAATTAAAGCGATATTGGCCAGTAAACTTTTACCTTGGGTCAGTTGAGTCACTTCCGCCAGTAGAAAAGGGGTTAACGCTTTTCCAGAAATATTATTTTGCGCTGCTTTTTCTATGGCATTCTTGATTACCGGCTCGATGATCTCTATTGGGATATTAAATTCTTTAGGGATTGGATTAGTGATTAAGATACCAGAGGACATACCTATCTCCCAATGAGCAGCTAATATTTTAGCAAGAGTTGGTACATCCTCTACCCAGGTTGATAACTGATAATCAGTAGAATCAGTATAAAAAGCAGGTAATACTTGAGTGCGATAACCAATGACGGGTACACTCATCGTTTCTAAAAATTCTAAAGTACGCGGCAGGTCAAGAATTGCTTTTGCACCAGCACAAATGACGGCGATCGGTGTTCTTGAAATTTCAATTAAATCTGCGGAAATATCGTGCGCATCACCCCGATGGACGCCACCAATCCCACCGGTAGCAAATAATTTAATTCCTGCCTTCGCAGCACAAAATAAGGTGGCAGCAACTGTAGTTCCAGCAGAATATCTATTGGCGACGATGAAAGGTAAATCACGTCGACTAGCTTTGAAAACATCTTTATTGCATGCAAATTGTTGCAATTCATTTGCGGTTAAACCAATCTTTATTTTTCCATCAATCACCGCAATGGTTGCGGGAGTTACCTGATGGTCGCGGACAATTTGCTCTACTGCCTGAGCCGTTTCATAATTATCAGGATAGGGCATGCCATGAGAAATGATGGTGGATTCCAATGCTAATAGCGGTTTTTTATGCTCAAGAGCTAATTTTACTTCTGGGGAATACTCAAAAAATTGCGGCATGATCTGTTTCTCTTACTGTTTGGGTTAACTGAAGGTTTTTTAATGTCTCATGATTAATTTGTTCATTTACTGTATGGCAAGATTGTACGGTTAAAGCAGCCATCGCGGCGCCTGTTTTACAGGCGTCAATTAAGGTGGCATTATGTTTTAACTCATACAGAATTCCAGCAACAAATGCATCGCCTGCACCGCTGACATCAACAATCGGGTCAATAAAAAATGCTGGGAAATGTTTCTGTACCGTTTCATTCACCAGTACATAGCCTGATTTACCCAAGCTGATAATGCAATTTCTTAACCCTTTATCCAATAATAAATTACCTGCTTTGATGCAATCCGCTACTGAATGAATGCGGATGTCAGTCAATGCTTCCGCTTCAAAACGATCGGGTTTCAGTAGAAAAACGTGTTCGAGGCTTGAGGGGAGCTTTTGTGCTTTAGTTACAGAGACCGGATCAATGCATAATTTAATATTTTTGGTACGTGCTATTTGAATTGCATGTTCGATAATTGCTTTCGGTAAATTGGTATCCAAAAAAACAAGTGCCTCACTATCCCATTCACTCCAGGATTGGGTAAACGGATTAAACGGAACATGATCAAAAATGTCCATATCCGCTAAAGCAAAGAATAATTCTCCTTCTTGATCAAGCAGGACATCATAATGAGCTGTCGGTTTATTGGGAAGGGTAAGAACATTTTGGGTTTGGATATTAAGACTTTTTAAATGGGCTATTGTTTCTAGTCCATAACTATCTTGGCCGACTACGCTGCAAAGATGGACGTTGTCAGTCAACAAAGCAAGATTTTGGGCTACATTATGAGCCACACCGCCAAAGGTTGAAATAGATGAAACAGGGTTGGATGTTCCCAATTGCAACTTATGAATTGATGTTAATTTTCGATCAATGGTGATACCGCCAATGCATATTATTTTTTTATTCATTAATGGAATTAAAAATGAGTGAGTTATGCATCATAACATGAGAACCAAAAATTAAAATAAGTGCAGCCTGGGCGAGCACAGGCTAGCGGAATTGCTCATCCCCAACATAGTGAAGAGTGCTCCCCGCTGTAACGGATGTTACGCAGGGAGAGCCTGATTGCACTAGGATGACGGGTTTAATCAAGTTTGATACCAATACTATTTAACTTTTCTTTTTCGACTTTAACGAAGCCGTGTTCTTGCACCGCTTGTTTAAAGAAGGTTGGTATCACCGGGTTTTTAAACGAAATATCCGCTTTATTTAAAATCTTTGCTACTGAAGAGGAGCAATTATCTACTGTAAGTTTTAGTTCGGTCGTTGGATGATGCTCATCGCGGTACATGGTACCAATGCTGCCATCAAAACATTCTGGTACAAAACAGCCTGTTTGCGACACATGATTTTTTACTGATAATTTTGCTCCAGTACCACCTATGAGTATTTGAGTAGCTGCTGATATAAATGGATTTTGATATTCGAACACTGAGTAAAAACAATCCTTGTTGTCTACATCTTTTTTCAGTTCTTTTTGTGCTTGTTTCGCCTTTTTGTACTGCTCTTTAGTTACTTTTTTAACTAAAACATCATTTGCTTCTTTGATATCTTCTTTATGATCAGGAGCATATTGTCCAAAAACAGGTATTGAGCCGAATGTTAATCCATTAAGTAGACTACCAAGTGGACCTGGGAAGAAACTAAAATGATCTGTCTTGGGAACGTCATTTATAACCTTATGAACAAATGATGACACATGCCCAGGACCATTTTCCGAATTAGTATCTTTAACACAGACGCCAATATAATACTCTTCTTTGCTATTCATCTTCTCTACCTCATTTCTCAAAGTCTTAATGAGGCATCCTTGCTTCCAAAAAATACATGATGTTTTTCTATTATATCTTTTGATTATTATGGGAACATTAAGTGGCGTCAGTACGCTTGAACTTTTGTTGTCGAGATAGGCCAACTTAGATTAAGGCGATGCATGTGTTATTCGCGTGATAATCGAGTCTTAAAGAAAAAAATCTTAGATCATTGTTCCTGGTCGCTTACTATAAGGCTTTTCTAGATGAAGGTCCGGCCTTGGCCCGACAAAATAGTTGTTTCGAATGACCGATTTTAGTCCATTTGCCGTAAGATATTTTACCTAAGGGAGGCAAGGCTAGGCTTACAGTGGATGAATTTTTCTGGATGCTCGCACCAGGATTGCCATTATTTTCTGATGTAGCCTAAACAAAGAACATAATCTATGATTATGAAAATAGAACTGAGCTGGCAGGCGCTTTTAAATTCATAAGGAAAAATCATGGGGCTTCTCGTTGATGGTCAGTGGCATGATGTCTGGTATGATACTTCTAAAACTGGAGGGGAGTTCAAACGAGAATCATCCCAATTTCACTTTGCAATCAGTAATGAAGCCAATGCTCGATTTCCTGCTGAAAAGGGACGTTACCATTTATACGTCTCCCTGGCTTGTCCCTGGGCACATCGAACTTTGATTTTCAGAAAACTCAAGAAACTGGAGGATTATATTGAGGTTTCGATTGTGCATCCGCATATGCTTGAAAAAGGATGGTCGTTTATGAAAGGGATGGGCGCAACTGGAGATCGGCTTTATGGATTGAATTATTTATACGAACTTTATCTGCAAGCAAATGACCAATATACGGGTAGAGTGACCGTACCGGTTTTATGGGATAAAAAAGAAAAAACGATTATTAATAATGAATCAGCAGAAATTATTCGTCAGTTCAATCAGGCGTTTAATCATTTAACAGGGGATAATCAAGACTTTTACCCGGAATCACTTCGTCCAGAAATCGATGTCTTGAATGACCGAATTTATAATGCAATTAATAATGGAGTTTATCGTTGTGGCTTTGCAACCACACAACAGGCCTATGAAGAGGCCTTTGGCCAATTGTTTCTTTTGCTTGATGAACTGGATGTGCGCTTACGTAACCAAAAATATTTGTTAGGTGAACAGTTAACAGAGGCTGATTGGCGTTTTTTTACCACGTTGATACGTTTTGATGCGGTTTATTACAGTCATTTCAAAACAAACCAGCAACGAATTAGTGATTATGAAGGGCTCCAACCCTATCTGAAACGTCTTTATCACCATCCTGGAGTGCGTGAAACGGTAAACTTTTTACATATTAAGCAACATTATTATTTCAGTCATAAAACCATAAACCCAACGCAAATTGTACCTTTAGGGCCAAAATTGGATTTTGATTAACAGTAGAGCAATTCTCTACTTTATTTGCTTTGATTTTTCTTTTTCAAATCTTTTTTCACCCAATTGATTAAGCCGCCTTCAACCAATAATTCGATTTGGCGTTGAGATAGGGTTTGTTCCACTTCAACGTCTTTATCGTTTATTTTTATCTTGAACGATTGTTTCTCCAGAATGTCCGGAAGGTTTTTGATTTCGACCACATCATTGAGGTGGATAGCATGATAATCCTTAGGATTTTTAAAGGTTAAAGGCAAAATGCCGAAATTGATTAGATTTTGCCAATGGATACGGGCAAAACTTTTGGCAATGACTACTTTTAAACCTAAATAGCGAGGAGCTAACGCAGCATGTTCTCGACTTGAGCCTTGGCCATAATTTTCTCCGCCTACAATCACATGACCTTTTTTATGATTTTGGGTTCGTTCCACATAATCTGGATCGACATGACCGAAAGTAAATTCGCTAATTTTAGGAATATTACTCCGGTAAGGAAGCACTTTCGCGCCGGCTGGAGAAATTTCATCGGTAGAAATATTATCCTCGACTTTAAGTAACACGGGTATTTTCAATGAATGAGGCAAGGGTTCAAATTCGGGTAAGGTGACTAAATTAGGACCTTTAACTAATTTTATTTTTTTTGCCTCTTCTAACGGTAAAGGGTTTTCAAAACACGCAGGGTTTAATATCCTTTTCTTAGGTATTTTGATTTCAGGATAAGGCATTGCTAAAGTTCTAGGGTCGGTAATGACCCCTGTTAATGCCGATGCAGCAGCAGTTTCAGGGCTACAAAGAAAAACTTTATCTTCATCAGTTCCTGAGCGACCAGGAAAGTTTCTTGGCACAGTGCGTAAACTATTTTTTTCTGTTGCGGGCGCCTGCCCCATCCCAATACATCCATTACAACCTGCCTGATGAATGCGAGCGCCAGCGTGAATGAGACTGCCTAAATGCCCATCGCGTACCAACTCCTCTAAGATAGTTCGTGATGTTGGATTGATATCAAATGACACATTAGGATGAATGGTTCGACCTTTTACTATTTCAGCTGCAATAGCAAAATCACGATATCCTGGATTGGCAGAGGACCCAATATAGGTCTGATACACTTCTTCCCCTGCTATTTCAGCAACTGGCACTACATTCCCTGGACTTGTGGGTTTTGCAATGAGTGGTATCAGTTTAGATAAGTTGATTTCTGTGTGTTCATCATAAGAGGTATTCTTGTCTGCTTTTAATTCCAACCAGTCTTTTTCACGACCTTGACTTTGCAGGAATTCTTTAGTGATTTCATCCGAGGGGAATACGGTGGTGGTTGCTCCCAACTCAGCCCCCATATTGGCGATTACATGGCGGTCCATGGCGCTTAGGTGCTTTAATCCCTCACCATAATATTCAAAGATGTAACCCACACCACCTTTTACGTCATAACGACGCAGCATTTCCAGGATCACATCTTTTGCGCTAACCCATTTGGGCAGTGCGCCAGTTAAATGAATCCCCATCACTTTAGGCATTTTAATATAGAGAGGATAACCGGCTATAGCCATGGCAACTTCCAGTCCCCCCGAACCGATGGCAATCATTCCTAGAGAGCCTGCAGCACACGTATGACTGTCAGAGCCAGTTAATGTTTTACCCGGTTTTCCAAAGTTTTGCATATGCACGGCATGGCTGATCCCATTCCCAGGCCGGCTAAAATAAAAACCAAAACGTCGCGCGGCACTGGCAAGAAAGAGGTGATCGTCAGGATTTTTATTATCTTCTTGGATGAGATTATGATCGACGTATTGAACGGAAATTTCTGCTTGAGTACGTTCAAGTCCTATGGCTTCTAATTCAAGCATGACCAAAGTTCCTGTTGCATCTTGACACAGCGTTTGATCAATTTTTAAGGCAATTTCTTTCCCTGGTTCCATTTTGCCTTCAAGAAGATGGGCTTTGATGATCTTTTCGGTTACATTCATCGTTATTTCCTCCCTGAGAACAACTAATTGTTAAAATATAGCACAGAGAGCTATTCTGAGATTACCGCGGCTGGAATTAACTAGTTTAGGTGTGTTTATTTGCTGGCCTCAATCAGTATGGACTAAACTTCAAGTTGATGGATCATTTTGGAGAATAGGGCGTGAATTATGATAATCGAAATCAAGCAGGCCGTGTTCTAGCTGATTTGCTAAGGGACTATACAGCAAGGACTGATGTCGTTGTCTTGGCATTACCTCGAGGTGGGGTCCCTGTTGCTTATGAGGTAGCGACTAAGTTATCGCTCCCACTGGATATTTTTATTGTACGTAAACTGGGGACTCCCGGACATGAAGAATTGGCTATGGGAGCTATCGCTTCTGGAGGAATTGCCGTATTTAACCAAGAAGTAGTCAATATTCTGCATATACAAAAAGATGCCATTGATAAAATTAAACAATCAGAACAAGAGGAGTTATCACGACGCGAGCTTGTTTATCGTGGCAACAGGCCTTTTCCAGAGTTATCTGGAAAAACGATTATTCTGGTGGATGATGGCATTGCGACGGGTTATACAATGCGCGCCGCAATTGCTGCCTTGAAACAGAAAAAACCGGCAAAAATTATTGTCGCAGTTCCTGTTGCTGCGCAATCGACTTGTGACGAAATTGCGCCCTTAGTTGATGAGATTATTTGCCCAAAGCGTCCAACTAATTTTTATGCAGTAGGATTATGGTACAATGATTTTTCGCAAACTACAGACGATGAAGTGATTGAGTTGTTGCAGAAAAGTTAGATATCCCGAGAGCACATGGTTCGATTTAAGTGGTCCTAACAGGACATATTGAAATGTTTTGTAATTCATTTGGTGACAAATAGGTTCACTCATTCCTTCTACTTTTTCTAAATTCAAGTAGGGCGGTTGACAATTCTACTATCTTGGCCAAAATCAATAGAACGTTTTGCAGTTGTAAACAATGAGGGGCAAGAGATGAATGATTTAGAGAATAAAATTATTTTAGTCACTGGGGCGTCGAGCGGAATTGGTCAAGCTTGTGCCCGCTTATGTGCACAGCATGGGGCTCGATTGATACTCTGTGCTCGACGTATTGAGCGTCTTGAGGGGTTAGCCAAAGAGCTGAGCCAACATTTTGGCAAAGAACACTATGTTTTGCCTTTAGATGTGTGTGATCATGAGCAAGTAACACAGCAGTTAGGTTCTTTACCCAGTCAGTGGCAGGCTGTAGATGTTCTTATTAATAATGCAGGCTTAGCTTTGGATACATTACCATTGCAGCAGGGCATTGAAGCGCATTGGGATATAATGATTGATACCAATATTAAAGGCCTGCTTTATGTTAGCCGAGCTTTGATTCCTGGAATGTTAGAGCGAGGGCGTGGCCATGTCGTAAATATCAGTTCCATAGCGGGACATGAGTGTTATCCCAATGGTAATGTTTATTGTGCAACGAAACATGCAGTACATGCTATTTCAAAATCAATGAGACTGGATATGCTTGGTAAGCCTGTGCGTATTACTGAAATTGCACCAGGTGCTGTCGAGACCGAATTTAGTGAAGTTCGATGGAATGATAAACAAAAAGCAAAAGAGTTTTATCAAGATTTTCACCCGTTACGAGCAGAGGATATAGCGGATGCCATAGTTTATTGTATCACCCGTCCACAACATATGGATATCGAAGAAATGACGATTATGCCCACTGTACAAGCATCGGCTAATCATTTATACAGAGAGATGAAATAAGTAAAAATTGCGCAAAAAATAAACGGACCTGAGCTCGGTAGTCTATTCTTTTACATATGGGTGGTGATTTTCCGACTGAACCATTTAATAACTGCAAGTTGGGAGGTTGTTTTGGAGCGTGTTGTGCAAGCCTATGTGATGAATAGGAAGCCTTAAGCGCTACATAGATCTCCACAGTGAATAAAGTAAGGGCTCAGGATCCGGAGAGCCTTCGCCCGTATAACAATACCCCTTTTAAATGATTGAAATTTATACTCTTTGATTAAATATTGTTCTTGGCTTATACTTAACCTAGTCATAATTAGATTTTATGAGTAAGAGTCAGGAGGGTATTATGAAAAAACTAATTATTTCAGCAGTCTTAATTACCCCTCTCTTTTTAATTTCGTTTCCTGCCCCTGCAGCTCTATCCCCTGCTCTTGAAAATCCAGCACTAAGGACAGATGCCTCAGTCGTTAATAATAATTTACCCACCGCAGGAACAAAGTATGCCTATTGGCATCGATGGCATCATTGGCACAGGTGGCATCATTGGCATCGATGGCATCGTTGGCATCATTGGCATTATTACTAATTTTTAAGATAAATCGCTTAAGAATTAACTAAAAGGAAGGGATTATGAACAGATTAATGCTTGCTTTAATGATGTTAGGCACCATGTTCTTGGTAACAAGTTGCGTTACAGAGCGTGTTTACTATACTCCCACTTATACTCCTGCATATGCCTATTCCGTTGGGTATTATCATACCAGTCCTTTCTGGGATATTGATTATTACAATGACAGTGACGCTTATTACTATGGCTATAACGATTTGGGAGATGTAGGTTACTGGGGTATGTATGATTCTTATCAAGTTTATTAGGCTGAAGGCAGATCCTCGTGTGAAGCGAGGATCTATAAACCGCATAGGAATTTTTTAATTATTCTTTAGCACGAGATACGTATTCACCTTTACGGGTATCTACTTTAATTAACTCGCCAGTTTGAACGAATAAGGGGACGCGGACTACGGCTCCTGTTTCTAAAATGGCTGGTTTGCCACCACCTCCAGAGGTATCGCCTTTTAATCCAGGATCGGTTTCAGTAATTTCCAAAATCACAAAGTTTGGAGGCGTAACCTGTATTGGCTCATTATTCCACAGCGTCACGATGCAAATATCTTGTTCTTTTAACCATTGTGCTGCATCAGCAAGTACTTCTTTACCTAAAGCATATTGTTCAAAATTATCAGGAACCATAAAATGCCATTGTTCCCCATCATTATATAAATATTGCATTTCTACATCGGCAACATCAGCTGAAGGTAATGTGTCTCCCGATTTGAAAGTACGCTCTACAACTCGTCCCGTTTTCAAGTTACGAATTTTAATGCGAGTAAAGGCCTGTCCTTTTCCGGGTTTTACAAACTCACAATCGAGAATGGTACATGGGGCGTCATCAACCATTACTTTTAAGCCGTTTTTAAATTCATTGGTGCTATAAATTGCCATTAGTACTCCAGAGTTGAGATTTTGTTTGGTTTTAGTTAAAGTTCGCACAGTTTATCAATTCTGTGTAATTAATGCGAGATACCTCTTTAAGTTGGCAAAAAAAATTGGCGCAAGGTTTTGCTTCAGTTAACGAACTATTAGCATTTCTTGAATTGCCCTTATCGACTGGGAATGTACATGCCGAAAAGCAATTTCCCAGTCGTGTGCCTCTGGGATTTGCTGCGCGCATGCAAAAAGGAAATCCTCATGATCCTCTATTACTCCAGGTCTTAGCTACGGAAAATGAATTAACCGTAAGTGAAGAATACAGTCTGGATCCTTTAGAAGAACTGAACAGTAATCCAATTCGCGGATTAATACATAAGTATTATGGTCGGGTTTTATTAACGGTAACTGGTGTTTGCGCTGTGAATTGTCGTTATTGTTTTCGCAGACATTTTCCTTATCAAGACAACAACCCTGGCCGGAATGGGTTTAAAGCGATTTGTGACTATATTGCCCAAGATCCGAGTATTACTGAGGTGATTTTAAGTGGCGGCGATCCTTTATTGGCGTCTGATTTGGTTTTAACCGAGCTAATAAAACAATTAGAGGAAATTCCCCATCTGCATACGTTACGAATCCATACCCGAATTCCAATTGTGTTTCCTGAGCGAATTGATCAGGGATTGCTTGCATTATTAAAAAATACACGATTTAACAAAGTGATTGTCCTGCATTGTAACCACGCACAAGAGTTAGATGATTCGGTACTCCAGGTGCTTCAGAAATTACAGCATATTGGATGTTATTTGCTAAACCAATCGGTATTACTCGCAGGAATCAATGACGATGCTGGTATTTTAGCTGATTTAAGCCAAAAATTATTTGCTTATGGTGTCTTACCTTATTATTTACACAAATTGGATAAGGTAAGAGGAGCGGCTCATTTTGATTTAACTTTTGATGCAGTACAATCCCTTTATCAGCAATTACAAAATCGCTTACCAGGATATTTATTGCCGCGATTAGTTTGTGAAGAGCCTGGAAAGCTGAGTAAAACACTCCTTATCTAAGAGATGCTTCAGTTTCAGCATATAGGGTTAAGATTGATAAAAGACATTTTTAAGAGATAAAGAATGAAAAACTTACCTGTGTTAACCCCGGGGGATTCGATAGAAATCATTGCCCCTTCATCTCGGAGTACTGATCATCAATTATCCGCGTTGAAAGAATTATTGGAGTCTTGGGGATTAAACTGTATTGTTCAGGAAGATATTTTTGCTCGAGATTTACTCTGTGCCAATACAGATGAAATGCGGTTCAAGCATCTAAAAAATGCCCTTTTAAATCCTAAAACAAAAGCGGTCATTTGTGTGCGGGGTGGTTATGGTTCCACACGTTTAATACCGAAGTTAGCAGCGGTTCATCCTCCAGAAACAGTCAAAATATTTATTGGCATAAGTGACATCACTTGCCTTCATCTCTATTTGCAGCAACATTGGAATTGGCCAACAATACATGGTGCTGCAGCACCTGATAAATTTTCCAAGGAATCGATTGTTTCGGTACGTTCGATTTTGTTTGGTGATGCCCCCATTCCGTTCAATGATTTAACCCCGCTGAACATCCATGCCCAAAAGGAGCGGTTGATCAAATCTCAGGTAACTGGTGGTAATTTGGCAATGATACAATCAGGGATTGGAACCTGCTGGCAAATCGATGGACGAGAAAAAATTATACTACTTGAAGAAATCGGTGAGCGAGGATATCGTGTGGATCGTATGCTGGAACATTTAAAGCAAGCCAATATTTTTACCCATGCTGCTGCGATTCTATTAGGTGATTTTCTCGATGGTCTTGAACCCAACGGGACTTCTTTGATTGAGCCGGTCTTACAGCGTTTTGCTGAAAGCTGTGCGATTCCAGTATTACGAATCGCGGGAATCGGTCATGGGTCCATTAATTATCCCATTCCTTTGGGAACTGAGGTCCATTTGCAATTGGGGGCTCATCCGCAATTAACGTGTTTTCGATGACAGTGACTGCAAGAAAGTCTTTTATTGGTTAAGAATCCCCTCTCCCACAAGTGGGAGAGGGGCAGGGGTGAGGGTTCCTTAGTTAAAACTAATATCCTTATCCGCCCTGGCTCCAGCTAAACACGCAATATTTGTCTGTACACCGGTGCGATACACTCCATTTCTGAACCGAGATTTTTTAATAAGCTTTGTGTTGCAGTCAATTTGGCATCGACAATATCATCTGTTTCATAATGGTCATTATGATGCAAGATAAGTTGCTTTGATTTTGTTAAATGGGCAAATTCACTTATTTGCCTAGGGCATGAATGCCCCCACGATACACGTCCGGCATCGTATTCTTCATCTGTGAACGCGCAATCTACAATTAAAATATCTGAATTCGTCGTAAACTCAATAAGTTTTTGTACAAAATCAGCGTCATATAAGGGATATGATTTATCATATAACTCATTATCAGTGATATAGCTTATGATTTTATTATTATATTGAATTTTATACCCATATGTGACACATGGATGCTGAAGTGCGATGGTTGAAATGGTGATATTACCTATTTCAAAATTTTGTTCTACCACTAAATCATGATAGGAAATTGTCGAGGGTAAATTATCTATCTTAACGGGAAAATAGGTCCCATCCATGAGTCCCGAGAGTAACTTATGAACGCTTTTTACTCCTTGTGGAGGACCATAAAAACGAAACTGATTTCCAGGATGATACAACGGCTTAAAAAAAGTTAATCCATGGATATGATCCCAGTGTTCGTGGGTAATGAAGATATCTGCTTCAATTTGATTTTGCTTTTTAGTGATTAAGTCATTTCCTAAAGGGATTATTCCTGATCCTGCGTCCAGTATAAAAGTTCGTTCATTGACAAAATTTAATGTGATACAGGAAGTGTGCCCACCATATTTAACAAAATCTTTTCCTGGTGCTGGAAATGCACCCGTTACACCCCAAAATTCAATATCTATCTTGTCTTCAATAATACGGTTAAGCTGAGCAGTAAATAATTCAATGAGGTTTGTTTGATAAATACAGCCATGTGCACCCAATTGATAAGGGCTAATGTTTTTTTTGCTGGCATCTAAAGATAAAATGATGGTTTTATAGGATGTTGATTGAGACAGTTTTTTAATCTGTTCCGCTGAGAGATATTGATCGATTAATACATAATCCGGTTTGAGTTGATTCACTTGAATGAACGCATTAGCCATATTATCGGTCGAGAAAGTGATATATCCTGATCGTTTTAATTCTTTGGTAATCAACTCAATTTGATTCGAATCTTGATGCACCAGATAAATAGATATTGGTTTCTGCTGAGTATGAATTTCCATATTCTGACTCGATTCCAGCGGTTAACAGTATCTATAATTATGGCACATAAGTTAAGAATGGCTTGAACACTCTTCGACAGAAGGCTAATGTGATGGTTCATTCCGGCTAAATTGAACTCTCCTCGTCTTGATAGAGTTTAATTAGTTTTTCCTGCGCACTATTATTACCTTGGTGTATGGGTTTATAACTCCCATCACTTTGCATCTCCCAGGTATTACTGTTGTCTTTAAGATAATTCTTAATAATTTCCTGTTTGATGCGCTTTTTACAGCGTTCATCAAGAATAGGAAACATAATTTCAATGCGATGGTATAAATTTCTTTCCATCAAGTCAGCACTAGAGCAAAAATAATATTCTTCTTCTTGGACACGAAAGTAAAATACTCGATGATGTTCCAAGAATCGTCCGATATAAGAAAGTACCCTTATGTTTTCTGAAATGCCTGGTATTCCAGGTTTCAGACAACATACCCCGCGCACCAGCAAATTGACTTTAACCCCTGCTTGAGATGCTTTATATAAAGCTTGAATGATGGTTTTATCGGCTAAGCCATTTACTTTGAGGAGAATTTCCGTGTCTCCTTTTTTTAAAGCCGCTGCAGTGCATTGTTCAATGTATTGCAACAGCGTTTTTTGTAAGGTAAAGGGTGAATGGCTTATCGCCTTAAGTTTAACTGCTTTACCAAGTCCGGTTAATTGTTGAAAAATAATTTGAATATCTGAAGTAATTGTTGGTTCACACGTTAATAAACCGAAGTCGGTATAACGTTTTGCAGTGTACTCATGGTAATTTCCAGTACTTAAATGGACGTAACGCTTTAGTTTCCCGTGCGCCCTACGAACAACAAGAGTCATTTTGGCATGGGTTTTATACCCTACAACCCCATAAAGCACCAGAATTCCTGCAGCATGTAAACGATTTGCTAATTTCAGATTGGATTCTTCATCAAAACGAGCCCGCAATTCAATCACGGCAGTCACTTCTTTACCTGAGTGGGCGGCATCAACCAAAGCATCCACCATCACTGATTCGGAGCGAGTACGATACAAAGTCTGGCTAATTGCCAATACATTGGGATCACTGGCTGCCTGTCTTACAAAATCAATGACTACTTCAAAGCTTTGATAGGGGTGGTGCAGCAGAATATCTTCTTCATCAAGCACATTGAATAAATTCCGTTCAGACTTAGGAAATTGAGGATATTGGGCTGTGAAAGGCGGGTAATTTAAATCAGGTCTATCAATACTGTTAATGGCAGTTAAATGACGTTGTATATTAACGGGGCCATCACAATAATAAGTATCTTCGTGGCGGAGATGATATTTTTGCAATAAAAAATCAACAATTTTGTCTGGACAATTTTTTTCGATTTCAAGGCGAACTACATGGCCATAGTGGCGAGAGAAAATCTCTCGTTGTAGTGCTTTGGCTAAATCATCAATTTCTTCTTCTCGCAAGAACAAATCACTGTTTCGAGTCAGGCGAAAAGAATAGCATCCACTAATTTCCATGCCAGGGAATAAACTGTTGACATGCGTCGTAATAATCGAGGAGAGATGAACAAAATAATGCGCATCTCCGCATAGCTCAGAGGGTAAGTGAATGATCCTGGGAATCGATCTTGGTGCATGAACCACTGCATAATTAATGTTTCGGTCAAAAGCGTCTTTGCCACTTAATGAAATAATAAAGTTTAAACTTTTGTTAATCAGCTGTGGTAAAGGATGTGCCAAATCCAGCGCTATGGGACTGATTACAGGTTGAATCTCGTGCTTAAAGTAGTGTTTTGCCCATAAATGAATGTCATCAGTCCATTGCTCGGTCTCGAGGAAAAAAATTTTTTCTTTGCTTAAAGCCGGAAGGAGTTGTTTATTAAATATTGAGTAGAGTTGGTCGATCAATTTATGTGTTTTTTGGCTGATTTGGCTAAATGCTTCTTCAGGACGAAGCCCATCAATAGTCAATTTTCCTGAGGACATGGCAATTTTTTCTTTAAGACCTGCAACCCGTATTTCAAAAAATTCATCAAGATTGCTACTACAAATGCTAAGAAAACGCATTCTTTCAAGCAACGGAACGCGTTCATCATTGGCCAACATGAGAACTCTCTGATTAAATGCAATAATCGAAAATTCTCGATTAATATAATATTCTGGATTATCCAACCCTATTTCCAAGAGTAACTCCATTTTTTTTACCCCGTCACCACGCTCAACGATAAGTCAAGTAGGGCATCTGCTCGCAACTCTGACTTTTCCCCTAAAGCATTCAAAATGTGGTGCATATTAATTTTCAACATCATAACATAGACATGGTATTTGCTATGCTACTATTCTTGTGATCTTACATCTCACTTTACTCAACGAACCAGAAAAAAACAAACCACGATAAAGCCTATAAACCCATAAAAGGGTGATAAATTCCAAAAAGTTAAAGCGAGAAAAAAAATAAAACAACATAGTGCAATGGGAATAGAAAAATACATACCTACAACTCCCTGAGCAACAGAGTAGCTGGCTGCTGCGAGCAAAGCTAACGCACCATACTGGACGCCAATCATTATCTTACGCATTCCAGGACCATTATGACTGGTCAGCCAATGATATCCAGCGAGAGCCATCAATAATCCTGGCAAATTAAGGCTAAGCACGGCAAGCAATAAACCTGTAATTCCAGCAGCTTTATACCCTATGAGCGCTGATAATTTAACACCGGTTAATCCTGGAAAAATAAAACTTGAACCCACCATAGCAATAAATTCTTCCTGTCCTACCCAGTGCCGATAATCAACGGCCTCATATTCCAACAGTTTTAGCATGGAATTACCGCCTCCTAAGGAAATAAGGCCAATTTTTCCAAAGCTTAGGATAATTTCTAAAAGGGTTCTCAGCATAATTTTAATAAATTTTTCAGGAATGTTACATATTCGCAGGAAACAGGTTCATTCAGCAAGTGCTGGGAAATGGTCTCTACTAAACGACGCGATTTTCCTTCGATGCATAAACTAAAATAAATTTTGTGAAGCACCTCAAGACGTGCGAGTTCGATTTTTATTGTGGGGGTAGTTGGAAATTTGTAGATAAAGGCTTCTTTTTTAACATAAACGCTGACCCCTTTCGTTTCAATATGAGGGATGATCTTTTGTAACTCCAAAGGTAGAGAATGCTCCTGAAGCGGGTTAATAGTTATTTTTGCCCCATAACCGACAGCATGATTTGCATGTTCGAGTAAGGGCTTATAAAGCAACTGCTCATGGCGTTTTTTGATATTATAATTGCAGCCAGGTAGCAAATAATAATAATCTTCTTTATGTTTCTGCTTGTAATTTGCTAAATCAAGTAATGAACTGTCAATCGTATTGAGGATGATTATCTCGCTATCCGGCCAAAAATAACGCATCTCCCATTTCAAATTTTCATCCTCTTTATCGACAAAAGTTGCCAGAGGCGCGCTTGCTTTTGGGGCAAATTCGAAATTCCAAACCAAACGTTGGTTCATAGTCAATTGCTACTCGCAAAATAAAGAGTATATACTACACCTTTATTATGCAAAGCAAGGGAAGGTATTGATATTATGGGCATTCTGTTTTTTTTACTTTATCTGATCTTTACCCTAATTGTTCTCTATAGAGCAATGAATCCATTAGTTTGGGAGTTGGGGAGCGTCTTTTATCTAATCGTAGCGACGTTTGCGATTGGCCTGCCGTGGATAGTCGGCTTTATCCTTTGGCTTGTAATCATTGGGGCATTACTTGTCGTATACCTCGAACCTTTACGTGCGGCGATTGCAGATTTCATCTATAAAAAAGCAGGCAAGTCGATTCCCAAATTGTCCAAAACCGAAGAAGAAGCACTCAATGCGGGAGATACTTGGCTAGAACAAGATATTTTTACAGGAAAACCCGATTGGGAGCGACTGGCGAATGTATCTACGGCACTGTCGGCAGAAGAACAAGCCTTTCTTGATAATGAAACACAAACTTTATGCGGCTTGATCGATGAGTGGGAAATTAGTCAAACCCGTGATTTACCTGAAAAGGTTTGGGATTACATGAAGGAAAAAGGCTTTTTTGGTATGGTCATTCCCAAAGAATACGGGGGTAAAGGCTTTTCTGCGCGTGCCCATTCTGATGTGGTGATGAAAATAGCCACTCGTTCCGGTGTCGCAGCAGTAACGGTAATGGTACCTAATTCCTTAGGCCCAGGTGAATTAATCAATTATTATGGTACGGAAGAGCAAAAGAATCATTATTTACCTCGTCTTGCAAAAGGTATTGATATCCCATGCTTTGCTTTAACTGAACCTGGCGCAGGCAGCGATGCTACTTCCATTCAATCCAGCGCCATCGTGATGAAAAAGAAAGTTGATGGCAAAATGGTGCTTGGCTTAAGCATTACCTTAGATAAACGTTGGATTACTTTAGCTCCCGTAGCAACCTTAATTGGTCTTGCGGTGAATGTAAAAGACCCCGACGGTTTATTACAGGGGGAGGGAGCGGAGGGAATTACCTGTGTATTGATTCCACGCGACACCAAAAATCTCGAAATTGGCAATCGCCATTTACCTTCTGATCAGCCATTTATGAACGGTACTATACGTGGGAAAGATATTTTTGTGCCCATAACCACAGTGATTGGTGGTCAGAAACGTATCGGAAGTGGTTGGCAAATGTTGGTTGAATGTTTATCGATTGGGCGATCTATTTCTTTACCTGCACTGGGTGCTGGTACTTCCTCGGCGTGCTATTTGGCAACCAGTGCTTTTGCTCGCATACGTTGCCAATTTAATGTAGAAATTGGCCAATTTGAAGGGATTGAAGAAAAACTTGCGGAGATTGCGGGCTTAAGTTATTTGATTAATTCCAATCGATTATTGACCGTGGCGGCTGTAAATGAGCATAAAAAACCTTCTGTCGCCTCAGCAATTGCTAAATATTTTAATACTGAATTCGCACGATTGGTAGTGAATGCATCTATGGATGTACATGCTGGACGTGGCGTAGTAGTTGGTCCGCGAAATTATTTAACCAATTTTTATAATGGAGTTCCTATTTCGATTACCGTGGAAGGAGCCAATGTGATGTCACGGAACTTGTTAATTTTTGGACAAGGCTCAATGGCATGTCATCCTTACGTACGCAATGAATTTTATGCTATTTCCAATCAGGATAAAGAGGCTTTCAGAGAGGTTATTTGGAAGCATATTCAATATTTCATGCAAAATTTTGCCAAAACGATTTGTTCCGCCTGGACTGGTGGGATATTTATTAAAGCTCCCAAGCTTAAAATGAAGCGTGAATATAAGCGGTTAGCACGACTCAGTCATGCTTATTCATGGCTTGCAGATTTATCTTTAATTGTGTTAGGTGGCGATTTGAAACGTAAAGAGCGTCTGTCAGCCCGTCTTGCTGATGGAATGTCTTATCTTTACATGGCGATGGCTGTTTTGCGGAATGTGCAATTGAATGGCGAAAGTCCTGATGATCAATTGCATGCTCAATGGGCTGTTTCTTATTGCTTTTATCACGCACAACGAGCAATGATGGCATTGTGCTACAATTTCCCATCAAGATTTTTAGGTGGTTTTGCACGTATCTTGGCATTTCCCTTTGGGCAAACAATGCGTTATCCCACAGATAAGTTGGAACAAAAATTAGCGCGTTTGATGACTAAGAATAATCAGTATCGAGACCGATTGAAGAACATCGTCTACTTAAGCGGCGATCCGAAACAACCCATAGACAGAGTGGAGTATGCCCTACAACAAATCATACAAACGGATGAGCTTGTCAAAAAAATGGGTGATTTAAAACGGGTTAAATTTGGTAAATTAAAAGGCAAACTAAAAGAAAAGGTTGAAAATAAGGAATTAACTCAAGAGGAAATGGATGCATTACTTGCTACTGAAGCGGCTCGCTGGGATGCCATTTTGGTTGATGAGTTTACTTTTGAGTCAATGAAAAACCAATCATTTAACTCAGTCATTGATGCAATTAAGTCGCCCTTTATGCATGATGATGGTCATCATTAATACTGTTGGGGTTGTTTTAAGAGCACTGTATGAGTGTTATCCAGAAAGAGAGCTACAGTAGGTCGGACTTTAGCCCGACCTACTGTAGCGGAAACAACTTGTATAGGCACGCCTAGGTTTACATACGATCATGTCACCCCTAAAAATTTGTGGATTGATTTAAAAAGCGAAGCAAAGCAAGCAGTTAAGAGAGAAGATATTTACAAATTTTTAACAGGATGCAAAAAAACCAGTGCACCTATAGCTTACTTTGCTTTGCTATAATTAAGGCAATATGATAATTAAATTTGCGTAGTGAGATGAATTTATGGAAGCTAAAACAATATCACCAATAACCAAAGCCAGAGATGTAACATTACCCGTTAGGGAAGATCTTTTAAGAGCAATGAAAATTGCGGAAAACTCTCCAGAAGTAGCTCAATATTTAAGTAAACGAGTTCATGAAATAGCAGAGAGATCAAGATTATTAAATAAATCACCAGAGGCAAAAGAAACTGCGCAACAAATACTAAAAGCAGTGGATGAGTTTGCTCAGCTTGTCACCTATAAATATCCTCCGGACTCGCAAATTTGGTCGGGTAAAGAACCAACGAGTTCTACCATCAACCTGCAAGAGGGAATTGCAAAACAGGCTGCCACTTCATTGGCGCAAAAAAATTATCCTGGTATTCGATTCGATTTTGCTATCAGCGAGACTGGACATTTTGTCCGTGGATATGCTTCAACTGAAAAAGGAGCTTCTCAATTAGATGAAGGGACTATTGAAACTTTAGATAATTTGTTTAATGCATGGTTAGCTGACAAACATAATGTTATTACAGAAAATGGTGATTTCTACTACATGGATGAAACCGGACACAAAAAAGATAAATTGACAGGAGATGAAGTGGAAAAACTATTCTCTGATTCAGCACAAGAATATAAGGACTATTTAAAAGGGAAAGGAGTTGAGACGGAACTTGTATCTCGACAACGTGAGTATCCAGGTGAGCATAGACTGGAAGAGACCAAGAAAAAAGCGATAGACAAAATCATTAAAGCGGAACAAGAAGTCGAAGAAAAGGTCGAAGAAAAGGTCGAAACCGAAGTTCAACCTACAAGTATGGGGCGTTCTTAGCGTAGGCTGTTTTCAGGAGTAGTTCACTTCTCGAAAAAAAGCAGGATGTACATCACTATAGAATGAAATCTGATTTTAGGGGATCAAAAAGTTACTGGGTCAGCTGCGGCGTCCAGTAACTTTTAAAATTAGGTAATTTATTATCTTAAATTTGATTCACCGCATGGAGCCTATCTAGAGTGCCTATGTCATACCACAGGCCATTATAAACATTGGCGGTTGCTTTATTTTGTGCGGCATATTGTCGGATTAATGGTGCTACTGAATAGCGCCCTTGTTGGCAGTGACTAAATACTTGAGGGTGATAGCAGCAGATTCCTGCAAGAGTATATTCTGGATTTGAATTACTGAGCTGCTTTTGATTGATTAACCCAAAGTCCCCATGATGATTAAGTGATGGATTTTTAGTGACTAAAATCACATGAATTGAAGGGTTATTTTCAAACTGCAGCTGGGAAAAATCAAAATCGGTATAGATATCTGCATTGACGGTAATAAAGGGCTTAGTTCCTAACAGCGGCAAGGCATTGACGATACCACCGCCCGTTTCTAATCCTCCAGGAGGTTCAGGTGAGTAACAAATTTCGACTCCCCAACGGGACCCATTTCCCAAATGCTGGCGAATTTTTCCTCCAAGATAGGCATGGTTAATCACTAATCGTTCAAAACCCGCTTTTGCCAAATTCACGACATGATGCTCGATTAATGGCTTTTCTTTAACAATACACAGGGCTTTAGGTGTAACATCGGTAAGTGGTTTCAAACGTTCACCCCGGCCCGCAGCCAATATCATCGCAGTTTTCATGGTAAATATACTCTCATTTGCAGAAATCGGAAAAATGGGTGCAATTCTTCATAAGTCTCTGCACATTCAAGCACGTAGTTTAAAGTTAAAGGCAGATCTTTAAGATATCCAGGTTTATGGTCGCGCAAATGCAATCGACAAAAAATGCCCAACACTTTTAAGTGCCTTTGTATACCGCAAAGATCAAATGCACGGATAAATTCAGACAAAGAGTAATCTTTAGTTAATGCGCTGTGAGTGTAAAAAAACTCAACCCATTCCAGTACTTTACTCCTTGGCCAGGAAATATAACAATCTTTGAGTAATGAAACCAAATCATAAGTGAATGGGCCACGCATGGCATCTTGAAAATCAATAACTCCCAGTTTTAGTGGTTCGGCATGATCCTGTAAGAGCATCAGATTGCGAGAATGATAATCACGATGAATAAAAGTGAGTGGTTGCTGAGCTACCTCTTTGGCAATCCACTCCATAGTCTTTTGGACTAAAGTGCGTTCACTTTGATTGAGATCTAAAGCAAGATACGCTTTAAAAAACCATTCGGGACATAAACTCATTTCTTTAAGCATATGCGCTTCATCAAATGGAGCAAGTAGTGGGTCATCAATTGAGCAACTTTGAATTTTAAACAAGGTTTTGATGGCCTGATGATAGTGATCATTCACTGTTTCAGGCTGAAGAACATTTAGAAGAAGTTCATCGCCTAAATCGCTTAATAGTAAGAACCCGTCCTCTGGATTCATCGCAAGCACTTTGGGGGTGTGAACATCAGCTTGTTGCAGCGTCTGCGCAATATGTATGAAAGGTTTTAGATCTTCTTTTTCCGGGGGAGCATCCATAACAATCTGCGTTAGTCCATTATATCGAAGACGAAAATATCTTCTAAAACTGGCGTCCCCAGCCAAAGGAGCTAACTGAAAATCCTGTTGCTTTAGCGTATGAATTAACCATTCTTTCAGTGCGTTTTCTCGTTCATGCATGGTATACTTCCCCATCATTATTTCTGGTTGTAACATAATGACTAAGACCCCCTCCCTCGTTTTTTAGGAGAGGATAAGAACGTCGTAAGAACTCTACTGCACGATTCTCAATGCGAGTATGACGATTCAAAGTAATTAGTTACATATTTTGTGTGCATAATAAGGCATTTTATTACTTGTGAACAAGATTTCATTTAAATGGTTCTTGATGAGCATATGTTCCACACTGCTCATTTTACTCATGGTAATCTATCATGCGTTAGCCTATTCTGCTTCTTTGATTAATGAACCGGTACAGGCATGTGTCATAGCGCGTGATGTCGATTTAACCGATGCGATACGTGCAAAGTTTGCTCAATGTTTGGGATGGCAGGCAGATCAAAGTTCCCCTATTTGTCTTGGATCGTATCAGCCGATCACGGTGGCGCCCCTTGCTTCACCTGATGAAATAAAAATCATGGCAGATCGCGTTTCGTTTTATCAAGATAAACCTTCAACTTTGAGCGGACATGTAGAAATTCAGCAAGACCAAAGAATAGTCAATGCACAGACTGCCTATGTATATCGCGATCCACAAAGTAAACAGATTACAAAAATTGAATTCTTGGGTAATGTCCATTACCTGGAACCCGATAAATTATTGATTGCTCGTAAAGCAACAATTAATCCTCAGGATAAATCGGGTCAAACTGAAGATGTACTTTATCGTTTCAACATGAATAAGCATGCTGCTTTATTACCCGCATGGGGACGAGCGAGTCTCATGCAGCGTTTTCCTAATTCAGACTACTTATTGCGTCAGGCGACCTATACTACGTGTGCGCCACAAGATAAAGCTTGGGATATTGAGGCCAAATCCATTGTTATTGATAATAAGAAAAAAATAGGTGTTGCCAGACATGTTACGTTGCGTGTCCATGATTGGCCACTCCTTTATGTTCCCTATTTAAGTTTCCCCACCACCAAAGAACGTAAATCCGGTTTTTTAATGCCTTTATCGGGCTATTCTAATGTAGGGGGTTTTGATCTAGGAATTCCTTATTATTGGAATATAGCACCAAACTATGATTTGACGTTAACACCCCATGTTTATACAGAGCGTAATGTCATGTTGGGTGGTGAGTTTCGCTATTTAACGGCCCACAGTGTGGGTTTAGTGACGGGTAGTTTTCTACCAGATGATGCAGCGTATCGGAATTTTCTGAATAGTCATGCAGCTGAATTTCCTTCATTTAAAGATAAATCAAACAACCGATGGTTTTATGGGTTTCTTAACACCACGCAATTAAATCCTAATTTGCGGCTCAATGTGAATGTTCAACAGGTTTCTGATGACTATTACTTCCAGGATTTCAGTACTAACCTGGCTCTAATTACCCAGCGGCAGTTATTACGACAAGCCGATTTAACCTATTCAACGGAGCATTGGACGTTTAGAGGTATGGTTCAAAGCTTTCAAACCTTACATCCGATTAATGAGACTCCTATTGCCGATCAATATGAACGCTTGCCGCAATTATCTGCTCGTGGGTATTACTATGATTTGCCGGCACAGGCTAATTTAAATGTATTGGGACAATATGATCAGTTTTTTTGGCCAACATCAAGGCAGCAGATTCGTGGAATAGATCAAGCTTTAGAAACCGGCCAATTTTTTGTAAGACCACCATTCTCTGAAATGGAAATGCCTCAAGGTCCACGGTTTCACCTTAATCCCATGCTTTCCTTACCCCAAAGAACCAGTTGGGGATATATTACTCCTTCAGCCGAGTTCGTAGAAAATTATTATCAGGTGCAAAACAATTGGAATGATACCCATACGGACTATAATCGCTTTATCCCACGGTTGAGCACCCAGGGCGGTCTATTTTTTGATCGGAACTTTACTTGGCTGGGGAATTCCTACACGCAAACTTTAGAGCCCAGTTTATTTTATTTGTACGTTCCATTTTATAATCAAAACCAGCTACCTATATACGACACTGCTAATATGATTTTTAATTTTGATCAACTTTTTAGAACCAATCGCTTCTCAGGGTTTGATCGAATTGGTGATGCGAATCAATTATCTTATGCACTCACATCGAGGTGGTTATCTGAAAGCAATGGAATTGAATTGGCCAGTCTTTCAATTGGGCAAATTAAATATTTTACTGATAGAAAAGTGCAGCTATGTCGTAACCCAACTGGTGATTGTGTTGCTAATCCTCTTGAAATTGGGCAATTGTCTCCATTTTATGGTGTTTCTCCAATCGCTTCGCGAGGAATTTATCATTTCGGTCCATTTTTGAAAATCCTGGGTGATTATGTATGGGATCCGGCTACTTCAGCAACAAACAATGGTGCTTTAAACTTGCATTATCAACCCAAACCAAATGCAATTATTAATGTCGGGTATACCTATTTATATAATGGGGATGTGACCTCTGTTAGGAATAATGCAGGGGTAGATAATGCCTTACACCAAGGGACTGTCTCCGCTGCTTGGCCAATCAGTGATCGATGGAGTGCGCTTGGGGCATACAGTCACAACATTAGTAAGGATTACAGTATGATGTCACTATTGGGGATGCAATATGATAGTTGTTGCTGGGCTGTACGAATTTTGGGTGGAAGAACCTTTAAAAGTTTAAATTCGGAATTTTCGCCCCAATATAACAACAATATCTATTTGCAAATCTTATTAAAAGGCTTAGGATCAGTAGCAAACAGCGATCCCGGAAGTGTATTGAATACGTATATCCCAGGATACAATGATCCATTTCGTCGTTAAATAAAATAGTGGAAAACAAAGTCGCTTGTGTTTTGGATAAAAATAACCTAAATTGCTCGAAAAAAAGTGAGTAAGGATTAAGGCATGTATAAAAAATTAGCCCTTGTATGCATATTGTTAGCTATCGTTGCTGTGGCAGAGGCAAAACAAGTATTAGATAAAGTGGTTGCAGTCGTTAATAATGGAGTGATCACCGAGAGTGAACTGAACAAACAAGTTGAATTAACGAGAAAACAAATTCTTGCTCAAAAAATGCAGGTTCCTGCTGCCCCTGTGTTGCGTAAACAAGTACTTCAACACTTAATTGATGTTAATGTGCAACTGCAAATGGCAAAACAACATGGTCTGACTGTAGATGATACAGAACTTAACCAAGCGATTGAAAAAATTGCTGCGATGAATCATGCCACTCTTACTCAGCTGCGCGAAGAAATTGCGAGACAAGGGATGAGCTGGAATGAATATAGGGAAAATATTCGTAAAGAAATGCTCCTTTCGCACTTACAGCAAAAAGCGGTAGGAAGAGACGCGATGGTGACGAATGAACAAGTGGAACAGTATCTTAAAACGGAAGGTGGTATAGTCGATCGCACAGCACTTACCTATCATCTACAAAATATAGTTATTCCACTCAATGAAGAACCCACGTCAGAACAAGTAAAGAAAGCCAAAAGCAAAGCAGAATTCTTGTTGACGAAAATAAAGAAAGGTGATGACTTTAGTCGACTGGCTATCGAAAATTCAAGTGGCGAATTTGCACTCGAAGGCGGGGATTTAGGTGACCGTCATTTAGCTGAGTTGCCAGAATTATTCGCAAAAGAAGTCGTGAACATGAAAGTGGGGCAAGTAGTTGGCCCATTACGTGCAGGTAATGGCTTTCAGTTAATTAAACTGGTTTCGATTGGCGGTGAAAATCAGCATCATATTATTACAAAGACTCATGTGCGCCATATTCTTTTAAAACCAGATCCAAGCATGCTTCCTCAAGATTCAAAGAAACAAGTAAACAATATTTACCAACAAGTAAAGGCTGGTAAAGATTTTGCGCTCATGGCAAAGCAATATTCCTTGGATTCAGCCAGCGCTGTCAAAGGTGGTGATTTAGGTTGGGTTGCACCTGGAGTATTAGTTCCCGAATTCGAAAAAGTTATGGATAAGCTGGCGGTAAATGAAATTAGTCCCCCTGTTAAATCACAATTTGGTTGGCACATTATTCAAGTACTTGGCCGTAAGCAAGAAGATGATTCAGAAGCTTTTAAGAAGCAGAAAGTACGTCAGTTTCTACAACAACGTAAGTTTGCTGAAGCAGTACAAAATTGGCAGCAACATATCCGTTCAGATGCGTACATTAATATTATCGAAAAGGAACTGGCGTGAAGCCACTACTGATTAGCAGCGGAGAGCCAGCAGGAGTTGGTCCAGATTTATGCTTGGCTCTGGCAGAATATGATTATCCAATAGTTATTCTAGGTGATCTGGCTGTTTTAGAAGCAAGAGCAAAAGAATTAAACCGAACAATTTCTTTTACTGTATATCAAAGCGGACAGTCAGTTGAACCTAAGCGTGGTCATTTATCAGTGATTCCGGTCAACTGTCCAAGCACTGTCCAAAGTGGATGCCTCAATTCTAAAAATGCTGCTTATGTGATTGAGTTACTTCATAAGTCTGCGGTATTGTGTGAACGCGGTGAGTTTTCCGCATTAGTTACAGCACCAGTGCACAAGGCAAACATTAATGAGGCAGGTATTCCATTTAGTGGACACACTGAGTTTTTTGCACAATATTACAAAGCAGATGATGTCGTCATGATGTTGGCATGTCATGAGATGAAGGTCGCTTTGGTTACTACCCATCTTCCCTTATATAAAGTACCTGAAGCAATTACCTCAGATTTAATTGTTAAGGTGATTACTCAGGTACATCAATCATTGATTCGAGATTTCAATATTAAAGCTCCCTGCATTAAAGTAGCCGGTTTAAATCCGCATGCTGGGGAATCTGGATATTTGGGGCGAGAAGAAATTGAAGTGATTACTCCAGCCTTACTGTTGTTAAAGAAGATGGGTATTAATGTTCAGGGACCTTTACCTGCTGATACTATGTTTATTAAGAATCATGTAAGCGATTGTGATGTTTTTGTAGCTATGTATCATGACCAAGGGTTACCCGTAATTAAGTATGCGGACTTTCATAATGCAGTCAATGTAACTTTAGGATTGCCAATAATAAGAACTTCAGTAGATCATGGAACCGCTTTGGAACTAGCAGGCAAAAATTTATTGGATGCCGGTTCAATGCTTGCTGCTGTCGACATGGCTAAGACCATGGCTTTATCAAGGATGAAATCATGATTAGTTTAATAGCTGCAATTGATGAAGCTGGAGGGTTAGGCCTCAACAACCAATTGCTTTGCCATTTACCTGCCGATTTACAACATTTCAAATCTATAACTATGGGTAAACCCATTATTATGGGAAGAAAAACATTTGCTTCTATAGGAAAACCTTTACCAGGAAGATTAAATGTGGTCTTAAGCCGAAGCATCGCTGCAATTGAAGGAGTTCTAGTATGCGATTCCTTAGAAAATGCGATGATGAAAACTCAGGAATTTCCTGAGATTATGATTATTGGTGGAGCAGAATTATTCACCGAGGCAATGAACAAGGCTACTCGTTTATACATCACCCGCATACATCATCAATTTACAGCAGATGTATTTTTTCCTGAAATCGACTCATCAATATGGCATTGCCAGGATA
>NZ_LR134173.1:3580000-3729541 GCF_900635815.1 Legionella cherrii
TAAGCTATACCAATCAAGGCAAAACTGCACAAGCGGTTCGCCATATTAGTAGAAATGGTAACCGTGATTACTATACCCCTAAAGGCGAAAGTTTTAAGAAAGCCTTTTCACGGTATCCGATTAAGTTCAGTCATATAAGCTCAACTTTTACTTCTTCAAGATATCATCCCATATTGCATTATAAAAGAGCACATAAAGGTATTGATCTCGCAGCACCTATCGGAACACCAATTCAATCTGTTGGTGATGGAGTCATTACTAATATTGGTAGACACAATGGCTACGGGAATATGATTGAAGTCAAACATGATAAAACCTTCAGTACGTTATATGGACACATGCTTCGATTTGCCAAAGGCTTGTCCAAAGGCAGCCGAATTAAACGCGGTCAGGTAATTGGCTATGTAGGTCAAACAGGTCTGGCTACAGGTCCTCATTGCCATTATGAGCTTCATGTTCATAACCAACCAAGAAATCCAACAACGACCTACCTGCCCACAGCATCTCCTGTTCCTGCGCGCGAAATGGCCCAATTTAAAGCGAAGGTACGTAATGTATTTGCACGTTTTAAATCACTTGAAAAAACAAATTACGCCAGTAAAGGTAAAAGCAAAGGCAAGAAAAAAACAAGAATTGGATAATCTTTAATGCAATTTTCTATTGAGGTAAATCAGTATAATCACCCAAATAGATAACGGCAAACGAGTACAGAGGCAATGATTCCAGCAAGATCTGCTAATAAGCCAGCAGGAATAGCATGTCGTGTTCGGCGAATTCCTATAGAACCAAAATAAACAGCAATCACATAAAATGTTGTTTCTGTACTCCCCATCATCGTGGCTGCAACTTTGGCGATAAACGAGTCTCCACCATGCTGATGAATCAATTCGGCCATCATTCCTGTTGAAGCACTTCCTGAGAAAGGTCGAATTAAAGCCAAGGGCAATACTTCAGGAGGCATACCAATCATGGCGAGAAGAGGAGCCAGCAGATTGGCCATTAAACCAAAAAATCCTGAAGCACGTAGCATCCCAATAGCTACTATCATCGCGATTAAATAAGGAACAATGCTCAAAATCGTATCAAATCCTTGTTTTGCGCCTACGATAAATGCATCAAAAACGTTAATTTTTTTTATTGCAGCGTATAAAGGAATACCCACAATAAAAATTAAAAGCATCCAATTAGACAACTGATTAGCGAATCCACTCATAGGCTGTCTTTCCTTCCAACACGAAACATGGGTAATTTCGCTAATTGCTTTACGGCAATAATGGCAACTAAAGTAGAAACGATAGTGGCGATTAAAGAACTGACGATGACACTACTTGGATTAGTGCTACCATTTGCCGCCAAATATGCAATTGCGGTAGCAGGAATTAATTGCACGCTTGAAGTATTAATTGCTAGAAAAGTACACATGGAGTTGGTTGCAATTTTTGTATGCTGGTTCAGTGTTTGCAGCTCTTTCATCGCTTGCAATCCAAATGGAGTTGCTGCATTGGCAAGTCCCAACATATTTGCAGCAATATTCATGGTGATCGCCCCCATTGCGGGATGTTCTGTAGGAATATCCGGAAACAGTCGTCTTAAAATCGGTTTGAGAAGTTTACCCAATAAAGTCACTAGTCCTGATTCGGTCGCTATGGACATAATTCCAAGCCATAAAGACATGATTCCTGCCAAACCAAGAGCAATTTCAAAACCAAGTTTGGCTGAGTCAGTTACAGCACGAGCAACCTCATCAATACGTCCTTCAATCACGCCAACTACTACAGAAATCAGTATCATCCCTAACCAGATTATATTGAGCATTCTTGCCTCCATACTCCGGAACAGGTTAAGATGTAGTCATTATTTGGCTTTAGATAGAAAAAATTGATGAAGTGCACACTTACTCCCTTAAAACATTTGATTTTTATAACCTGCTTCCTCATTTCTTTTTTAAGTTATGCTTTTGACTCAAATACTACTGAAAAACAAGCTAACTCCTCAATAGAAGAACTATACCATAGACTCAGCAGCATGCCGAATACTTCCATGCCCGATAGAATAGATTGGTTTAGCAGCCAATTTTTGGGTATCCCTTATTTACTTGGTTCTTTAGGAGAAGGCCCCAAAGCGCGCTATGATCAGTTTCCTAAATACCGTGTCGACTCATTCGATTGCGATACCTATGTCAACACGGTTCTGTCTTTAGCTTTGGCCAATTCACTAACCTCGTTTCAACAATGCATAAAAAACATGCGCTATAAAAATGGCCTCGTTTCTTATCTTCAACGAAATCATTTTCAAGGCTTGGATTGGAATCAAAACAATCAGCAAAGCGGACTACTTAAAGACATTACATTAACGATTAAAGATAAAAATAATCAACCAGTAGCCCAGATCGCTGAAGCAGTGATTAATAAACCTAATTGGTATGCCTTTAAAACGGTTGAAACAATTAGACTAGAGCATGCCGATAAAGGAAAAGAAGAAGCGCGATTAGATGAATTGAAAAAGAAAGGCGCTCAATTAGAAGTGACTTCAGAAAAGGTCCCTTACCTTCCTTTTACTGCGTTATTTCCCGAACATAATAAACCAGATATGTATTTATTTGCGCAAATTCCTCATGGTGCAATCATTGAAATTGTAAGACCAAACTGGGATCTAAGCCAAAAAATTGGCACTGCATTAAATATTTCACATTTAGGTTTTGCAATTAGACATGATGGACAATTGTATTTTCGGCAAGCTTCGTCAGAATATGGCAAAGTAGTTGAAGTACCATTGATTGACTACCTTGAAAAAGCGCTAAATAGTCCAACAATTAAAGGCATAAATGTTCAAATTGTTGTACCTACAAAACCCTTAACAGATTGTAAAATGCCTGTTTAAAACCAAACTTAGTTTAGGTAAACTGCAAGTAAATTGTAACCTGGGTGAAGCATACCGGTATCCGGGACAGCGGGATCTCTCATCGGAAAACCAAACTATGGCGAAGAGACCCCACGCTTTGGACGATGGCGGTTTTCGCCATACTTAAGGCAACACGAGACATTAGGATAATAAAAAATGAAATATGAATTAACACAACAGCCCTCGTTATCAACCAGCGAATGTCTTGTACTTGGCGTATTTTCTGATACGGATTTATCTGATTTTGCCCAGGCTTTAGATAAAGAAAACCACGGCCTAATTAGCAAGCTGATTCAGAAAACATCTGAAGCTGGTGATATACAATGGCATCATAACCTGCATGGAACCTTATTAATCATTCAATGCGGCGAGCAAGCTAAATTCAACCCTTCGCAACTAAAAAAGAGAACCACTGAGATTACTGTAGCATTAATCAAGCATCGTGTTCGGAGTGCAACAATATGCCTCCCGCAAATAAACCAATATTCCGCAAACTGGCAATTGGAACAAATGATTATTCAAATGGATAATCAGCGGTATCAATTACTGGATTTTAAAAAGAAAAAGGCAAAAGCCCATCAATTAGATTCTTTAACCTTTTATTTACCCAATGCCAGTGATGAGGGATTAAAATTAGGCCAAGCCATTGCTGCGGGTGTGGAATTAACCCGTAATCTTGCGAACATGCCAGCTAATATCTGTACCCCCACTTATTTAGGCGAACAAGCAATGCAGTTATGCAAAGAATTTGCACAAAATATGAGTTGCAAAGTGATGGGGCCAGAAGAAATGCGTCAAATGGGTATGGAAACTTTATTGGCAGTCGCTCAAGGTTCAGCCCAGCCACCAAGACTTATAGACATACATTACAAAGGTGCAGAAAATACTCCCCCAATCATTCTGGTAGGCAAAGGAATTACTTTCGATTCAGGTGGGTTATCCATCAAGCCTGCCAATGCTATGGATGAAATGAAATATGATATGTCAGGGGCTGCTAGTGTGTTTGGTGCTTTAAAAGCATGCGCGTTACTGAAACTCCCAATTCATGTAATCGGCTTGATTGCCAGTGCTGAAAATATGGTGAGTGGTACTTCCGTTAAATCAGGCGATATTGTCACCAGCATGTCAGGGCAAACTGTTGAAATTATCAATACTGATGCCGAAGGTCGTCTCGTATTGGCTGATGCACTAACTTACGCAGAGCGGTATCAACCCGAATTCGTCATCGATGTTGCAACCCTTACCGGCGGAATTATTGTTGCATTGGGAACGGTAGCATCCGGTTTTATGACCCAAGATGAAGAATTAGCACAGCTCATCGAAAAAGCCGCTAAAGACAGCAATGATCGTGTCTGGCGTATGCCCTTGGATGATGAGTATCAAGATGCGCTTGATAGTCCTTTAGCCGATATGATCAATGCAAATTTTGATCGTACTGCAAGTAGTGTTACAGCTGCATGTTTCCTGTCTCGCTTTACAGAAAAGTATCGTTGGGCCCATATAGACATTGCCGGTACAGCCTGGGTTTTCGGCAAAAATCGTAATGCTACGGGAAGACCTGTTCCTTTATTAACTCAAATAATACGCCATGCCATCAATTCGCGTTGATTTTTACTTATTAACGAGCGACCAGAACCATGTACGTTGGCTGGTTGCTTGTCGTCTTTTGGAAAAAGCTTATGCTAAAGGGCATAAAGTTTATGTCTTATGTAATAACAAGCAGGATGCTGAATTATTGGATGAGCTGTTATGGACTTTCAAAGAGGACAGTTTTATCCCACATAACCTACAAGGTGAAGGACCTGAACCACCACCCCCAATACAAATTGGTTATGAACGTGAACCTAGAGGTTTTAATGATATCTTATTGAATCTTTCGAGTCATGTTCCTGATTTTTACCCGAAATTTAAGCGCATTATGGAAATCGTGATTAACGCAGAAGCGGATAAAGAACAGAGTCGCACCCATTATAGGGACTATAGAGCCAAAGGTTGCGAATTACATACCCATCAGATTGAAGTGAAATAGTGAAGTAGTTTAGATTAGCACAACCTGGTTGCTTGCAACCAGGCTATAATCATAAAGACCATTAATCCCAAAGCACATCTTTATCTTTTTTTATCGCAGCTTGCAGCAAACTGATTAAGGGCACAGCTCGCTTTGCCAAGCTGATTTTGGGTTCATTTTCTTCATCTTCCTCAGCAATTTTGTTTTCTTTGCTAAGCCCAGACTGTAACTTTTCCAAAGCCTCAGGAAGATTTTCTGCTTTAATCGCTCCTGGAACCGTACCACTATGCCCCATTAAAGAAAGCAGACTTTTAGCTACATCTGCAAAATAAGTAATATCTTCGTAAGCATCTGTATGAAACGTCACTAACATAAAATCTCCTTATTGGCATGATCGAGGTCTTGCTGCATGGAACAAGACAACTATCCATAAACACGTAACAAATATTCTGCAACCGTACGTAATCCCATCGCTTCACCACCTTCAGGTTTACCTGGTTTACTACCCAAGTTCCAAGCCATAATATCAAAATGCATCCAGGGTATCGATTTGGAAACGAAACGTTGAAGAAATAATCCAGCAACAATAGCGCCAGCATAGGGATGATCGCTAGAGTTAGCCAAGTCAGCCACATTTGAACGAAGCAGCTCTTCGTATGCAGCAAATAAAGGTAATCTCCAGACAGGATCAGCTGCTTGATATGATGCCGCAGTCACTTCGGCAGCCAATTGATCCTTATTGGTAAATAAGGCCGCAATTTCGGTACCGACGGAAACCCTTGCAGCTCCTGTTAACGTAGCAAAATCAATCAGTAATTCAGGCTGCTCTTCGCATGCTTTGACTAAAGCATCAGCTAAAACTAAACGGCCTTCTGCATCTGTGTTATGAATCTCTACAGTTAAGCCGTTACGCATAGTTAAGACATCACCTGGTCTAAATGCATCGGGTCCTATCGCGTTTTCTACCGCAGGTACAAGCATTTGCAAGCGCACGGGTAAATTACGAGTCATAATCCATTGCGCAAGGCCGATTACATGGGCTGCCCCTCCCATATCCTTTTTCATTAAACGCATGCCCGAAGCAGATTTAATGTCCAAGCCCCCGCTGTCGAAACAAACTCCTTTTCCAACTAGTGTAATACGAGGGTTTTTCTCATCCCCCCAAGTTAAGGACAACAAGCGAGGTGCTGATTTAGAAGCACGCCCAACGGCATGGATTGCTGGAAAATTATCGTCGAGTAATTCATCGCCAACCCATTGTTTAAATTGCCCTTTATGTGTTTTTGCTAATTGTTCCACTACTTCAGCTAACTCTTTTGGGCCTAAATCATTAGTCGGTTTATTTATCAAATCCCTCACTAAAAATTGCGCTTGGGTTAAGGCCAACAGAGCATTCCAATCATCTGGGTGAACTACTAAAATACGAGGTTTTATCTCTTGTTTTTTATAGGTATCAAAACGATATTGTGCCAAAGCCCAATTCATTGTTGCTTCCTGAGTACATCTTCCTTGTACTTGATAAGTATTCGGTGGGAGTATTAGTGCTGCATTGGCTAAAGCCTGAACCTGATTTCCATCTCCTGTACCAATATACGCTTTATCGATTAATCCATCTGCATTCTGAATAAAACAAGAGTCGCCTAATTTTCCTTGAAATTGATGCAAAGCAAGACAATTTTGTTCTGCAGGTGTAAACAAGCTCATCCCTTCTGCCCATTGATCTTGTGACATCAAATAAAGAGGAATGGCTCTATCACTCTGAGTCTCATAAAATAATTTTGCTTGCATTTTTTTATTCCTTCACTTGGCCACGAAAATGAGCGGGTCTGAGTCCGGCTAATCCCAAAACTAAAACATATATTACCACAGCGACACCTACATGAGCGGCTAATATGGCTAAACGCATTACTGGAGAAAACCCGAGCCAATAACTGACTGTTCCACTCATTAAAATTAAATAGAGACTAATGGCTGCATTGGCTAAGAATAATTGCATACAGTATTTTAACCATCCAGGCGAAGGTTTGAACACTCCACGTTTAATCAGTATGAACAACAAAGTGCCACAATTGACATAACCTGCTAATGCCGAAGCTAAAGTCAAACCCGCATGAGCAAAGTACCAAACAAATACAGAACATAATAAAGTATTAACCACCATCGAAATTGCACCCACTTTAACTGGGGTACTGATATCTTGTCGTGCATAAAACCCTGAAGCCAAAACCTTTACCATCATAAAAGCTGGGACACCGGCTCCAAGAGTAATTAAACTTTTTTGTGTCTGAATCACATCATAAGCAGTAAATTTACCATAAGCAAAGCAACTTGAGATCAGCGGTAAAGCAAACAAACACAACCCCAGACCTGCAGGCACTCCTATAAGTAAAATAGAACGCAATCCCCAATCCAACGCACTTGAGAACTGGCTGATACTTTGTTCCGCATGCCTCCGAGATAAATGTGGGAGAATCACTGTTGCAATCGCTACGCCAAAAACACCTAATGGGAAATCAGTCAGGCGATCGGTGTAATACAACCAAGACACACTGCCAACTTTTAAAAAGGAGGCAAAAATACTGTCGACCATTAAATTAAGTTGAGCAATAGAAACACCAAATAAAGCGGGGATCATGAGCTTTAGAACTTTATTGACCCCCGCATCATTTCTCACTAATCTTGGCTTTACCAATAAATTGCGTTGATGCAAAAAAGGGATTTGAAAAAGCAATTGCGCAATACCTGCAATCAGCACTCCCCAAGCCAATCCTACAACGGGTCTTGGCAAATGGGGACATAGATAAACCGCAGCAAGAATCATACAGATGTTTAATAATACTGGCGTAAATGCAGGGATGGCAAAATATCCGTAGGTATTTAATACCGCTCCAGCCATGGCTGTTAGCGAAACCAACATCAAGAAAGGAAAAGTAATACGCAACATTTCTGTTGCCAATACTGCACGGCTGCTGTCATGGCTAAAGCCAGGGGCAAATAAAAAGATAATCACGGGTGCGGCAAATATTCCGATCAAAGTAACAACACTCAGAATTGAACCCAGATATCCGGCAATGCGCGCAATAAAAACCCGCACGTCATTCGGAGAACGTGTTTTTTGATATTCAGCAAGTACAGGAACGAAAGCTTGCGCAAAAGCTCCTTCTGCAAAAAGACGGCGCATAAAATTAGGGATACGAAACGCCACAAAAAAGGCATCCATCCCTGCTTGGGCACCAAAAAAATTGGCAAGAACCATATCACGTATAAAACCGACAATACGTGAAATGAAGGTCATGACTGAAACCAAGGTCGTTGAACGTAGCAAGCTCTGGCGTTTAGGTACCATAATTTCTGTTTCTGTTGCTGACATAATTTTTATGCATGAAATAAAATACCTTATGATATACCTAAATGAATTAAATTTCATAACCTAAATATAAGGTATAAGATTTTAAAATATAATTGCTAAAGAGACATTGGTTCCATATTGATCAATTGATTATGCATAAAATTAAGACATATCGCAATAGAGAGAATCAATTTCTACTTTAGAAACAAAGAAGTCTATTGACAAATTCTGACTCATTGTGCATGATCACCATCTTTTGTACCGTCTGAATGAGTGGAGATTTTTAAGTGGCAAATATTAAATCAGCGATCAAACGTGCTCGCCAAAACGTAAAATTACGTCAACACAACGCCAGTGCACGTTCTATGTTCCGCACTTACATTAAAAATGTGATTAAAGCTGTTGAATCAGGTGATAAAGAAGCCGCTCATGCTGCCTACACCAAAGCACAACCAGTTATTGATAAAGCGGCTGGTAAAGGTTTAATTCATAAGAATAAAGCTGCTCGTATTAAAAGTCGCTTAGTCGCTCGTGTTAAATCAATGGCTGCTTAATCCTTTAATTGGTTCGCATCGAACTGGCCATGCCAGTTCGACTTTCTTTTCGCTATTCTTCATAATCATCCTAAAAGATAATGGTATTCCATTTAAACTCGAATTAAGCCTACATTGAAGATATACCGATGCGATTGTTCCTTAATGCAAGACCACTTCTTCACCTGGATTTAGTTGATAAACCAGGGAAAATTCGTTAAGAAAAATGTAACCTTTCATTAACACACTGGTTGAGCGCTCGCATAAGAGTCAGTATCTGCGAAAATTCTTGCTCTTGCATTTAATATGTCGTCCATTAATGTTTCATGTAAATCAAATGATTGCAATACTTTCAGCAGATGCCTATTGGCTTTCAGGATGTTAATAATTTGTCCTGCCACGAGTTCATCTTTAGGATAAGGTAATAATCGTTCCAGGGCACCATCTAGTAGTCGATTTTTATTTTCAATTTCATTTTCTATTTTATCAATTGCATCCAATGAAGTCGTTTGCTGAAGAAGCACTTTAAATACCTCTTCCTGGTTTACAAGTAATGCTGCAATCGGTTTAAGCTCTTTTAATTTCGTAATGAAAAGTAATAACACTGTTTTTTGTTCTTCAGTTAAACCAACTAATGATTGTTGCACGCTTAATGATTCATTTGTTTCAGCAATACTTTTTGCGGCAAGCTCTGTATAATTCAACAAGATGATGAAGTTTTTGAGATTAGGTTGCGAAGCCAATTGCACCATCACTTTTGATATAATCTCTTGATCTGCTCCTGTTATGAGTTCAGATAAAAATTGATGAACATTTTTTCCCTCATTAATTAATTTTTGAACAACAATATCAAACTCTTCTTTTGTTTTTACCGTATAAAGTTCATTTTGAAGTGCATTCAATTTATTAAAAAAATCTCCAGATTTTGCTTCAGCTGCAACAAAATTTCCAATAATTCGGTTAACATCCTTCTTTTTATCTTGAAAAAGTCTACCCATTTCTATTTCCTCAATTGATTAGGCTGAGCTTAAATTCTAAATACCGTCTGTACCTCTGTTAGAGAGGCTATCTTAGTCTTTTTGGCGCTTTCATTTTCTTTTTGCAAGATATCAAGAAACGAAGCGTCAATAGACTTTGCAAATGCTGCACCTAACTTTGGTTTGCTAGGTTCTGTCTCACGAGCTGCCTCCAGCATTTTTTCTGTTTTTGCTCCGTTATCACCTTTATTTGCCACTCCTACTTCATGGGCTTCAGTTAAACTCATACTGTCGGTAATAACCTTTTCCGGAACAGCTAATCTTTTTTTTGCATCATCAAGGATAAATGCTTTTGCTTTTTCAACAGCAGCTTGAACACTATACGCCCACTTTGGAACATCTGGTAGCTCTTTTTTAAGCTTATCATCTCGACCTGGACTCACTTGGTAGCGACTTCCTTTAATTATACTCGAATCAGTTATCTCAGGAGTAAGTCCTCTGCTTCCACCTATCTTTCTAAACGCCACAAGCTCATTATATTCCTGATCAACTTTCTCTAATAAAACACCTAGTTTTTCCGTAGTTAGACCCTCTCTAACAATCCGCTCAATTTCCATTCTTGCTTTTTCATAATCTACTTTTAATTCAGACAGATTAATTCGACAAGGTTCTTGTTGATGCGCAAATAACTCCAGCTCAATCAGATCTTCTAGATCTAATTTTTGTGCAGGATCATTAAAGTATTCCTCCTCAAGTGAAGGTCCACTGCCCTCCTTTGCTATCCATTTTTTATAAAACTGTGCAAATTGCTCACAAAGCGCTTCAATTTCACCTTCCTCAAAAAATTCTTGGTAAATTTCGGTTGAGGCAAGACCAAACATGTGTTGATTAAACTCCATTGGTGTATAGAACTTATTATCTTTTAATCGATAATGATTATGATTTTGCCAAAATTCAGCTTTAAGATGATGCATTAATTTGCCGTGGAGCTCATCGCTGCCTCTGAGATATAAGTCGCATCCCCCCTCAACCTCTTCTCTTTGAACTTTTGATGCAGCATTAAATAATTTATCTCTAAATTCCTGAGGGAACTGGTCCAGTCCATCGGTAGTCCAAAAGTACCACGTTAAAGTAAATCCTTTAACCTGTACTGCAACTTTGACTTCAATTTTTTCACCCTCATCCCTAATTTCATAGACTATGCCCTTGGTCAATCTGAATTTAAAGCCTTCTTCATTAAAGTCCTTTTCTCTCTTTCTGTATTGGGCTTTATTACCCGACGCGACAAGGAGCTGAAGTTCCTTAGTTTGTTCTGTATCTGTATATGAAGTAACTTTAGGGACGGTATGTTTTTTCTTTAAAAAAACAAAAAAAGGGTTTGGCATAATGAACCACCATCAATTAAAAATACAAAAAAACTCCACATTGAGCCCGCATTTTAACTTGTGGCCAAAATACAAGCAATCGTTAATTGTATTTATAATGAATAGACAAACACTTATTTTTCCACTTAATAAACAGCAAGTTAGCTAGAGAACTTAAGTTTGTGTATGAATATAAGTTAAGGATTGCTACAACTCATAGTATTTCTCCTCCCATCATCCTGTAGACATCGATCTTCTTTATCTTGAAGCTCTGTTTTTTCTTCATCCATAGAAACGTAGGGTGCTATAAAAAAATGTTGACCTCTACCCCAGCTATTTTTTTTCAAAAAAAAACAAGAATCTAGTCTAGCGGAGCTTGCTCTTAGTTGCTGACCATCAGTTTGAGCAAGCCAGGTTACCTGCTTATGATTAAGAGAATACACTTGCGCTAACTCTTCAATAAAAATTAATTTCGCATCGCCAGTTAAAGAAAGAAGCATTTCAACTGCTGATTTAGAATCGGCTAACTTATTGATGACATTGCGCAGGCTTGTTTTCAGAGTTACATTATTAACATTTTGAAGTGTATTTATTAAAAGTACTAAAGGTGAAACAGTATAATCGCCTATAGTACTTGCAGGCGCATGATGTGTAAAAGCATCACCTAACTCTTTAGGGTCACTCTGTATAAAATCAATTAAAAAATCAGTAAATAGGGCTACTTGATGTTGATGGTCGATTGCAGCACGCATGGCACGTACGATCATCATAACTCCATTTATATTAGCATGCTCCCCAGTTTCAATGGGGTGCAATAATGCTAAAGTTACTTTGCCATCTGTATTGCTCTTCCACACTTGATGCACTATATGCATTAAAACGCTTACCGCTTCTAGGTTTTTATTGAGGTAGGCAGCGGAAATAAGCGAAACAAGAATAATGTGCAGAGTATTTTTCCCTTTATAAGGACCTCGTTCATGAGTCTTGCATAAGGCATCGCTTAACTCTTTAGGGAGCACGTTATTCACATCGATCAATATATCGCCAACTATTTGTATTAGCTTGGGTTGATACTCTACTGCGTTCTTTATTGCGCCGACCAATACATAGACGCCGCTTTTTCCCTTAAACGAACCATGTATTATTTCTCGAGTTAGAGAAGTGCTTAGAATAAGTGGAGATTTTTTAACGAAACTTCTCAATAAATTGGCAATTAATTCAGCTGTATGCCGATTTTCAGATGCCTCAGCAACATTTGCCAAAGCACGAGCCAGTACAAGAATTGCGTTTTTTCCCTTCTCACTCCCTTCGTTGATGTTTTTTGTCACGACATCAGAAAATTCGTCACCCTTTTGCGCTAATAACTGGCTAAAAATATAATTAATGGCTATGATCACTGAGGTATTTCTAGGGTCAAATGTTGCGGAAAAGAGATTGTCCATCCACGCATAAGCAACAGTTTGCCCTGCAAATTTTCCACTAAGCGTTTGCTCAAAAATCAACATTAAACTACTTGAATCTTGCCCCAATTGATAAAAAAGGGAGCAGATTTGTTGTGCCGCTTCAGCATCATAGGTATTTACAGCACATTGAAGTGCGTAAGTTATCCAGTAGGAAAAATTACTTTGCAGTAAAAAGCTGGAATTAGGAGATTCCGCTACAAAATGATAAAGCTGAGCAATCAACCACCTTAGATCATCTTTCACAAGCACAGGCGAGTGGTCACCTTGATACTTATCTAATGGGATAGTTAAAAAATCTGATTGGAATAGATCTTGAGGATCACCCATGTAAATATGGCCTAAAAAAAGACAGCATTAATTTTTATTATGATACCATATGAATTTATATACAAGAAAGTTTATTGAACGACGAGATTTTATTGTTTAAATGAGGACTCAGTGTAACTGTTTTTAAATTCAGAACAGTCACACTTTAATAACATTATGCAGTTGAACCGACAGTCAAACGAGTATCTTCGTCATACTCTAAATAATTTCTTCCTATTATCTTACATATATTTTTCTTATCTTCTATCGATAAATAAGATACTAACGCCTCAGGCTCATTATAATCCACCTCATCCTCTCTCTTTTTAAGCTCGCTCCCCTTAACCTCCTCAAATGAAGACTCAAAATCGATTGTCCATTCATCAACTATTGCCATATAAAGCGCGTTGAACAACATTTTCGCTTGATGAATTTTATCTTGTAATTTTTTTTCCTCACTACTTTTGGGTAAGGAAAATAAGGAAAGAGCGAAGCCTTGCCAACCTGATATTTTCGTTTCTTTTTTAGGCTCGATAACGGCAAACGCTTTATAACAGGCAATAATTTGCTGAATTAAATCATCTTTATATTTCCGCAATACTTTTTCTTTTTCTGCATCTTGTATAACTAAAAATGCATTACGTATTAACCACTCCAAACGCTGTAACCGGCTCACGATAAGTTTGACTTGCTGACGATATTCTTCATCGACTTTAAATAGGTCTACAGTATCCTCTGATAACACATCACAGTGTTGGGGTGGCACACTCCAATATAATTTCACTTCTTTATCTTGTTTTCGATCTCGATAAAATACTTCTTTACCTGATGCCTTTTTGTGCGTGCGTAATGGACCTTCGCTATGCAATAGAATAGGCTCTAAGCCAGGAATAAATCGAGGCAGAGATGAGCTCTTAAATGGAGCAAGCTGTTCTTCAGTTAAGATACCATCTAAAAGGGAAACTGCCCTGGTTTTACAGGTATTGGAATTTTCAAGGGTGGGTACAGGGAACCAAAATGCATATCCATAAAATTGCATCTTCCAAAAACCCAATGATAAATGAAAATCAAATGGTTTCAATCGGGATGGGCGGCCTTCTATTTTTGCCTTTGTTTGTTCGATTTCAAAAATTTGTTTGGAATAGGCCTCTTCCCTGTAAATTCGTCCTGGCCTTTGAGGATCTACTTTGAAATTTTCGCCATCACCTACCACTTCACGAATAGCCGCCTCTTGCTCTGCAACTGCAGTGGTGCATTTCTTTTGTAACGCTTCGAACTGTTCTTGTGTCAGCTCAAAGGTTTTTCCATATAAGCCATGACCTAGATGCATATAGCGAACTTCTTCATTGATCAGCATCCCGTGATTGCCCTGGAAATCAACATCTAAATGATGATTCCTTTTAAATTGTTCAAAACGACTGCTTTTATCTCCCGTGCTGGTAACACCATAAAAACCCCAGGTTTCAACAACCTCCAGCAACTGATTGCTTTCATTCAATTTGGACAGAAAAAATGAACCATGCCAAAAAGGATTTCCACCTACTGTATGATCAAATACGCAAAAAGTTACTGTATATTTCATCTCAACATCCCCTGTTATTTGTTAGACATTCCGTTAAACAACTAGATGAATCAAAGGATATTTTGAGTAAAAATTTAAAAAGATGCAAGAATTTATCCCATAGAAAAAGGGAACAACTGAAATCCGTCGCTTTTATAGCCATTTGATTTTCAAATGATCGATTTAACAACATGATCGATAGCTTGAGCGAGAGTTTCAAAATGAGCGATCGCTTTTCATCAAATTATGTCTGATTTATGATTTATGCAAGAAGGACAATATGAAAAAAATTGATTTTTTATATGAAACAATGAAGAAACGTTAATGACAAAGATTAATAAATAGAAGCTAATCGTTTTAAAGAAAATTCAAGTAAATAAAATCAGGCTCACTTAGTGTTTCTATGGAATCAAAAAATTAAAAAAATGTGCTTTATTTAATGATATTCAGGAGTATTTGATGGAGGGAAATACGATGCGTACCGCATTTATAGGTCTGGACTACATTATTGATATTATGCATCCACAAGGCAAAATAGCGCGTTCAGCCGCGCACGCCCAAGAGCGTGATATAATTAAAAAGGTAAATAAAGTTCTTGAAATTGCAAAATTAAAAAATTGGTTAACCATTATGGTGAAAGTCGGTTTTAGTGCGCATTATACGGAACAACCAAAGCATTCGCCTATCTTTGGTAAAGTACATGAATTGGATGCTCTAAAACTGGGCTCTAAAGGAACAGAGTTTCATCCTGAATTACTGATTGGCAATAGTTTAATAATGGTCAAACCAAGAGTTAGCGCATTTTATGGGACTGCACTTGATGCGGCGCTGCGAGCAAATCAAATTGAACGAGTAATACTGGGAGGAGTCAGTACTTCCTGGGCAGTGCAAAGCACCGCTCGCGATGCTCATGATCGTGATTATAAAGTATGTATTGTTGAAGACATTTGTGCGGCGGCGAATCAGGAGGAACATCAATTTTCTATCCAATTAATGGAAAAAATAGCGCAAATTGTCACAGTAAACGAACTAAAAGGTATCTAATGCACGTTATTTCCAAGACGATACAAGCATTAAAAGATGAAATTCAGATAGGGTCTTTGCTGCGAGGTATCATTGTATTATTACCCTTTGCCCTTCTTTATTTGAGTACCAATAACTCGATTTGGCTTCAGTCCTCTGTTTTAACTATATCAACCCTTATTGTAGAGGAACGACTTGAGCTTACTGCATTAGGGGTATTGCTTCATGGTTGCATGATTGTTGTGATGTTTTACTTACTTTTTTTAACCCAGCTTATGCCAGTGCTGTATATTGTATCCTGCACCCTCGCTGCTACGGCAGTTATTTTGGTTACGATAAAGGGCGAGAAGCTGCGTCCTTTAGGGAGTTGGACTTTTATTCCTGCCATTATTCTTGCTACAGAATTTGCTGCGGAGACTAATCATATAGTGATGTTACATCAGGCTCCTCAATTTTTACCCTATCTGTTGATTGCATTAGTCCCTACGTTATTGCTTGCCCAATTCGATGAAATAAGCGCATATTATAAAAAACGTAAGATTCATTATCACCCATTGCGATTAGGCGGTTTGAATGATCTTGGAGAACAAAATCCTTATGTTGAAAGCATGATTGCTATGGCAATCGCCGTTTGTATTTCAGCATTTTTGGTTGAATATTTTCAGATGCAAAATGGACAGTGGATGATTTGGGGGACTGCCAGTGTCGTTACTGGTAATGTAATGACAACACCACAAAAATTGAGTCAACGTGTTATTGGTGTATCACTAGGTGTTCCCTTAGGTATTTTATTCGGATTTATTATTCCCAGCACGCCTTTTGCTTTGACCTTTGCCATTTGTGGCATTTTCTTAACTTTAGTTGCCTTCCGTCGTTATGTCATTGCATATTCTTTTCGTTGTTTCTTTGTTGCAACAACAGTGATGTTAGTCACGCATTCAGCTAGCGTTGCATCAGAACGCTTGACGCATGTTATATTGGGTGGGCTCATAGGGTTCGGCTCAGTTATATTATGTCATTTTGTTCACCTTGCCCGATCACGTTGGGCGAAAAAATAAAATTTAAAACGCAAACTGAGTTGACGATTTGCGCTCATTGCCTTTATTCCTGCGCTGTATTTTGGCAAGTTTCTTCTGTATTATTTTAAAAATAATCTGCAATACACCTTACAGGAGGTAAGCATACGTCGTCTTGTTTCTTTAAATTCTCTTAATGCTATTTTATTGACTTTATTTATTATTTCTAGGCGCTCATCGGCAGAACAAAAATCTCATCTTTAAGTAAGTAAAGTGAAAAAATAAGATTTCATAAATAGACGAATACGCTGCTACTTCCGATGGACTTTGTTGAATAGATAACTTGGGAACATAAGATAATTATCAAGGTGTCTGTCAGCGCGGATGAGAGAATTGCGACAATGAACCCCTCTCCCCTAGTCCCCCTCTCCCACTGCTGGAAGAGGAGATTTTTAATGGCGGTGAAGGATTACTTCACTTGGGGAATCGACTAACTAACCATAAATACTGACTCTTCGGGCTTGATTCAATTGATCGAAAGTACGTTTTGCTGGTGCAAAATTAGGATATTGAGTCACTAAACGTTGTAAAATCATACGCGATAAGATTTCATCCCCTTGATTCCATTGATTTAATGCTTCCAGATACATAAAATCAGCAGCTTGCTCTGCTGTAGCAGGGGCTTTATTCATCAGTACAGGCTCAATAAAACTGACACGAGCCTGAGTTTGTGCTTCCATTCTTTGCAAGAGTTTGCGCGCCTGGATGCTGCCATTATCACTGGCTTGCTGTAATAATTGCTTGCCTTTAGTAATAGAACGCTCACCTGCAGTACCTTCGAGATAATAAGTACCTAATTGGTATTGTGCGTACGCATTTTGACGTGCAGCCAATTTTTCATAAAGACTTGCTGCGATTTTAGGGTTTTTCTCAACTCCTAGCCCGTAATGATACATTCTTGCTAAAGCCAACATCGCTTTTTCGTTACCCTTATCTGCAGCCTGTTGGTAATATTTGAGCGCGTTATTGAAATCAAGTTTGGTAGAAACTCCCGTTTCAGACAATAATCCCAACTGGTAAAGTGCATTCGCATTACCTAAATCGGCTGCTTTTTTATACCAAGCTAGAGCTTGTTGGGTATCACGAGCCTGTCCCAAACCATTAAAATAAATTGCGCCTAATTGATTCATTGCCTCATGAACTTGGTGAGTTGCTGCTTCAACAAATAAATCTCTAGCTTTCTGATAATTAACTGGAGTTCCTTTACCATATAAATACATGAGCGCCAAATTGTATACCCCTAAAACATCGCCTTTGGCAGCAGCTTGTTCATAATTTTTTAATGCCTGAACATAATTATCATTGACTGTTTCATCAATAAAACCTAAGGCAACAGAAGCCGCGGGCAGAGCTGTGGCTGCTTTCTCATACCATTGTTTCGCCAAGTTATAATCAGGCTCTCCATTCTCACCCAATTGATAAAACTGACCTAATAAATATTGTGCAAGAGGATTTCCTTGTTCCGCAGAAGCAGTATACCAACGTTGCGCATCAGCCAGATTAGGTTCAGAACCTAAACCTTTTTCCAGCATAAAAGCCAATTTCAATTGGGCATACTGATCACCTTTTTCAGCCAAACCGGTGTAAATTTGTTTGGCTTCTTGCATTTTTTCCGGATCAGAGTTTTCTGCTAAATAATAATCAGCTAAAACGATTCCAGCATGACTGTTTCCTAATTTATAAGAATTGATCAAATCAGGCAAAAAGTCTTGTCCGATTTGTTTCCGTAATACGGACATATTAAAATCTGCGTAGGAGAATTTATCATCAACAGATTGCTTTAATTTCGCTATCCCTTTTTCCTTGTCTTGAGCAAGTCCTTTTCCCTCAGCAGCATAAGTTCCCAGGATAAAATCACTTACTGCATTTTGACCCGATTGTTGATACCAATTAATTGCTTGGCCTGGATCGGCTTGTACACCAATACCCCGATCATAAAGCAAGCCCAGTAATAAGGCAGCATTTTCATCACCTGTAGCCGCTTGATCCTTAGCAACTCGAAAAGCTTGTGCTTGTCTTTGTTTATCCTGATCCATAGCGTTATAAAAGGCGAGCGGCAATAACGCTTGAGAAACTCCGCGATCTGCTGCACCTTGGTACAATTGACGAATCATTGCTATTTTGTGTTTTCTGACATTCACACTTAAGCCACTATCATTTTGACGTGCCAAATTATCTGCCAACTCATATTCTGCAGGACCATAATTATTGGCGGCAGCCAGATACAACATAGACATTGCTTGTTCTTGATTCGGTTGAATGTATACAGTACCGTCTGGGCCAGTGATGCCTTGTGAAAGAATTCGAGCCAATACATATTGAGATTTTTTATTGCCTTTAAACGCGGCATCTGTTAAATCATTTAATGCCAGCTGATAACCTTGTTTATCCTTGGCATGCTGTAAATATAAAAGTCCTAAATTGTATTCGGCCCCTAAATGTTGCTGCTGGGCTGCATTTTGATAAAAAATAATTGCTGACGAATCACTTTGCGCCACACCAATACCATATTGAAACATTTGCCCTATTTGAAATTGCGATTGGGCATCACCTAAGATCGCCCTAAAATATAAATGATTGAATACAGACATATAATTAAGTTGCGCTTGCCAGCCCTGAGTCCATAAATCCATGATATTGGCTTGTGAATAATCATCATAATCATAATAATTGGCATCAATATAAGGTGCAGGAAGATTCAATTGCGCAAATATTGGAGTATTTGTTCTTTCTAAAGCAGATAACTGTTGATCTAAAGGATAAAGTGGGTATGTCCATTGATTCGCCTGGAAGCCAGGAGTTTTATTCAAGATCGCATCATAGTAACTGGTTATAGGAACATCATTAGGTTGGACTAATTCAAATTGGGGTTTAAAAACAGACTGACGCATTATCTTTTTTAATCGGGGTGCTTGGTTATAAGCGAAATCACCTAATACCGTAGGATTATGCCAAGCACTTAGTATGCCCTTCATTTGAAAATCAGTTTGTTCCAATTTATCTGTTGTACCATTACTTAACCACAGTGCTGCTTGCGCCAAAGCAGCCTCTTGATTTTTTGCACTGTCATCTTGATTCGCCTGATTTAGCCATTGCTTGGCCAAATTCGGATCGGCATCCACGCCTATTCCCTTTTGGTACATTTCAGCTAACTCACGTTTGCCCTGTGGCAAACCATCTTGAGCCGCTTTTAGGGTCCACATGAAAGCAGTTTTTGGATCATAAATGGGGCTTTTGGGTTCTAAATAATTATGAGCTAAATCTAAATACGCCTCATCATTCTGTTGTTTCGTTGCCTGACCAAACCATTTCAAGGCTTGTTCTTTTTGGTTTTGGTGCAAAGCCAATTCACCCAAAGCAACCATTGCGGGTGCAAAACCTTGAGTTGCTGCTTGGGTTAATAATTCTTCACCTTTCTTTTCGTCCTTATCAACCAATTTCCCTTCAAGATATAACTCCCCTAATCGAGTTATCGCTTGAGGGTTACCATTGGCCACTGCCTTATTTAACCAGATAAGACCTAATTTTTTATTTGATGCATTACGACTGTCAATAAAATTCTTGGCTAAAGTAAATTGGGCAAGGGAATTACCATTTTTTGCCGCACTGATGTAATAGCGAGTTGCCGCATCCTCATTGCGTTTCACTCCAACTCCATATCTGTATGCCGCCGCCGTAAACATTTGGGCATCTACATCACCATCATCCGCCGCTTTTTTAAACCATGTAAAGGCTTGTTGTGGATCTTTTTCATGCAATAAAGTGTATCTGGCCATAAGTTGGATTGCAGGAAGATAGCCTTTTTGTGCCGATTGGGTAAAATAGCGGATCGCCAACTGACTATTTTTAAGTTGACCATATCCATAAAGATAAATCCGCCCCAAGTAGTAATCAGCAACTGCATTTTTCCCTGATTGATTCATTAAAGGCTCTATCGCTTTATTATAATTCCCTAATCGATAGGCACTAAAATCATCAGCAAAAGCATGTTGACTGGCTGATGCAACGAATAAACATACCCAAGGTACTAGCGATTTCATGAAGATTCTCCCTCTTTGCACAGCAATTTCACCTGAATTTTTATCATTATGTGTTCAGATTTATACCCCAGGTATTATGCCATAATGCACTACCTCATTAACGGCACCATTTCTTGTAGTGCCATCGACTATCCAAAAATTGCCTTTATTATTTAAACCAAATTTTACATTGACGTACTCACATACCTTTATCGTATCAGCACAATCAATAATTTTTCCATAGGAAGTTTTACCATCACCCAAAGTACAAATAAATTTGACTAAGGGCTCCCCTGTGGCTAATGCCGCCCATTGACGGCCACCTATTGTATGATTGTATCGAGTAGTATATTGGCTGTCTTCATCTCGCATTTGATACAAACTCACCGTTTGTGGCAATTGATTAAAGAAGAAATACAAGGATTGTAACGCCCCCTCTTTTCCAGGGTAAAGAGACAATACTTTTAAACTCTCCTTATACCCCACGGGCCTGCATCCTATAGGAAATCGAGCCTCTTCTTTTTCTGCTTTAGCTTGCGCCTCTTTGGGATCAAGTTTTTTAGATTTGGCTGCGTCAAGGTGTGTAGACATTAACCCAAAGAAAAACATTAATGAAATCGAAGTGATTTTTTTAATTGTATTCATCATTTTTCTCACTCACTGTCATTTATAGGACGAACAATAACTGTTGTACCCCTAAAATTATTTCGTTCACTGGATAACTCAACAAAGTTTTCATTTAACCATTTTGCATCCTGAGTAAACATTCGCACACAACCATGACTTGCTCTTACTCCAGGGATGTCTGGAGAACCATGTAATGCAAAGCCTTTATGGAAAAACATACAGAAAGGCATCTTCGCGCCACCTTTACCTATGGGAAACACATCAGAGACACATTTTTCATTTTCCTTACTAAATACGCGATAGATCCCAGTTAGAGTGCGGCAAGAACGATTAGCATCCGGACACCTGTCTCTTCCTGATGAAATTGGCCCCCATATCACCAAATTCCCTTCTGCATCATAAGCGGCGTAAGCCAATTTGTCCTGGTCAACAATAATTTGCTTTTGATGTTCGTTTGGAATTTTTAGCGGAAAAGGAGACACGTCAAAAACAGTGAGGTAAGCCAGATTTTTTGGAACCGCAATAATTTTGCCAGTCCATAAAGGATTATAAGTACGATTGATTCTTTGGACGATATCGCGTTGTTTTTCATCTGGAAATAAGGTTTCCCAACTTTGTCCAGCCTCAACCTTAACGCAATCATACTGTGGGTAACCGCATAATCCAGTGCCATAAAAGTTAGCCGCATTCGCAACAGCAACCATAAACATCAACAATGCAGTTGAAAGTAATTTATACATATGCCCCCCTCTCACCTTACTTTTATTTTTTTACATGCAAGATTTGTGCTTAAATATCAATTTATTCTAATTATTATTCGAGCATATCTAATTTTAGTTTAGTACGAATATTAGGATTTTTGCTAGGGTTATGAATAATATTCTGATCTATTGGTGATAGCCTAGGTGTCAGGCACCCAGAATGACGGGGCTCCTGATTACACTTTTTCTCCATGAAAAAAAAGAAAAATACGTTTTGCCAAGTGTTCACTAATCCCTGATACTTTGGCAATTTCGTCTATGGGTGCCTTCGCAAGCTCTCGTATCCCACCAAAACGATGAAGCAATGCTTGTCTGCGTTTTGCCCCAACTCCCTCAATATCTTCAAGCGTTGAATCCAGTCTCTTTTTTTGTCTTTTTTTACGATGAGCCGTAATAGCAAATCGATGCGCTTCATCACGGATATGTTGAAGCAGATGTAAGGCCTTGGAATCATCGGGTAACGTCAATTCGCGTGCCTCATGGACTAGAATCAACTTTTCCCATCCAGCCTTTCGTGAAGGTCCTTTAGCAACACCCAGTAAAATCACTGTCGAGATACCTAAAGAAAGTAATACTTTCTCAGCGACAGCGACTTGCCCCCTTCCGCCATCAATAATTAATACATCCGGCAATGATTGAATTTCTACTAACCGTTTAAAGCGACGAGTAATGGCCTGTTCCATTGCAGCATAGTCATCTCCAGGAGTAATTCCTTCAATATTAAATCGCCGATATTCGCTGGGACTGGGACCTTCATGATCAAACACAACGCACGATGCCACAGTTGCTTCACCCTGGGTGTGGCTGATATCAAAACATTCCATGCGTTCGATAGGCTTTCTCAATCCTAAAAATTGTTCTAATTCATGAAAACGTGATTTCATCGTAGAATGTTTTGTCACGTATTCAGCTACCGAAACACGTAAATTATTGAGTGCAAAATCCATCCAACGGGATTTTATACCCCGAGGATTTATTTGAATTTTACACTGCTTACCTCGTCGTTGTGATAGGGCTTCTTCTAATGATAGGTGATCCACTAAATCATGATTGGTGATAATTAACGCAGGGATTTTCTCCGGGCTATCTAAATAATAGAATCCTACAAATGCATCAAAAGTTTGTTGCCATAAATCATCCATACAGAGTTCATCCTCCAAGCCTTTTTGGGGCACCGAAGGGAAGTAACACTGACTCGCCAATACTTGGCCTTCACGAATCGTCGCACACTGAACACAAGCAAAACCGGGACTTACCTCAATGGCAATAGCATCTGCATCGCCTCGTAACTGTAACACGCCCTGTTGTTCTTGTACTAAACGTAAACTTTTAATCTGATCCCTCAAAATTGCTGCTTCTTCAAAATTCAATTCAGTTACTGCTTTGTCCATTCGTTTAGCAAGTTCATCAAGAATTAATTGGGACTTACCTTGTAAAAATCGCATGGCATCTTGTACTGATCGCTGGTAATTTTCTGGCGTTATATAATTGACACATGGAGCGGTGCATCGTTTGATTTGATACTGCAAACACGGCCTTGAGCGTGCATTAAAATAACTGTCCCGACAATTGCGGATTTTAAACACTTTTTGAATTGTTACTATAGTCTCCTTCACCGCAGCACTACTGGGATAAGGACCAAAGAAATCTCCTGAAAGAGGCTTTTTCTTAGAACGATAACTTTCAATGCGTGGAAAATCAGGATGATTGGAAAGATGGATGTATGGGTAGGATTTATCATCGCGTAACAAAACATTGTATTTAGGTTTCAATGTCTTAATCAGATTGCTTTCCAATAATAAAGCTTCTGTTTCACTGCGCGTGACCGAAATTTCTATAGCAGCGATTTGACTCACTAAAGAACGTGTTTTAATGCCTGTATTTTGTTTATTAAAATAGCTTGTGACTCTTTTTTTCAAATTGGATGCTTTACCCACGTAAAGAAGATTCCCTGCTGCATCCAACATACGATAAACGCCGGGTTCATTAGGTAACTTGGTGAGGAACAAGGCTAATTCAGTAGAAATATTCATGTAATAATCATAGCAGTAATTAATCGTGCTCTGGAACGCAGCTTTGTAGCCCGGATTAGCGCAGCATAATCCGATATGAGTAATCCATATTGAAACAGAAATCCCCGACTATGCTGCGCTAATCCGGGCTACAAAACCCTTTAATCTTCTGATGCCAGATCGATGGGGTTTTCTATAATTCCATGCTTTAGAGCCAAATAAGTAAGCTCTACATCGTTTTTAATACCTAATTTTTCAAATGTACGGTAACGATAGCCATTAATCGTTTTAGTACTAAGGAATAGTCGGTCACTTATTTCCTGAACATTCATACCAGTAGTAATCATTAACATGACTTGCATTTCGCGCTCAGATAATACATCGAAAGGTGAGCCTTGTACTTCTTCCAAACTATTGATCGCCATTTTCTGAGCAATCTCTGCACTTAAATATCTCTCGCCTTTAGCAACTTTACGTATCGCAGCCGCCATTTCTTCAGCGCCTGACTCTTTCGTCAGATAGCCCATGGCGCCTAATTGTAAAACTCGAGTAGGCAACACATCAGAACACATTGCAGTTACAGCAATAACCTTAACGTGCGGATTTGATTTTTTTAGACGACGTGTTACTTCCCAGCCATCAATTCCAGGCATTTTCATATCTAAAAGGACCACGTCGGGGGAATGTTTTTTTACTAATGCCAAAGCTTGCTCACCACTTTCTGCATCAGCAACTACCTCTACATCCGACATATCTTCGAGTAATCGTCGAATCCCCATTCGAACCAATGCATGGTCATCAACAATTAATACTTTAATCAAATAATGCTCCTTGACTTAAGACAGCCAATGAACAAACAGGTTGCTCGATGTTAACAAGACTGGCTGCTCATTACAATATATATACCTTTAACACGCTCGAATATGAATATTAGGATTATTTGGATCCACCTTAAAAAGCGGCGGAAATTCCCCTAATTCCCGGGCTCGAGCCATAAGTTTACCTAAATCCGATAAAACAAAATCGTATAAAACCTGGTAGTCATTAATTACAAAATAAACGGGTTGTAACATGTCAATACGATAGGGCATGCGAAATCCAGCTATTGGATCAAACATGACTCGCAGCGGAATATCGCTTTCCACGCTGTATACTGTTTCACTAATCGAGGACAGTATTCCACCTCCATATGCTCTCAGACCTTTCATGCTGTTAATTAAGCCAAACTCAACAGTAAACCAAAACATACGTTGCAGTAACGGCCAATCGGACTCAGGAAAAGTTAATACTTTCTGAGCATAATCGTAAACAAACTCTGCATAAACCTTGTCCGTCAGCATAGGACAATGACCAAAAATTTCATGAAAAATATCAGGCTCTTTTACATAATCCAATTCTTCTTCATTACGAATAAATGTAGCTACGGGGAAATGTTTTGTTGCCAATAATTCAAAAAATTCGCGAGCAGAAATTAACGCGGCGACTGCAGACACTTGCCAACCCGTTTCGGCTTTAAGTTTTTGATTTAGATCTGGAATTTGAGGAATTGCCTCAGATTGAATGCCTAACGTTTTTAATCCAGCTAGAAATTCATCACAAGCTCTTCCTGGCAATAATTTTATTTGTCTTTCAAATAAAATATTCCAAATAGAATGTTCTTCTTTAGAATAATTAACAAACCCTTGAGCGTCAGGTACATGCGCTACATAACGGCTTGAAAATTCCATAATTTCTCCTCACATACAAAAACCGTAAAAATTAGGTAGTTCGATGGATAATTATCTTAAAAAAAACCACCTTTTTTAGTTATTAGGCAATTTGCGGATAAATGTCAACAACTATTACAGTTTTTTCAAATTATGCTATAAAATCAGATTCATAGTTAATACTCGGAAACAGGTAATGACGTTAGGCATTTTAGCAACCGGTGATGAAATAGTTCATGGTGATACTTTAAATACGAATGGGCGTGATATAGCCCACGCGCTAAGCTCTGAAGGCTTGTCTCTAGGTTTCCATGTTTCATGCAGTGACAAAGTGGATGATATCATCAACTGTTTGCACTTCTTGACCCAGAAGCATGACATTATAATTATCACTGGCGGGCTTGGGCCAACCACAGATGATCTCACCCGCTTTGCCCTATCTCAATTTACAGGCCAGGAGTTAATTCAGCACTCTATCGCTCTCGAACATATAAAAAGCCGGCTGCGTGATGCAAATCTCAATCTTAATCCAGGGAATATTCAACAAAGTCTCTTTCCTAAAGATGCCCAGCTTTTACCCAATCCTCTGGGTAGTGCCTTAGGGTGTTACTACCCTTGGAATAATAAAAAGTTTTTTTTATTACCTGGCCCGCCACGAGAGTGTTTGCCTATGTTTAATCAATATGTATTACCCATATTACAGCAAACAAGTCACAGTCAAAAACAAATACTTAAGTGGCGAATTTTTGGCTTGGCAGAAAGTGAGATTGCTCAAAAATTGGAAGATGCGCTGCAGGATATTGATTGTCAAACAGGTTATCGCTGGGAATCACCTTATATCGAATTTAAGGTTCGTTGTATGCCTAATCGTGTCGAGCAAATACAAGCTATTGTTGACCCTATCCTAGAACCACACATTATTAGTGGCATAGATAAAAAAGCTTCTGAAAATTTACGTGAACTAATCCTGCACATTAATGAACCAATAACCATTATTGATGAAGCCACAGGTGGTTTATTGCAATTATTGCTGACCAAGCCTCATATCCATCATTTATTGGATTTTAGTGGTCTACATAAAAATAAATTATTTTTTCATCTGACCGGCTTAGCCGAATACTGGCAACAACAACCCACACGAGGAACCACACAATTAATTATTGACTACAGCAATCACGAGCAGAAAGGTCAGGAAACCCATAATATACCTTATCGTACTGCTGCAGTAGTAGAACATGCTGCAGAGTGGTTATGCTTCAGACTCTTTCATCTCATCAATCAGCTGCATCAGTGAATAACACAACTGTTGTGTTCCTTCACCGCTGATTGCTGAAATAGCAAATACTTTATCCTTCCAATTCAAACCCTTAACTATGGTTTGTATTCGCTCTTCCCTACTTGCTGCATCAGGCAACATATCTATTTTGTTCAATACCAACCATCGCGGTTTTTCTAAAAGCTGTGGATTGTATTCTGCTAATTCATTAATAATTGTTTTAGCTGATGCAACCGGATCACTGTCATCGACAGGAGCAACATCAATTACGTGAAGCAATACACAGGTCCGCGAAAGATGCTTTAAAAACCGATGACCAAGTCCGGCCCCTGTAGATGCTCCTTCAATGAGCCCCGGAATATCAGCCATGACAAAACTCTTGTGAGAAGAAACACTGACAACACCTAAACTGGGATGTAATGTGGTAAAAGGATAATCAGCGACTTTAGCCTTTGAACTTGAGACGGCGCGAATTAAAGTTGATTTCCCTGCGTTAGGTAAGCCTAATAAACCTACATCCGCCAAAACCCGTAATTCGAGTCGTAAATGTCGTGCTTCCCCTGGACTTCCAGGAGAGGTCTGTCTTGGAGAGCGATTCACACTACTCTTATAGCGTGTATTTCCTAACCCATGAAATCCACCTTGAGCAATCAACACCGGCACGCCTGGCTCTTTAATATCACCCAGCAATTCCCCAGTATCTACATCATAAACCATAGTACCAACAGGTACTTTTATTATTAAATCATCGCCTTTTTTCCCAGTGCAATTTCCGCCCATACCGGGCTGGCCATTACCCGCTTTGTAATGACGCATGTAACGAAAATCCACAAGGGTATTTAAATCCGTACTTGCTTCGAAATAAACGCTACCACCATCGCCCCCATCACCACCATCAGGGCCACCCTTTGGTATGAATTTTTCGCGTCTGAAGCTAAGACAACCATTTCCACCATGGCCTGCTTCTATTTTTATTACTGCTTCATCAACGAATTTCATGACCAACCTCGAAATAAAAAAAAACCCCGTTACCGGGGTTAATAACATTGCATTTAGGTATAACGTGTAATTCGGATTATAAAGTAAAATCCATGATCCGAAACACATCATAAAAAGCCAAGTCTACTCTGCGCAGAATCCTGGCTGTAGTAATGTAACTTAATTAGTTTGCAGCTTCTTCTTTTTGTTCTGCAACTATAGTTACATACTTACGATTTTTTTCACCTTTGACAACAAATTGCACCAAACCTTCAACCAAGGCAAACAAGGTGTGATCACGACCACAACCAACACCAGGTCCTGGATGAAAACGTGTGCCACGTTGTCTTACAATTATTTCACCCGCATTAACAAATTGACCACCATAACGCTTCACACCAAGGTACTTGGGATTCGAGTCGCGGCCGTTACGAGTACTACCACCTGCTTTCTTATGAGCCATTGCTATCCTCTCTTACTTGCTTATCGCAGTAATTTTAACTTGCGAATAATATTGTCTGTGCCCCATTTGTTTCATGTGGTGCTTACGACGACGAAACTTGATAATTTTGACTTTCTTGTGACGGCCATGATCAAGCACTTCAGCTTTCACAGTTGCCTTGGCAACTAATGGAGTACCACAGACGATTTTATCGCCGTCAGCCAACATCAGTACTTCTTTAAATTGTATTTCATTGCCAACATCTTCAGGCAGTAATTCAATTTTCAACACATCACCTTCCTTCACGGTGTATTGCTTACCGCCAGTTTTGATTACCGCATACATAATTTTTCTCCAACTCGCCTGATTGGCTATCACAAATTCAATAAAGTCGCATATTCTATGAAATTATGCCTATGACTTCAAGTTCATTTTAAAATATTGTATACTTCGCCACCCTTTCCGGATTTTTTAAATGATAATCCGGTGTTTAATCTGGTCGCGGATTAGATAGGGTACACTTATAAACTTTGGAGTATACAATGTCAAACATCCTTTTAGAAGCACAAACAAGAACGGATATGGGGAAAGGTGCGAGCCGCCGCCTACGTCGTCTTGAAAATAAAGTACCTGCTGTTATTTATGGCGGGGATAAAAAACCAATGTCAATTCACTTTCAACATAACAAAGTAGTTAAAGCGTTGGAAACTGAAAGTATCTATTCCAGTGTTTTTGATATTACAGTTGATGGCAAAGTCGAACATGTTATTTTGAAGGCATTGCAACGTCATCCTTATAAACCAGTTGTAATGCATATGGATTTACAACGCGTTTCTAAAACCGACGTTCTGGTTAAATTAGTACCCATTCATTTCATCAATGAAGACAAAGCTCCTGGCATTAAAGCGGGCGGTATTATTAACCATACCATGACTCAAGTTGAAGTTCGTTGTCAGGCAAAAGATTTACCTGAGTTTATCGCAGTAGATATGTCCAATGTTCAAATGGATGAGGTGGTTCATCTATCTCACTTAAAATTGCCTAAAGGGGTACAACTCACTGTTGATGTTGCCGATGGTAGTCATGACGCTCCTGTTGTGAGCATTCACATGCCTAGGGCAAGCACAACAGAAGAAGAAGCACCAGAAGCTACAGAGGTTTCAGCATCTGAGGTACCTACTGTTAATGCTGCAAAAGACGAAGAGTAATCATTCAAGCTTGCTTGAATCAATGTAACATGTAGTAAAATGTAGCCTGGTTAAGCGAAGCATAACCCAGGCTACATAAGCACCAACCCCTATCAAGAGCTATATCATGGCCATTAAACTTATCATTGGTTTGCGTAACCCAGGTTCAGCTTATGAATATACTCGACATAATGCTGGTGGATGGTTCGTCTCCGCCTTAGCTCACCGCCATAGTGCCTTTTTTAAACTGGAAAAAAAAATGCAGGCCGAACTGACTGATTTGGAATTAAATCAGCACTCAGGTAAGCTGGTTTTGCCTCTGTCTTTTATGAACCATAGTGGTCAACCTACCCGGCTTGTTAGTCAATTTTACCGAATTTCACCTGAAGAAATATTGGTCGTTCATGATGAACTGGATTTACCTCCAGGACGCATTAAACTTAAAACAGGTGGAGGCCATGGTGGTCATAATGGTTTAAGAGATATAATAGCCCAATTAGGCAGCACAGAATTTCACCGTTTACGAATAGGAATAGGTCATCCTGGCCATAGAGATTTAGTTCATCAATTTGTGCTCAGTAAACCCTCTGCACAAGACAGGCAGTTAATTTATGATGCAATTGATAGAGGCGTGGCGGTGATGCCTTTAATATTCTCAGGTGATTTAGCCAGAGCAATGAATCAATTGAATGTTTAAAAACTGCTTATCGGTGATGCAAAAAAAATTCTGGCTAAAATTTGAATGCAGCTTTATGTAAGGTAGCAGTTAGTATAGATTTAAGGTGAGTTCAATCTGAGAAGATACCTTGTTTTCTTAGATTGAACCGAATTATGTAGAATGGCTCCGTACAAAATGCCCCACATTTTTACGGGAATGACGTTCTATGTTGAACTCTCATTCGTTTTAATAATAGAGGTACTACACATGGGATTTAAATGTGGCATCGTGGGCTTGCCTAATGTTGGTAAATCAACACTGTTCAACGCACTCACCAAAGCAGGTATTGAAGCGGCAAACTATCCTTTTTGTACAATAGAACCCAATGTTGGGATAGTTACTGTTCCTGATCCTCGTCTTGATGCTTTGAGTGACATAGTCAAACCACAACAAGTACTCCCAGCAACCATGCAATTCGTTGATATTGCTGGTATTGTCAAAGGAGCATCTAAAGGCGAGGGCTTAGGTAATCAGTTTTTGGCTAACATTCGTGAAACGGACGCGATTGCCCATGTAGTACGCTGTTTTGAAAATACCGACGTAGTCCATGTCGAAGGTCAGGTACATCCACTAAGTGATATTGAAGTCATTAATACAGAACTGGCTTTAGCCGATATGGAAACTCTTGAAAAAGCCATATTGAAAGCAGGAAAAAACAGTCGTAGTGGTAATAAAGAAGCAATTTTTGAGATGAAAACCCTGGAAAAAATCAAGACACATCTTGATGCAGGTTATCCCGTCCGCACCCTGGAATTGAGTGCTGAAGAAGAACCTATTGCGCGCCGTCTTTTTCTGCTTACCGCAAAACCCGTACTTTATATTGCCAATGTCGATGACAACGGTTATGAAAACAATCCTTTACTGGATCAAGTTCGTAATTTAGCGTTGCAAGAAAAAGCCAGCATTGTTGCTCTATGTGCTGCAACTGAAGCAGAATTAGTTGAATTAGATGAAGCAGATCGCCAAGAATTCATGGAAGACTTAGGTTTAAGTGAACCCGGATTACATCGCGTGATTCGTGCAGGTTATGAATTATTAGGATTACAAACTTATTTTACTGCGGGCGTCAAAGAAGTAAGAGCATGGACTATTCCTAAGGGAGCTACTGCGCCACAAGCAGCAGGCGTTATCCATTCGGACTTTGAAAAAGGCTTTATCCGCGCAGAAGTCATTGCCTATGATGCATTTATCACATGTAAAGGTGAACAAGGTGCAAAAGAAGCAGGAAAATTACGTCTGGAAGGTAAAGATTATGTGGTTTGTGATGGCGATGTCATGCATTTTCGATTTAATGTATAAGCTCGAGTGCAGCGAATAACTCAAGAAAAAGATCGTAAGCCTAGGTCGAACGTGGGGATGAGTACTTACAAGTCAAACCTACTTTTACTTGACAATTCGTATGCACAAACCTTAGCATTTGCTGATTGAATCGTAGAGGACAAACAATGTCGATTGACAGTATACGCACGCTGGTTAGTGACGATTTTAATGCAGTTAATGCCCTTATTATTAATAAAATCGAATCACAAATCGGTTTAATTGATGATATGTCCCACCATATAATAGAAAGTGGCGGCAAAAGACTGCGTCCATTGTTAGTTCTTTTAGCAAGTAATGCATGTGGTTATCAAGGTAAAGAGCATATTACTCTGGCTGCTATGGTGGAATTTTTCCATACAGCCACGCTGCTACACGATGATGTCATCGACGAATCCACCTTAAGAAGAGGACGGCAGACAGCCAATGATATTTGGGGTAGCAAAGCAAGTATTTTGGTTGGTGATTATCTTTTTACTCAATCCATCGAATTAATTGTTGATTCTGGCAATCCAGAAGTCCTGAAGCTTTTTGCCAAGACAGCTCTTGAGATCAGCTGTGGTGAAGTAAAACAGCTATCGAACCGCCATAATCCGACGCTAACCTTTGATGAATATTTTGAGGTAATTCGTGCAAAAACAGCGCTTTTATTTGCAGCTGCTGCCTGTATAGGCCCCATAATCAGCAATGCCTCCAAGGAAATGCAAGACAGCCTCTATGCCTATGGACTGCATCTGGGTAATGCATTTCAACTTATCGACGATGCTCTGGATTATTGCTCTGATGCCAAAACAATTGGCAAAAATATAGGGGATGACTTGGCTGATGGGAAAGCAACCTTGCCTTTAATTCATGCATTACAGCACGGTACCGAACTGCAAAAACAACAAATTATACAAAGCCTGAAAAAAGGCAGCTTGGATTTTCTACCAGATATTCTCGTGGCTCTCGAAGAAACAAAAGCGATAGAATATACCAAGAACATCGCCGCCCAAGAAGTTGACAAAGCGTTATCCTCTTTGATGATGCTGCCTAATTCAAAATATAAAGAAGCACTAATTAATTTGGCTCAATTCGCTTTGCAAAGAAGTTATTGATTTAAGAAGCCTGGGCGCAGCGCGGTGAAACCCAGGAATTCAATGCAAACCATATTTCTAACACGGAGTGTAGCTCAGCCTGGTAGAGCACTGCCTTCGGGAGGCAGGGGTCGCAGGTTCAATTCCTGTCACTCCGACCATATAAATCAATATGTTATGAAATTTATAGAAGGGCGAATTTTAACTCCAAGTGCGACAATCTCATTCCCATTATCTTGTTCAGTGCAATATAAAAATTTAACCCAATTAATCACTCGGATTACCTTTTGATTTTCTGTAGAATTGCCCCCTATCAAACTGAAAATCGAACTTTTCGCAAGATTTTTAATGAATTATTACTATTGGTTCTTGTTTCTAGTACTCAAAATGCTGGAGAATATCCAGATCTTACTGTCATATGAAGAGATAACCATGTCAGTGCCCCATCAACGATATCTAGAGGAAGCGATAAAAGAAGCTCGGCAAAGTCTTGCCCAGGGAGGAATACCCATTGGTGCTGTACTTGTTTATCAAAACAGGATCATCGGACGCGGACATAATCAACGAGTCCAAAAAGGAAGCGCTATATTTCATGCTGAAATGGATGCGTTAGAGAATGCGGGTAGACAGCAAGCTCAAGTTTATGAGCAATCTATTTTATACACTACACTCTCTCCTTGCGCCATGTGCAGTGGAGCTATTCTTCTTTATAAGATTCCTTATGTGGTGATTGGAGAAAATCAAACTTTTATGGGAGAAGAATCGCTATTAACCTCCCATGGAGTCAAACTTGAGGTCTTACAGAATAAAGAATGCATCAGCATGATGCGACATTTCATTACTCAAAATAGTAAGTTATGGAGCGAGGATATTGGCGAATAATTCAGTTAAGAAAACATTTTCAGGGTACTATTTACTCGTTTAAAGGCAAATCCTCAAACGCTGTGGCTGTACGCCTAGCCTACATGACTACTTAGGACCCACCCTAGGTGACGCATCCTCCTTAGGCTCACCAGATTTTGATTGAGGTGGAGAGCGAAAATAGGAGGAGATAACACCAATTACCTCTTTCGGTAACCTTTTTTCAAGTTCGCCATCTTTCTGCGATTCTGCGTCAATGGCTATTAACGCAATTTGTCTTTCTTGTTCTTCTTTTTTTCTCGTCTCGAGATTAATAGGTAGTTGCTCGTAAATTTTGGTGAGTAAACCTTGGTTTAAAGCTTTTTCCGCTGGATCAATATTTTGCGTTAGCTCAATTTGTTTTAAACGAGTATTGTGATGTTGAAGCGTAAGAGAAAGGCTCTCTAATACTTTATTGGTAATCTTATTTGCTCTTATATTCAGATACTCTAGGGAATCGTTTGATTTCAAGGCGTCGATGATTGCCAGTAAACCGTCTTCACTGATTTGACTGGCATGGATATCTAAAACACGAAGAGAAGTATTATTTTTTAGGAAATTGGCGATTAATATGGCACCAGCATCATCTATAACACTATTATTCGCGAGTATTGAAGTAATTTGATGCTCTGCTTGCAGACAAGGCAATAATTTTTCTACATCCCTTCCGCCAATATCTTCCGAATTAACAAGACCATAATATCCTAATCGCAAAGTATTTCCGGTATTCAGAGCCTCTAGACGAGGACCATGGGCATTACGGGTGTATATTAAATCCGTACCTGGGATCAAGTTGAACTCTAGAGATGGAAGTTCTTTTTTAATAGTACTCTCTAACTTGGACAGCATATCAACTCCTTTTTCTATGCTTATATAAATTATAGCCAAAAATGAACAAAAATTAACCTTGATCGCCATGCCTTTAGCTTAATCAGTTTGGGTTTTATTTAAATAATTTCATTAACTCTTTTTATTTATTATTATTCCATTCGTTTTTATTTAGAGACCGAGTTATGAGCAACAGAGATATCGCAAGAAATGCATTAAAATATGCCAGAGAAATTATTTTGGAAGGAACAACTCAGCCTGCCAATAACTTGTATCCGGACATCCGCAAAAAAGCAATCAGCGACGTCATGTTTGAATCTCATATTTTGGCAATGAGGGACCCTAAATTTTCTTTGGAGTTTGATAGTACTACCCAACAATTTTATCAACGTATTCAACTTTGTAAGAAATTCTCGGTAGGCAATTGTTATGAATATGCTTTACTTGCTTTAGATTATGTTATTAATTATGAACCTCATGTTTCTGCAGAAGCTTTTTATATAAAAGGTGGCGATCATTGTTTTTTAGTTATCGGAAGAAAAGCTGACAGTAATCCCTCAGACCCCACAACATGGGGTGAAGAAGTTTATATCTGTGACCCTTCTGAAAATGAGGTATACCTTGCTGTAAACTATTTATCGCGACTTAAAAATTATTATAAGGTAGATGATAATAATGGAGAAACATTCACCAATTTTTCAGAGAATTTTAACAGCGAGAAACACCGACTCTCTCCTATTCCTAATCTAAATACCGATTACTTTAGACACTACAATTCAGAAGAGCACTTAAACAAATTGTTGATGCGTTTTAGAGAAAAATATGCAGTTATTCTCTCTGCTGCAGAAAAAATGAAACAAGATTTTGAGCGAATTACTGGGCGATTAGTCCTTGAATATGGAGCAACCGATGCAAAATTCTTGCATCTTTCATCACAATTAGCTCATTTAACCTCTTTAATTGAAGAAATGAAAAATACGCTTATTGCCCCTGATATAAGAGAAAGTTATGGTGAAATGAAAGCAAAACTTGATGGAAAACTCATACGGGCTATTAATGTTTTGGATGAGATCACGAATAAAATAAATCAAGAAAATTTAACACTGGCGAAGTATAACAATGAATCCTCATGGAAAACTTCCTGCATGAAATTTTTCAACATTTTACCGCAAACATTTCGTAAGACTCAAACAACTCTGGAAACATCTCAAGATCAATGCCAACGAATCAAAGCTGGACTAAAAATATTTTAATGGCATTGAGCTATGACAGTTCGAGTCAATCGATAGGCGCATTTATTCACGAGTCATCCACCGAATCGGTTGCCGCCTAAAACATTTGCATGAGAGAGCTTCGGGATAGAACGGTTTGTTGGGTCAAAACGACCCAACATTGCTTTGCTAATCGAATTTTTTTAATTTTTAGCCGAATGTACATTTTTTTGTTTCATCAGCGATCAAATTTGCTTTTTCCCCCTTATTCTCATTTTGAAAAAAATGATGCGAATTTCTTTTTTCACATTGGCTTTTCAAAAAGGACTCTATGCTTGCGAAGAATAATCCCGGAACATCAGACTCAAGGGAATGATCGGCGCCTTCAAACACGAGATATTCATTGTTAGGGATTCTGTTCGCCATGAATTCAGAATGTTTTTTATCAGTAATCCAGTCTTCTTCGCCTACCAAAATGAGCGTGTTACAGGTTATTTCATGCAGGCGATCTTCATAATTAAATGTACGTAAAAATCCGCCAAAACCTTGGTTTAAAGGCTCATGTGCAAAAATATAATCCGGAGCTGGTCGATTTACAGGAAGATTATGTCTTTTCCTCCAAGAATACATAGAATCCATGACATCAAAAAAATGATCCAGCTCTTCATCGCTTTTAAAAGTCCCCTCCCATAATTGCTCACAGACTTTTTGTTGAGCCAGAGATCCTCTTTTTTCCACATTAAGACGCGCTGTTTCAAGGTTTCTAAAGCTTGGAGAACCAGCTGCCAGGATAAGACTCGAAACATATTTTGGATAGGCCAGAGTGTATCCTAGAGCGCACATTGCGCCATAGGATTTACCCAATAGAACTATTTTTTCCAGGTTGAGGTATTTACGAATTTCATCCACATCCCGAATATAATTGTCCATAGTATAGGATGAAGGGTCGTTTTTCTCACTTAATCCACATCCTCTGGGATCAATGAATACCATATTGCCCGTAGTTGCCAAGCATTCGTAATCCTTGTAGTGAGAATGATTGGCACCCGGACCACCAGGAAGCATAAAAACGTAGGGCATTTTGTCGAGATTCGCCTCGTTTTCACAGACTATACGGATATGCAATCTGGTTTCCGGTGCATTATCTCGTTTAGGGATATCAATAAATAAGTCCTTAATCCACATTTAGTTCTCCTGATTCAAATATATTTTTTTGCATCGCCTTAGCCTTTTCTTGAGTGCAAAGGCACAAACAATTCGATATGCTTATTTTATTCTATGTAGACTCTTAAAAGTCCTTCATAAGTGCATAGACTATACTACGAATTGATTTAATAGTTACTTTTTAGATAGGAACAACTGGAATTTTAAAAAAATCGAGCGTTCTGGTCCTGCGGCAAATTTCAAATACAAAGGAGGTTCATATGAAAACAGCACTCATTACCGGAGCAAATAGAGGTCTTGGTTTGGAGTTTGCCCGTCAACTTAAAGAGAAAGGATATTATGTTATAGGATGTTGCCGCAACCCATCAAAAGCAAATGAACTGAACGAGTTGGCTGATGAACTGATTCAATTAGATGTGACAAGCGACCAAGATATAGCTTCTTTAAAACACGCTTTAAATAACAGACCGATTGATTTATTAGTAAATAATGCAGGTATTAGCGGTGAGCAAGGCGTAACCATAGGTGCTATTAATAGAGAAAACTTCCTTGAAGTTTTAAATGTAAATTGTATCAGTGTGGTGAAATTGAGTGATGCTTTGCTAACCAATCTCCTAGCGAGCCAGGAAAAAAAAATCTTAGTGATTAGCTCTCGCATGGGGAGCATTTCTGATAATGACAACGGTAAATCATATGCTTATCGTACTAGTAAAGCGGCTCTTAATTGTGCCATGCGCAGCTTCGCTATCGATGTGCAAGATAAAGGAGTTCATGTCATGCTCATTCATCCAGGGTGGGTAAAAACAGCAATGGGCGGAGCAGATGCGTTAATTGATGTACAAACCAGTGTCGCAGGAATTCTAAAACAAGCAGAGAACGAATTCGCTCAAAGTCATGCAGAAAAGCTGCACCGTTATGATGGTGGTGTCATAGCCTGGTAGACCAACAGAGTTACAATCGGATATGACCCAGTATGGATTAATTAAAATTTAAGGTGTAGTTCAAAAAACACGGACTACACCCTACCCTGGATTTTTCTAGTCCCGGCTGTGGGATGCAGTTCTATATCATTTTTCTTAATGCAACACTCCCAAGCCTACAATGCCAGCAATAATCAGGTAAATAGCGACAATATAATTTAATAGTCGGGGTAAAAGCAGGATTAAAACTCCAGCAATTATTGAAATAATAGGGGTAAGCTGAATAGAAAGCATCTTTTCTCTCCTCCTTGAAATCCATACAATGAGTATAGTCCAGCAATTTCACTGTAGCCGAATATCGCTATTGCCAGTCTTCTTGATAATCAGCTGTTTCCTATAGTTCTTGGTTTCAAATGGGCATCAAGTTTTTAATTTGACTTAGCAATCTCATTGTAAAATAATCCAGTACCATCGATTGACACAACAAGGCCCCTTGTTGAGTTAATAAGCTAAGGAGAGTTATGATTGTTATCTTTGTCCACGGTTGGAGTGTCACACATACCAATACTTATGGGGAGCTTCCTCAATGGCTTGAACGTCAAAGCAAAGATGGAGCGCTGGATATTCAAGTGGGTAATATCTATCTTGGACGTTATATCAGCTTTAACGATACCGTAACAGTCGACGATATAGCCCGTGCATTCGATCATGCAATACACGATGAAATTGCCGATAAGCTGAGAAACGGGGAGCGTTTTGCTTGCATCACTCATTCTACCGGTGGTCCCGTTGTCCGTAAATGGATGGATTTATACTTTAAGAATAATCTTGCAAAATGCCCTTTGAGTCATCTGATCATGTTGGCTCCCGCCAACCACGGTTCTGCGCTTGCCCAACTCGGTAAATCCCGCCTAGGAAGAATAAAAAGTTTTTTTGAAGGTATTGAACCGGGGCAGCATGTACTCGATTGGCTTGAGCTAGGAAGCAATATGAGCTGGCAACTTAATGAAAGTTGGCTTGATTACGATTGCACTGCTCATGGTATCTATTCTTTTGTACTTACAGGCCAGAAAATTGATCGCCAACTTTATGATGCGCTCAATTCCTATACGGGCGAGGCTGGATCGGATGGAGTGGTACGCGTAGCTGCTGCAAATATGAATTACAGTCTATTAAAATTACATCAGGAAGGGAATAACGGTGAAAGTCTTGTTGTCTCAAAAATGACACGGGCACGGCCAATGGCATTTGGGGTTCTGCCTGGATGCTCGCATTCCGGTAAAAATATGGGAATTATTCGCAGTATTAATATGGCCAATGCTGCCACTCATCCCACGGCGATATGGGTCTTAAAATGCCTGCAAGTAAAGACCCGTGACGCATACAATATATTGGCAAAAGAACTCAATAAGATGACTGAAGAAACGCAAAAAAATGAGCATATAGAACTTGTGAAGACACTTATTTATAAGCGCGAGTATCGCACCAATCGCTACTCTATGATTATATTCCGACTCATTGATGACCGGGGCAATCATCTTGACGATTATGATCTTTATCTCACTGCAGGCCCCCAATATAGTGAGGATGCGCTTCCTGTAGGTTTCTTCGCAGACCGCCAGCGAAACCAGCGTGATCTTGGAAAACTGACCTATTATCTTGACTACGATATCATGGAAGCTGGGATTAATACGCCAAAAATGCAAGGTAATCTGGGGTTTCGAATTAAGGCACACCCTGAAGCAAGCAGCCAAGCCCTTGCCTATTATAGGTTACTTGATTTTCATTCTTCGCTCGCTGACATTAACAAAATTCTTCATCCGAATGAAACAGTAATGGTCGAAATCATGCTTCAGCGTCGAGTAGATAGAGCTGTCTCCCGAATCACTAACAACCTCACTGCGGCAAAAATCAGTTCGAAACCGACCGGCAAAAGAGTCAATTGACATTTGACATTTCAGTGACAAAATCCCTTATCTTTTGGAATGCAAGTGCGAAAAAATTAATTATGGAGCGAATCCTTGAGTTATTAAATAATACCTATTTTACCTGTTAAGGTCTTTATTTCAATTTTCTATGATTTCGTTTGGCTTCTAAGTTTCGGTGAGCATGGCTATTGATTTGCTAATTTGTATTATTCAAGATTTAAATAGGCAAAAAGCAAACCTACCCCAATGACAATCTCACGATAACATACCTCCAACAACTGCGATGGCTCCGAGAGTGACAATACTCACATTCAAAAAATTATCGCATGCAGTTTGAGAATGCCTGTTTTTGGGTCTAAAAAAAGTAATATCCTTGCTTAGGCGCTCAGGCAATGATTCAACTACTCTTATATCTCTTTTTAAAATATCTTCTGTCCACTTATTTATGTGCTCCATGGTCACTGTAGGTGGGCTTGCTTTCAATACAATAAGTTTAATCAGTTCAATAGGAAGAAGGGGCATAGAATGATTGCTTGCCAATGCAAACAGAGTAATCTTGAGTTGATTTATGAAGTTTTTCCTTTGCTGCACAATGTCACTTTCAATGTAAATAGACTCCTTTTTTTTGCGTTGTATCGTAATCTCCAATCCCGTTTTAAATTCCTCTTTTGTGAAATATTGCATTAATGGTTTTCCCTTATAATTTTGGTCGTGAGAGGCAACAGGAAAGGTAACCCTATAATCAATATGGATTGAACTTTTGGGGTTTAAGGTAAGCCATCCAGAGGATTGTCCAACAGAATTTGAAAACCGACCGACCACAAACTCTCCAAACAGATAACGACCGATTAAAAGATTTAAACTATGCTCACTCGCATTATCGTCAAGAGTACCAATAACAATTCCATTAAATTTAATTGTAAACATAACCAATCCCTATTAATCACTGTTCGGATTTAAAATTCAGCTCGAAATTTCAACCCATTCACGCCTATTTGTCAACAGAATGTTCAATTTAAATCCTTTGCTTGGACTTAATACTTATTTATTGGCAAACTCCACTGTTCTGTGGCTAATAAAGAGACGTGCGCAGGAGCAAGCATTGTCTTTTGCTTTTTTATTCTGATAGAAAAAATATAAAACCAAGACTTGAGCAATTGCTATGAGAACGTTTGGATTAAAATAAAAAAACCCTGTAAAAAATATAGCAGGGATAATGACAATCGAAACCTTGAAACGTATTGCGGTTCTTTATATGAATAAAAATTTTAGTCCCTGGTGTATTAATTTCTTTTATCAGATTGTCCCTCGCCTTGTTGGATGCCTTTCTCTAAATTTTCCTTCTCAATTTGATTCGCATTATCAAGTTTTTGTTTTGTTTGCTCAAGGATGTTATTGCTTTGAGCTTTATTAGGTACGTTAGGGGCTTCATCACTGAAGGCGGAATTGGACGTTGAAATTAAAGTCAATAAAAATGCTAGTAACAAACGACTCATTGCCTTGCTCCAAATAAAAACTTTATTAAAAAGTATAGAAATTAAACCTGGTTTTACAACATGAAACCTAAGTGTGTACGTTAACAGGGTAAGCACAGTCAATGCTGGTCCAGTTAACAAGTTCTAAATTAAAGCTAGACTACGCTTCCTCTATAAACCAAGAATATCTCATGCAAAGAGGTTGCTATTTATTATTGTTTAGAGCACACTTCGCTTCCATTTAGGCGGTAAGTACCATGAAAGATAAACAATGCATCAATTATTCTTATCTTTTTTCAGGCCCCCTCAATAAACCTGTAATATTTATCACCAACGATCCTGACTGTGAACGGGGGTCGAGTTTATATTTAGTTCATGAAAATGGAACTATTCGATGTTCTGGGTCCAATTCAGGTGAAAGAAAAGCTACTACATTTATCAGGCCTTATCTAATTGGGTATGTAACAACCAAGAAAAAAAATATGCTCTTCGATGAAGCCTCTGTAGGACTTTTTCCATTTGAGGCCTGTGCCACAAGCTATTATGAACTATTGCAAATTAAAAAATGTGGATATGGCCATGAGGGAAATACCATAACGGAAATCATATCGTTTAATCATTTAATGACCCCCTATTTCACTCCACTGTCTTGGCAAGGCTCAGATAAAGGGGGTACCGATTGGGACATTGCACGACAAGAAATACTCGATGCGTGGAAATATGTCAGCTTAAAGAATTATGATTTTAAAAGCGAAGATCATCGTATAGATTGCTCTGAATTTAGGCTGCATGGTATTTAATAGGATCAAATTCAAGCTTATTGAGCTTATCCTGCAAAACTCTTGCTTCCTCTGTATTTGTGGGGTTGCAAATACATTCAGAAGCATTATTGAGTTAAAGTGATTTTTTAGCCAATCGAGATAAAATATTTTTTGGAAGCAAGAGCCAATAATGGCCTTCATTTTTCATATGCTCGCCTAGAAATGTTGCAAGCTTCCCAGAACCCCAATAAATATCACCGCGCATAAACCCACGAATTGCACCGCCTGTATCTTGGGCAATCATAAGACGCTGGAATTGTTTCTCATTCGCTTGATCTTTTTTATCAGGACGTTTTGTATCCAACCACAGCGGAGCACCAAGCGGAATCCATTTTTTATCCACAGCTAAAGAATAGCCTGGTGTAAGAGCCATCCCTTGAGCGCCAAGTGCCATAGGCTCTTTTAAATCCTCAAAAAAGACAAACGACTTATTTTTCTGGATAATGGTTTTTGCTTTTTCAGGATGTTTCTCCAAATAGCGAATAATTGCGGCTTTAGAAGCATTATGGCGGTTCATAATCCCTTTATTAATCATTATCTTGGCAATTGAGGTGTATGGAGCACCATTTTCACCTGCATATCCTAAATATATATTTTCACCATTAGGTAGTTGAATTACACCTGAACCCTCTATTTCTAAAAACAGTCGTTCGGCAGGACTATGGATCCATGCAATCACGGGTGCTTTTTTCTTGAGAGCGCCATTATCAATTTGCTCCCGAGTATAGGAGGTTGAATATTTACCTTTTGGCAGCCCATAAATTGGCGTATTGTATTTAGTGCTTTTTGTTAAAGTTCCTTTTATTTTAGGCATATAATAGCCCGTAAATAAGCCATGAACGGGTTTCTTTTGCGCAAACTCAATAGGATGAAACCACTTTTCAAAAAACTCTTTTGCTGAATCTTCTGAAACCGACTCAAGAGCCAAGGCCGCCTTACATGCTGGATGCCAATCACGAGCTTTTAATTTAATGTGTTGTGTATTTATCGGATGAGATGGTGATTGCTTCAAGAACGTCTCACACGACTTCTGAAATGCTAATAAAGATTTTTTTACATCAGCAGTATCCCAACCTGGCAACTCATCGAAAGATACTTTAGTCAAAGCAATATTTCTGCTTTTCATAATGACCTTTCTTGGGGTGTGCTTAGGCCGTGCGCTTTTCTTAGCAACCACTATTTTTTTAGTAGCATGCGCTATTGTTTTAGCACTCTGCGCTATTTTTTCAGCGCTTTGATGTGCTATTTTATCAGCGTTTTTTTGTGAGGTATTATTTGTTGCCGTACCTTTTTTTACCTTTTCGGTTTTAATAACTACCTTTTTCGGAGTTAGTGGTTGCTCATGGACCTTGGCTTTCTTATAAAGCGTCAATCCAAGAAAACCGAATGTAAGACAACTAATACCGATTATTATGTAAATTAATTTCCTACTCATAGTCGAGCAAGGTTTACATAAGATGAAATTTAAATCAACACTTTTTAGTGTTTTTTCTACAAAATTAGATCTAATCGAATTAAATTTGATCTAATTTTATTAAAAAAATGCGGAAAAACCTGGGGATTCAGAAAAATATTTTTGCTCAAAAAGAGCCAAAAAGAAGCATTTTGGCGCTTTATAACCTGTTTTTCATTATCCTTATTTCGAGATGCTCCTATAAGCTCAAGGGCACGCACCGTTGCCCTAATAGACTCATGTCACCGTGGCAAACCAAAGATTAATGCTCTCAACAAGGGTAGGATGGGCAAACATTACATCACGTAATTGCTGATAAGGCATACCCACTTCCATCGCCAATTGGATTACCCCTAGTATTTCACCCGCCTCAGCACAGAAGATGGATACACCTAGAATATGATCTGTTTTTGCATCAATAACCGCTTTTAAAAGACCCGTTGTTTCCCCTTGTGTTTTCGCCCTAGGAATAACCGCTGCGGGAATTTTTGCTATTTTTAAACTATGGCCTTGAGCAAGCGCTTGAGTTTCTGTGAGTCCAATGCGAGCCAGTTCCGGATCAAGAAATACTGTATAAGGAATAAGTCGTCCTTGAACTGAATGCTTATTTTGAGGGTTTTGCAGATTATGCTTTGCTAACCGATAATCATCTAAAGATAAATGCGTAAATTGAGCCCCACCCTTTACGTCCCCTAAAGCCCAAATGCCTTCAGCTGTAGTTTCCAGATACTCATTTACTTTAATAAAACCACGTTCATCAAGCTGAACCCCTGTTTTCTCTACATTTAATCCTGCCGTATTTGCTGAACGTCCCACCGCAATGAGTACGTCACTCCCACGAATCAGTGCTGGTTCTCCATTCTGATTTACATCGACAAGTACTTCGCCATGTTCTTCTCGAATGCTATTAATTTTAGTATTAAGAGCAAAATGAATCCCTTCTTTAGCTAACGTATTAAGAACTTGTTCGGCAATATCTCTATCTTCACGACCAAGAAACCTGCTATCAGCCTCGATTACTGTAACCTCTGCCCCCAATCGTCGAAATAATTGAGCAAACTCCAAACCAATATAACCCCCACCAACAATAAGCAAATGCTTCGGCACTTTATTGACATTCATTAAGCTGTCATTGGTATGATATTTTATTTTGTCAAGGCCTGGAATTGGAGGTATAAAAGGTAAGGCACCGGTATTAATAAAAATTTTGTCCGCGGTAATTTCCACTACCCTTTTACCATCACGTGGTGATGACAAAAGTACCTCGATTGTCTTTGATCCTATGAAGTGTCCACGCCCTAACATCAAATCCATTCCTGAATCCAAAAATTGTTTTAAATTGGCTTCTCGCATTGCATGAACTACAGCATCTTTACGAGCTCGAATTGCTTTAAAATCTACGGGTGCAAGAGTAGCCTCTAGACCATAATCTGATGCTGAACGGCAATAGTGTGCAATCTTCGCAGATTGTACGAGTGTTTTTGTAGGGATACACGCCACATTAATGCATGTACCACCAATTTGGTTGTCTTCAACCATGGCAACCCGTTGCCCAGTTTTGGCCAGATCAACAGCCAGAGTTTTACCTCCTTTGCCACCACCTAAAACAATCACATCAAATTTTAATGCCATGATTATTCCCTAAATTATAATGAATTAATCCAAATTTCCGGCTCAATTAAATGATGAGCTCAGAAATTATTGCTTTTTGAACCCTCTCCAATTTTTATGCTGGATTGAATGGGTAAGTTATTTAAGGTCTTATACAATCGATTAAAGGGTACATCCGATACCTTGACCCAACCCGAATATGGAAAACTTAGAACAGTAATAGCAGTCATGTAAATGGCGAGAAAAATGCATAAAATATACAGAAAAGGATGCCCCTGCAAACTCGACTCTAAAGAATAGATGCCAATTATAAAGAAGGCACCTAAAAAAATTATAATATACCAGGCAATAGGAATTGCTGGATTGAGCATATTCAAACGAAAATCACGATACTGAGTAGCCTGATTCCATGCAGAAACCGCACTTTGGTAAAAATTAGCAACAGAAGCTTTAGGTTGATAGTGCAACAAGATACGATATAACTTGTCACCTAGTTCTTGCGTTGTTTTTCCTTCCTCCCCCAATGACATAGCTACTAGATCATCATTTACAATAGATGAAATATATAAGCCCAAGTTTGTTATGACTTTTTGTTGAATCTCTGGAGGAAAAGCTCTAGCGCTTTGGGCAGTAATAAATAATTGGGAAGCTTCCGTATTAACAAGTTCATACGTTTTTTGATAATTAGTCCATAAAATATAAATAACAAAACCTAAAAAAATACTATAAAAAGCACCGATACTCCCTACAATATCCATCGCAGTGTCTTCCGCATTCTTGGTGAGCTTACGTTTAAAACGGAAAACTACTTTGCTAAGAAAAAGAAAAATAATCAGATAAAAAAGAAATATGTATGTGGGAAAACAATGATTCATCAGACTGTGCATCACTTAACAACTCCTGTAAATAAATTATGCCTGACATCAAAATGATTGATTAACTAATCTTTATCCTGCCTATTAGTCATTAAGCCAATGTGATAAAGCTCTCGTCTTTCTGAGACGTTTTACCACGACTCCTGATTTGGATATCACATTTCATCATGAATGCACCTTCCGCATGTTGGAGAGCCCTCAATACATTGGGGAGGTATCACCGTGAAGACATCACTTAAATATTAAAAATTAATCCTCTGTTTTTAATTCTAGCTATAAAACAGAGGAATCGCTTTTTTTCTATTAATTTTATGATTTAGCAGTCAATATCACTTGATGGTTTATATGACAGAACAGTCTGCATCAGAAAAACAATCAGTCAGCTTTCTGAAGCGCAAAATTTGCTGTGATATTAATGGTACCTATACCATAATTGTTGCTATTCGAGTTAGTCGTCGTGACCAGAGAATTTGTATTATTCTTATTAAAATTGACTGTAGAAAGATATCGGAAATCAAGGCCAAGGGTAGTAAAATCGTCAAGATAATAATTGAATCCAACGATTCCTTGTATTGCGAAACCGTTGTTTGAGGTATCCACAGTTTGCGAGACAATCGGTGAACAAGTACCTAAAGAAATACATTGGTTATTACTGTGGAATAAAGCATGGTTTTTAATAATAGCGCCTCCCAAACCTAATCCCAGATAAGGGACAAAGTTCACGTTAGGATCGCTGGACAAAAAATCATAAAACGTATTGAAAAGCCCGTAAATACCGGCGGTGTAACCATTAAAACCTAGACCGGTTTGTTCAATAAAAGCAGAACAGTTACCATTAGGGCCCAAAACGTCGGGACTGATAAGAGTACAAGAGCCTGTATTGAATGAACCGTAATTGTTTAGATTAAAAAGAAACTCACCCTCTAATCGAAAATTTTTTATTTTATAGCCTAAAGAAGCACCGCCTCCACCACCGATGACACTTAACTTAACTGAACCATTGTAAGTATTTCCATCAGGGAGTGTGACACCAAGATTAGTATTGGGCGCATAACTGAGTTGCCCCAGTAAACCCAAATAAATTCCTTGAACAGGATCAGCACAAAAAGCATTGCTCGTTGCCGCCAAACCCAATATAAATCCAAATTTAATCATCTGTCTCATTCTATATCCTATATTTATCCGAAGGACAAAGTGCAATAATTTTTGCATAGTCAAAGGCTATATGAAAACATAATGCCTATGCAAATTTTTAATTTAAGAAATTAGTCTGAACCTCGAAAATTCGTCTTTGGGCGGAAAATTTATTTTTAAATAGATTAAGCCCTTCTTCACGCATTTTTAGTGCAAATTCAGCAAAATATACATTCAGAAAATCTCTATTTTCTAATTGATATTGGACTGTTAATTGTTCCTGCTTCACAGTTTCCTCGTTTTCGGGTTTCAAAACACGTGCTTGAATAAATCCAGGAATCTGCAGCATCTCTTTGACATGCTTTTTTAGCCATAATTGAAATTGAGGATAAATATCACCATCAATGGCCAAATTTACTTCATAAATAACCATATTCTTTCCTAAACCAGGTTAAAGCTAAAGCAGCATAACTACTTAAAAACAACTAATTAATCAAGTATGAAGGTTACAATTAAATGAGATGTTAATCCAGCAGATAAACTAGTAAGGCAATAAATTTTTTTTTACTTATGAAACAGCTAAGGATTCAATGTCTATGAATGTTTATTCCACTCGCAAACCGCATCCGGGGAGGTAGGATTATTGAGACATTTCTGTAAATCAAATGTCTTCAATTACCTCACACGTTAAAGTAAGTTTTAATCGCTCTGGCGTTGAGCTTATTTTATTTTCAGGGAATATAATGCGAAATCCAGGCTCCAAAATCTGCCCTCGAGGATTTAATGAGATTTCAGAGGCACGAATCTCAGCTCGTCTTTGTGCCAATAAGCGATACAGCATTAATACGTTTTTGCTATTTTGCAATTTTAACTGGCATTGTTGTAGATATTTCTTTGCCTTTTGCGCATAAAAAGCCGGGTCTTGCTGTTGAGATATGAGGTTTTTAAGTAATTTTTTAGCAGCCCAGTCCGTCGATTGATTGAGGTTTTCCTTAAATACCTCAAGCCAGTTCGATGTCGCTGTATTAGGAAGTAAACGCAAAAGCCTGCAACGAGCTGAGGAAAATATTGGATTGGTCATATCTACGTCTAAAACATCCATCATAAACTTCGAATCAATGATCCCATTTTTTAGGAGATTAGCTATTGCTAACTGATCTGATTTAGCCTTAACTGGAGTAAGCCAGGCGTGATCTGCATCGATCAAATCGGTTTCTGGAAAATGACTGCCTATCTCGTTTAATGCGGTTTGATATAAAGTTCTTGAAATCCTAATTGTTTGCTTTCTCTTAGCTTGCAAAAATCTTGAGTCAAGAAAAAACTCTATAGGAATATTTATTGTGGCATGTTGGCTGTCGTTGGGATAACTATCTGACATTAAATTTAATTCAACAGGACAAAATAAAGGACGGAGTTGTTCTTGTAATGAAAGCGATTTTTTACTTTGATTCAATTTTTGCAGCCCTATTAACACATTTTTAGCTAATTGCTCAGGAGGAACCAATGTTTCTAAAATCTCTTGTAATGAGGCATCAGGATGGTGTCCACCAAAATCCAGTTGTCTCATAGGCTGCCACCAATCATTATGAGGTTGATCCAGTTCTTTCATAATGGGTCCGCCAGCACCATGACAACCTGAACAACGAAGTCGATTACCAAATTGTGGGTGCTTTGGATCGGCTTGGCGATGGAGCAATTCATTATCGGCAAAAATATCAGACGAATCTCCCCGATAGAACCATTGCCCTTGGGAGCCATCACCTCGTAATTCATAGAAATTAAAAACTTCTTTCTTTGAATCCCAAGCAAACGCTTCAACCATCAGTGAATCTTTTTCTGGATTCTGATCCGCGATTAAATCACCCACTGGTCCTATCGCTGTAAAATGCCCGAAGAAAAAATCGCCTTCTTGAATGGGCCAATGAGCATCATCGATTTTTAACTCCCCCAAAGCCATTTCAAATAAACTAAAACTTCCCAGAGTTGGATTATGAAATCCACGATTAGCAACTAATGTAGTTTTCAAGGTTAACCCTGAGTTTTTGAGCAATTGGCGCAATGCAAAAACATTTTGGGGACATGGTGCATCCGATAAAAGTAGACGTCCTAAAACATCCTCCGTTCGTCCAATAGTTTGTCCTGATGAATCAGTGAGGGAACAAGCGGCACCAATATTCTGAGAAAAAATTATGGTTAACATGTTGAGAATCGCCAAACAATAAAATTTTCCTTTTTTCACCATGACTTCCTCTTTTTTCTATTTCCCCAAATACTCGATTACACTACAAACGGTTTTCACTCAAAAAAAGGCATTTTTTTCATCCATTTGGGGGAACAGGTGTCAGTTACAAAAATCAATGAGCCTTTAGGGGGCAAGTGGTAAAGATCCATAGTTCGAATAGGTAGTCTTTGATTCATTACCCTTGTCACTTGGGCAAATAGTTTTATTTTTAGGAAAAGAAAACCATAGCGATAAATAATCTTCTAGGGTATTCACCAAGTCCAAAGCCTCGAGCAACATAATATTCCCTTTGAATAGAGGCTTTGTTGAAAAAATCGTATCTACCCGACTATTTTTTCAATAAACCACTTAACAGAAATCAAAACATCATAAAAGCAAATATTCCTGGAAGTCAAAAGAATAACTTAACTCACCGAAAGACAATCAATAAATCACTGCGACCAAAATAAATGCACTTTTTTCAAAAACTACTATACTTTTAAAACTTGGACGAACAGGAATTGAGTGATATGGATGCCATTCAATTAGCACTGGATGTGCCTTTACAAAGAACGATTCAAAACTCGCATAGATTTTTTAAACGGCTTGAATTATCAGAAGCGGCTTATCCCTTATTAGTATCCCATCTAGAATGGCTAAGAAAAATAAATGCAGCACCTAACCCATTTGATGTAATGCATCAAAATGAGCAAAGAAAACAAGAATTCAAATTTTTATTTAAACATAACTTATTGTTTTTTCTAACAGTTACTCGACAATTTAATGTCATTAATAAATTATTTAAAACGCCGTCATTCACTTCCAGATTACGTCATCTGTTTGCTTTAATTAGAAAAGCCCATTTTAAAGCCAGACAAAGAAAGAAAAAGCGTTGGCTATTTTTAAAATTCAAGGAAAAAACATTAGGTTATAACTTGGCAAGAACCATGCACGCATATCATACTCCCCAAAATCGCTTTGACAAAAAAAATCCTTATTCTTTATTTGGTGCACAAAACTCTAGGAAGATGAAAAAAAAACGGCCCTACCTACCCCGTTAATATTGATTATGTAAGAAACATTTTAAAAAAGATCCACAGAAGCGCCAATATGAAGTCACTGATTAACAAAACCTTACTCCGTGAAATCACAGCGATTCATCAGCATGCATCAAAAAATAAAGCAACGCTTCATACCAGCTTTAATCCTAATGAAGGTCTAGATCCAAGATCCTCTGGATTTCTATCTGAATTGTTGGAGCAGGCTGATGCAGATGGTTTAGACCTTTCTGTTTTTAATTCATACAACCATTCATTTTTCGAATTAGCAGAAATCGACACAGAAGAGAGTACTGCTGCCAAAGAATTTCAGAACGGACTAGAAGAACTAAATCCTGAGCATCATGGATTACAAAACGAATGGTACTCAGCAAAAACTGATGATGCATTAACCGAGGATATAGAGACTGATTTAGATTTCTTGAAGTGTTCAGAACACTCTATAGACGGAAAAAAAAGCTTCTTTGATAACCCACGACTCACTTTCTTTTCAACCTTAGCTCAAAATAACAAGGAAATGGCTAGCGACATTATATCGCATCAAACCATGCAACTTAGGGTGGGCAGTTAAAGGGCTGGTACTCTTGATTTTTTGCTGCAGCCAGCAGAAGCTGCAGCTCATGGCAACTATTTTATTACCTATTCACACATCGCGTCGAATACACTCAATACCACCTAAATATGGTCTTAAAGCCATTGGAATATGGATATTTCCATCTTTATCTTGATAATTTTCCATCAATGCAACCAATGTTCTGCCTACTGCAAGACCCGATCCATTCAAGGTATGGACTAATTCGATTTCGCGTGTTTGCTCCTGTCTGTAGCGTGCTTTCATTCGTCTTGCCTGGAAAGATTCCATATTCGAGCAGGATGAAATTTCCCGGTATGTGTTTTGACTGGGCAACCAAACTTCTAAATCATAAGTCTTTGCTGAACTAGGTCCCATATCCCCAGTACAAAGAGTGATCACTCGATACGGCAACTCCAATCGCTGTAAAATGGCTTCCGCATGGTTTACTAATTGTTCTAAAGCAGCATAAGAGTCTTCAGGTTTAGTAATCCAAACTAATTCAACCTTTTCAAATTGATGTTGTCGGATCATCCCTTTGGTATCTTTACCGTAAGAACCCGCTTCACTACGAAAACAAGGCGAATGACAGGCATAACGAATAGGCAAAACCTGTTCCTCTAAAAGCACATCACGAACTGTATTGGTTACTGGAATTTCTGCAGTAGGGATCAGATAATACCCATGCTCTCCGGTTAACTTAAACAAGTCCTCTTCAAATTTTGGTAATTGACCTGTGCCCATTAGACTGTCTGCATTAACAATATAAGGCACATAGATTTCTTGATAACCATGCTGTTGCGTATGCATGTCCAACATAAATTGAATTAAAGCACGATGTAATCGAGCCAATTGATTTTTCATAACCACAAAGCGGCTGCCAGTCAGTTTAGCAGCCAACGCAAAATCCATTTGGTTTAAATGCTCACCTAATTCATCATGAGACTTAACTGGAAAATCAAAAGTAGGTACTTTACCCCAGCGTCTAATTTCAAGATTGTTCTGTTCATCTTCACCAACAGGAACCGATTCATGAGGAATATTGGGTAATCTTAGAGCAATTGCCTCAATTTGCTGGAGCAAACCATCCAGTTCGTCCTTCTTCTGTTCTAATTCCTTAGCAAGACGGCCCATTTCCTCGCGCATTGGCTCAATGTCCTCACCACGAGACTTTGCTTCACCAATCGCTTTAGAACGTAAATTACGCTCATTTTGCAATGCTTGTGTGGCAACCTGCAGCGCTTTACGTTTTTCTTCTAAAGCAGTAAACGATGAAACATCAAACTTAAATCCCCGCTTTAGCAATTGGGAAGCAACAAATTGCGGATCATCCCGCAATAATTGAATGTCTAGCATAGGATATCACTCTAATCAATTTATCGAACAATTCCACGTGTGGATTGATTTAATGCATCAATCATTAAAACAACTTCAGGGCATTCACTTTGCATTAATTCTAATTCAGCAACTGCCTGTTGAACCGTTAATCCTTTGCGGAAAATTATTTTATAGGCACGTCGTAAACCATCAATTGCTTCAGATGAAAATCCTCGTCTACGTAATCCAACGGTATTAATACCACATGCAGAAGTTGTATCACCTGAAATCATGAGATAGGGAAGTACGTCTTTAGCTACATAAGAAGCTCTAGCAATAAACGCATAGGCACCTACATGGCAAAACTGATGGACTGCGGCATATCCGCCTATATTTGCATAATCACCGACGGTGACATGCCCAGATAATGCAGCGTAGCTAACTAATATAATTTGATTACCAATCATGCAATCATGCCCGACATGCGAATAAGCCATAAAGAAGTTCTTATTGCCGATACGGGTGACTCCTCCCCCTTTAACGGTTCCACGACTAATCATACAGTATTCGCGAATGATATTATCGTCACCGATTTCTAGGCGAGTGGATTCACCTTGATAGGTAATATCTTGGGGATCATCGCCCACTGAAGCAAACTGAAAAATTTTATTATTTTTTCCAATGGTGGTTGGGCCTTCAATGATTGCATAAGGACCAATCCAGGTATTTTCACCTATTTCCACATCAGCCCCGATTACAGCACCAGGACCTACTGAAACCCCATTTGCCAGTTTTGCAGAGGGGTGAATTATTGCTCTTTCATCTATCACTTTTGAATTTCCTTTGCAGCACTTAATAAATCCGCGGAACAGGCCAGTTTATCACCTACATAAGCTTCGCCATGCATGCGCCAAAATTCTCTTTTCTTGCTATTAACTTCACTTCCAAGCGTAATTGATCTCCGGGAGTAACTACATGTTTGAATTTCGCATTATCTATACCTGCAAAGAAATGCAAAATACCTTCATTTTCTTCAGGTGTTTGAGATAATCCTGCTAAAAGCCCACAAGCCTGTGCCAACGCTTCCAGCATCAATACGCCCGGCATAATTGGATTTTCCGGGAAATGACCGGTAAAAAAATTCTCGTTAATGGTGACGTTTTTAATAGCCGTCAATTGTTCAAATGGGTTTGAAATCAAGTACCCTGTCTACTAAGATCATGGGGTACCGATGCGGCAATATACTAAAAATCTGTTTTATATCTACAGGTTCACTCATACGCAGTTTCTCGCTTTAATAAGTACGCTTAGTATGGCCCAAAACGGAGTCCAAAGGAAAAACATTATCCTGATTTAGCAGGTTCAAATCAATTGTTAATGCTAAAAACTTATTCTTCTCATTCAATACTACTCAATTTTTTCTCTAAGGCGCCAAGCTTTACCATATAATCATCCAATCGTTTAAATCGTGCCGCGTTACGACGCCAGCGATGATGTTCATGCACTAGAGTACCAGACGAATAAATCCCAGGTTTGGCTAGCGATTTGCTGACTGTAGACATTCCGGTAATCACTACGTCATCCGCCAAGTGTACATGAGCAGCAATACAACTCGCGCCACCGATGATACAATCTGCTCCTATTTGCGCATATGCACCTATAGCCGCGCATCCTGCAATAATTGTATTCTTACCAACCAACACGTCATGCGCAACCTGAACCAAATTATCAATACAAACCCCTTCTCCTAAATAAGTATCGCTTAATGAACCACGATCAATGACAGTATTCGAGCCTATGTGTACTTGATTTTCGATAACAACAGCACCTGCATTAAAGCCTTGTTGCCAATGTCCCTGTTGTTTTAAATAATTAAATGGAGAAGCACCAATGACGCAGCCAGAATTTATGATTATTTGAGCACCCAGCTGACATCCTGAATGAATCACTACCTCATGCCCAATTTGACTGTTTTTACCAATTCGTACGGAGGATTCAATGACACTATTCGCTCCAATGGTCACTCCATCAGCCAATTGTGCATTAGCACCAATAACACTATAGGCACCTATTGATACACCGTGTCCTAACTGAGCAGATTCATGAACCATAGCCGTTGGATCAATACCCGAAACTGCAGGCACAGGAGCTGATAAAAGCTGGGCAGCATGCATCATTGCTTGTGACGGATGTGCTACAACAATACAGTTTCCTGGACATAAATGGCGATGTTCTGATTTGAGCAGCACCGCACCAGCTAATGTGGTACCCAGAATTGGGAGTAACGCCGAATTATCATAATAAGCAACATCCTGTGATGTAGCTCGAGCGAGAGAGGCATAACAAAAAATGGCGTGATTGGCATTTCCATGCCACACGCCACCTAAATGATTAGCTAATTCTGCTAACGTCAGCAATTTTACATCGCCGGTTAATTAATTGCTTTAACAACTTTATCAGTTACATCAAGAGTAGTTGCACTGAAAGGAGCAGCATCTTTTTGTACAATAAGATCGTACTTGTCATCTTTAGCAACTTTTGCAATTGCTGCACGGACTTTAGCATACAATGCTTCCATTGCTTCATTATTTGCAGTGCTTAATTCTTGTTGGTATTGCTGACCATCACGCTCAAATTGTTGTTGTGCACTCACAATTTTCTTTTCCATCTCTTTCTTTTGAGCGGCGCTCAGAATCGCGCTATCACGCTTAAATTTTTCCATGTCCGCTTTAATGCCAGCTTCAACAGCAACAAGCTTATCGCGACGTGGCTTAAACTCTTTCTCTAATTTTTTTTGGATTTCTTTGATTTGACTGGAAGTCTGCATTATTTTTTGCAGATCAACTACACCAATTTTTGCTGCATCAGCAAATGCACTTGTGCCAAATATGCTGAAAACAAAGGCCACTAAGACCAGACCTAACCGCTTCATAACTAATCTCCCAAAATTAAAGAGCATGATGCTAGCACAATTCGCAATAGGTTGCGATATGTACAGCATGATTTTCGATAATTTTGTAACAAATAATATTCTCCATCTTTTCTCCCAGAATGGGGAGAAAAGAAAGAAAATTATCAGTTAAAATCCTGAAGATAGAGCAAATTGGAAGAATTGCTTTTGATCGAAAGGTTGAGGATTCAATGCCTTAGCCAAGCTAAATGCCAGCGGACCGAATGGAGAACGCCATTCAAGTGAAAGACCTGCCGAATATCTTATAGGACCTTCATATTTACCAGTCAAAGTAGGTAAGGTATTCACCGCAAATACGTTACCCGCATCCACAAAGGCAGTTGTTCTCACATTATCTCGACTTAAAGGATAAGGCAATATAATTCCCGCCGTACCGCTGAGTAATAAGTTACCCCCCACAGAATTACGGTAATTATCCAATGGTCCTAAAGAGTAGCTGTCATATCCACGAACCTGGCCTGGTTGTGCTATACCCCCCGCATAGTAGTTTTCAAAGAATGGCAATCCTTTATTGTTAAAAGAATTTCCATAACCTGCAAAACCTTGTAAGGAGAAGATCCATCCTCTTGTTATCGGTTGGTACAAACGCGCTTGATAAGAGCCTTTAAAGTAAGACAACGAATCTGAAGTCGCAGGTAAGGCGATCACACCCGAAATTTGCTGGTTAATCCCTCTTGTAGGATAAGGAAATTGATCATAGCTGTTCCTGCTCCAACCTGTAGATAAACGAATTTCCTGGAAATGGGTTCCATACATCTGCACAAAATTCTGAATGGGTACTACATAACCAACACTCTTGATTTCTACATCTTGATATCCATAGCCCAATTGCCATCTACTGGTTTCCCCAAGGGGGATACTATAATTCACATCAGCACCAAAACGGTTGGAGTTGTAAGTACTGACGTTAAGGTTTCTCGGATCAACGCGAGCATAATAAAGATTTAAGCCGCGTCCTATACCTGTATCGGTATAAAAGGGATTATAATAATTTACTGTATAGTCCTGTCCCCATTTGCTCGCAGTAAATGCAGCCCCCATAGAACGTCCAGTACCCATAAAATTATGTTGATTCACTGAAGCATTTAATTGATAGCCATTAGTACCATACCCAATAGAAGCACTTGCTTCTGCTGAAGGCGCTTCTTCTACGTTAACATCCAAATCCACTTGGTTATTTGCTTCTGGCACAGGATTAGTCTTTACGTCAACATTTTTTAAATAACCTAATAAGCGCAATTGCCGTTCAGATTCTTTAATATTATGCAGCGATAAAAGTCCTCCCTCATCCTGACGAATGACACTTCGCAATACATAATCACTGGTTTTGGTATTGCCATGAAACTTGATGCGACGAACATAAACATGGCGGCCAGGTTGTACAATAAATGCAATAAATACGGTTTTATTATTCTCGTCTATCTGTGGTTCAGCATTAATGGCAGGGAATCCATAACCGATATCACCTAAAGCCAAACCAATAGCAGAAATTGAATCAGTTACTTTTTTACGTGAAAAAACAGCACCTTTTTTGACTTGAATTAAGGAATTAATTTTCTCCGGAGGCAATATCGGCTTCCCTACTACTTTATAGCCTGAAAAATGATATTGAGGCCCCTCTTCGATATGAACATTGATATAAACGTCTTTTCTATCTGGCGACAGTAATACTTGAGAGGAGATAATTTTAAACTTCAAATAACCTCTATCCAGGTAAAAAGAACGCAATGCTTCTAAAGACGCATCCATACCTGATTTAGAATACTGATCTTTTTTAGTAAAGTAAGTAAAGATACCCGATTTGGAGAGAGTAAACTCGGGTAATAATTCATTGGTAGTAAAGTCGTGATTACCTATTATTTTGATTTGTTTGATACGGGAGACACGCCCCTCAGAAATAGTAATGGTAATACCAACTCTATTATCGGTTAAAGGGCTAACTCGAGTTTCGATACGCGCGTTATATTTTCCTCTCGCGTTATAGGCTTGTTTCAATTCCTTTTCTAAACGCTCCAAAGTAGATGTCTGGAAAACACGGCCTTTGACTAAACCCATTTCTTTAAGGAAGTCTTTCATCTTGTCACTAGGAATTTCTTTATTCCCGACAACACTAATAGAACCTATAGTTGCTCTTTCAACCACATTGACAATTAAAGTGTTACCTTGACGTTCTAATGAAACAGACTGAAAAAAACCGGTATCATAAAGGGTGCGAATAATCTCAGCAGTTGATTCAGGGCCAATCTCTTCTCCAACCTGGACAGGGATATAATTGAGTACTGTTCCAGTTGAAACACGTTGCAAGCCTGTCACTTTAATACCGCGAACGACGAAAGTATCTGCTGCTATTGTTTGTGAAGACCAGGCTATGAGCGAGGAACAACAAACACCTAATATAAACTTACTACTGATTTTTTTCATTATTATTTTACGCCCAGTACTACGTGTACTATTAACTCTCAAATTTGGTACACTGAAAATTGAAACACTTTTTATAGGAAGTAGAAACTACTGTCAAGTTTTTGTTCCCTGACTTTGCCAATACTTTGCGATTAATGACTTGATTCATCTATCCAAGAAACCTAAAAGGCTATTTAACCTATGTCTTTTTTCGTCTCAGGACAAAAGATCAAGCCGACCTAAAATCTAGCTTTACGAAGTTTTTCGAATATTATCCTGCAAGTCTAGATAAATCATTAGACAACGCGATAAACATTAGGGCTGCTAAGAGCAATAAACCTAAATAGGCTCCTGCTGATTTTAAACCATCAGATAAAGGTTTACGTCGAATTGCTTCCAAAAGATAATACATCAAGTGACCGCCATCCAGCATCGGAATAGGTAATAAATTTAATGCACCTAAACTAATACTGACCAAAGCCAGAAAAAATAGATAAGTGCTTAACCCACTACGCCCTGAATCACCCGCCCCCTGAGCGATACCCACTGGCCCACTAATACTATTTAATCCCAATTTACCCGTAACTAACCGCCCCATTAAAATAAATGTAGTGCCAGTTAGTTGCACCGTTTGTCTTAATGCAGTACCTACGGCAGTTAAAGGATCTTCTCTCTCCATTCGTAACCAATGTGCTGGCCATTTTACTTTTTGTGAGCGAACTCCCAAAAACCCTTCAATTTTATCCTTATTTTTCTGACTGCCAGTTTGTACTACAACATTTTGTATACTGCCGTTTCTGTTAATCGATAAAGTTAATTGTTGATTAGGGCGAGTTTGTACGTAATCCACTAAAAACAACCAATCATCAAAAGGTTTTCCATCAACACTTAATATTTTATCGCCATTCTCAAGCCCTGCTTTCGCCGCCGGAGAATTAGGAACTACCTCACCCACTATAGGGGGGATTGAAGGAATAAACGGTTGAATTCCAAGGCTTTCAAGTGGATCAGGCTTTTTGCTGTCTAATTGCCAATTGGCCAAAGGCAATAATACCTGCCGTTCCTTTCCGTTTACCAAAGATTTTATTGTTAACTGAATTGTTTCTTGAGAACCAACAAGAGGCATGAGCGCATACTGGAAATCCCGCCAACTGTTTATCTTGGTATTATTCAATGCAATAATTTCTTCTTTTGCATTGAGTCCAGCATGTGCCGCGATACTATTGGGTTTCACTGATTCGATCATCGGTGCTAATGATTGCATCCCAATAATCAAGACGAACCATAACGCAACAAAAGCAAAAATGAAATTGAAAAAAGGCCCTGCAAGTACGATTGCGGCTCTTTTCCACAAAGATTGATTATTAAAGGCCAAATGGCGCTCTTTTTCGTCTACATCTCCCTCTGATTCATCAAGCATTTTGACATAGCCGCCCAGAGGAAATAACGACCAGGCATACTCAGTTCCTTTTTTGTCACGCCAACGCGCTAAGATAGGGCCAAAACCAAAAGAAAAGCGTAGGACTTTAACGCCACACCAACGCGCCACTTGAAAATGACCATACTCATGTACCGTAACTAACAAGACCAACGCCAAAAGAAAATACAGCAATGTTGAAAGCATAGTTCTATCCTAAATGAAGTAATCCTCAAGAATTACGATTCAAATTCTCCGAGACCTAAGTAAAAAGTGCTTTCTTGCCATGCACATTTGCGACAAGCATCCTGATTATCGATTTTTTACAGCTCAGACTATAGGGCCGCCTGCGAGCATTACCAGGTTAGTCCAAAATAAAACAAAGGCAACGCTGCAATTAAGCTATCCAAACGGTCTAAAATACCACCATGTCCCGGAATAAGAGCGCCTGTATCTTTTAAATGGCAACGACGCTTTAATATACTAATGAATAAATCACCAAAGATTGCAATAATTATAGTACATAAGGCTAAAACGAACCAATGAACCGCAGCAACCGGTTTAAAATAACTATACCCAATCCAAGCGATGAGCATAGACAGGATAATGCCGCCAATAACGCCCTCCCAAGATTTTCCAGGGCTAACTTGAGGAATTAATTTATGTTTTCCCATCAGTTTTCCGCTAAGATAAGCCCCTGTATCTGAAACCCAAATTAAAAACAGCAAATAAACGAGCTGTGCTTTGCCATTAGGCAAGTGATACAAATGAATTAGACTCTGTACGAATAGCGGTAGGAGTAAAAAACAAACCATCGCAACGACAGCAGGATAACCCCAATATTTCTGTGAACCGGGAAAACTGAGGATAGCAAGTACATTCAAACACCAAATAATTAAGCCAATATCCAACCAGTAATCAAAGAAAGCACCACAAGCCCACAAACCCGCAAGCATAATGACAATAAATCCGGCTTGGAGACTCCAATGGTTCAATGGAATTAATTGCCAACACTCTCTGCATGCAGCAAGAAAAACAAGCAAAACAATTCCTGCCAAAAGCCACTGATTACCATAAAAAATAAGCCATAAAACCAAGGGCACTAAAATCAGTGTTGTAATTAAGCGTTGGAAAAACATAATGTCGCCCTTATTATTTAGAGTATACAATTCTACAATCTCAGCCAAACCAGTGACTTTCTGCACTCGGATGCCCACACTACCCGTCATTCGGATCCTGGCGAGGAATGACGAGATTCTGTGTTCCCAAATCTGCCATGTGGCTTAAGTTAATGAAATGTATATGATCCCTATTGTTGATTAAGAAATTTGCCCGAATCTTCTCTTCCTTTTATTAAAAGAAGCCAAAGCCAATTCAAGCTCATATTCACCAAAATCTGGCCAATGTACCTCACTAAAGTAAAGCTCTGTATATGCAAGCTGCCAAAGGAAAAAATTACTAATTCGTAACTCACCACTCGTACGAATAAATAAATCAGGGTCAGGTAATCCATCTGTATCCAGATAATGGGCAAAATTGACTTCATTTATATCTTCTATTGCCAATTCACCATTTAAAACTGCCTTGGCTACCTTTTTTGCAGCGTTTACCAGATCCCACTTACCCCCATAATTAACAACTACATTCAAAATTAATTGCTCATTATTCGCAGTTAAAAGCTCTGCTTCCCGCATTTGTTGTTGCAACACCGGTGAGAGCAAACTACGGTCTCCAGTAAATCGCATGCGGATTCCATGCTGATTTAACTCAGCAAGTTCCTTTCTTAAGGACTCCAGGAATAATTCCATTAAAAAATTAACTTCATCAGCTGGTCGAAACCAATTCTCCGAGCTAAATGCAAATAAACTAAGACAAGGAATTCCCTTGGTCATACAACAGCGAATCATTTTCTTCACAGACTCAACACCTGCTTTATGACCTTCAATACGCGGAAGTCCCCTACTTTCAGCCCAACGACCGTTTCCATCCATAATAATGGCAACATGCTGAGGAATTTTTTGTTCCAAAACTACTCTTCCCAATCAAATAAATGGTGCATAGTCTAACCTCTTTAATACAAAAATGTCACTACTGAAGCAAGGAGACTCAATAGACATTCAGAAGAATTGTATAAAGGCAGAGGTCAAAAAATTTATTTATGCCATTCACCCTATCATTTTCTGCGGTGAAGACAAGCGCTTATGAACGAAGAATATTCAAAAGAGATGGTTAATTAAAACGTTAGCTATCTCTCTTCATGATGTATTATTGAGGTTTTAGAAACACTCGCTCTTCTTTACCTGAGCTGGTTCTTTCCTGTTCCTCAACTCCTTGTTTGCCTGTTTTTGTTTCTTGTTGCTTATCAACTTTTTGTTTACTTGTTTTCGGCTTTTCTTGCTCATCGACTTCTTGTTCAGCCGTTGTTCCTTTAACTAACATTCGATAAGCCTCTGGATCTTGTGAGAATAGAGTAAGCTGTCTCAGCATACTTAGTGTGGGATAGTTACCTATAATTTTTTCATAAGCCTTATCAGGCATGACTTCTGAATCGCTGGTACACTCCTGTAACAGCAAGGATGCCCACTCTTGGTTTATAACACCCCATTGCTTCAATATTTCATCAGCATTTTTTAATCGATATCCGATTTTAAAAAGAGAATTATTTTGTGGCGCTACGCTGAGATATAAATTACCTATAAAAAAAAGTGCAAGCAATCGTGTTTCTTTAAAATTATGCGCTTCGGCACCCAGCACTGAGGGCACCATGAGCTTAAATATTAGAAAACTATAATCGATATTGCTAATAACAAATCGTGCATTCCAGCTTACATATAAATCTTGCCAGAATTTATCAATTTTAAACTCTGAGACCACCTTGGGGTCGCTATTAATAGCTAAACCTGGAATCAATGGATAGTCATCTGTATGTTGCATCCGTACCTCAACCCCTTCAGGAAGAATATGCTTTTTGTGTTTTGCTGCAGTACGATAATTTAATTGCTCCATCAAGCCAATTAAGCCTAATCCTGACTTTGAGTTCTCTTTGCCACCACGTTCTTCATATCTTGGGCTAACCACATCGGTACGACATGCTTCAATTATATTAATGGCCATAGGTGCAATTGAGATGGGTCGTTCATCAGTGTTAGGGACAATAATCGATGATGCGTTCCAACTGGATAAATGATATTTTTCGATAAATTGTTTTACATCCTCTTCAGTTATTTTTAATTTATCGCTCATTTGGCGTTGAAAAAGGATTTGCAAAAAGCCAGGCTCAATAGAAATAAGTTTCAAACGTTCAAATAAAGGTGTATCCCATGGGGTACCGAATAAAAAGTTTGTCCAGGTATTACCTTTATTAAATGGATTGTTACGCTGATTGAGAATATGTTTGAAGGTATCTTCAGCAAATTGGCTGCTATTGCTTAATGTGGCAACAAAGGATTCAAGCAGACACAATAGATGGAGCTGAACGAAAAGAGCATCCTCTGCTTGTTTAATTTCTTCTTGGGAAATTAATTGATTGTCTTCAATGTAAGCTAAAAGAGTGCAGATTCCATTATTATTCAATACATATTCTTTAAATGCATTAATCAGTTGCGTCAAATCAATTCGTTCTGAGGTAAGTTTTTTTATGAAAAGATTAAAGGCTTCATCTTTGGTTTCCAGGTCATCCAGTTTTAAGAGATGTAACAAGTGTTTCATTAAAATAGGACTGGTTTTTAGATCTAATTTTGAATCATGAATTACTTTATCTATAAATTGAGCAGCCAATTGCCGAGTATTGCTCCCTTCATTTGGGATATTTTGAGATGAAGATGAGGCCGTGTTTTCTTGAGTTGTACTCGGTTTAAAAAATTTAGGACCTGAATTTATAGGCATGTTGCACCGTTCCTCATGGTTTGTATCGTTTATCCCGATTAAATTTAGCTCGCCTCAATCTGGGCAACCCAAAATCAACATGGCCGCATTCTATACCATTATTATTAAGAAATTATTAATTTATTACTCCGAGCGAAGATAAGGATATGATGAATGGCTCAGACTTTAAAACCTTACTGCATGAATAAATTTCGAAATACCAATTAAGTAAGGTATAATTTTCCGACCCAATTGGGATTGTGTTCCACGGAGAATTGCATGCAAAAAAAAACACCCTTGTTGCTCATGATCTTAGACGGCTGGGGATATAACAAAAATAATAAATATAATGCGATCGCCCAAGCCAATACACCACAATGGGATGAATGGTGGAACAATTGCCCCCATATTCTTTTGCACGCTTCGGGGTATGCTGTTGGTTTACCTGATGAGCAAATGGGTAATTCCGAAGTAGGGCATATGCATATAGGTGCAGGGCGAGTCATCCAACAAGACTTTACTCGCATCAACGAAAGCATAAAAAATGGAGAGTTCGCCAACAACACCATTTTTCGTGAGGTAATAACCACCCTAAAGAAAAACAATAAGTCATTGCATATTATGGGTTTGTTTTCTCCAGGAGGAGTACACAGCCACGAACAACACTTATTTGCCTTACTTGATTTATGTGCACAACAACAATTCACTTCGGTATATTTACACTTATTTTTAGATGGCCGGGATACACCGCCACAAAGTGCCTTAGATAGTTTAGAACGACTCAATAGCAAATTAAAAATACATCCAGTGGCTCGAATTTGTTCTATTAGTGGGCGCTATTATGCAATGGACAGAGACAATCGTTGGGAGAGAATAGAACCAGTCTATACTTTATTAACCCAAGGCCACAGCCAGCATCATTTCCAAGATGCCGAAGCAGCAATCAAGTCTTATTATCAACAAAATCTGTCTGATGAATTCATACCGCCTACCCTTATAGGTGAAAAAAAAGCAATAGAAGATGGCGATGCTGTTTTGTTCTATAATTTTCGTGCAGACAGAGCGCGACAATTAACCACGGCTTTTATTGATCCAACATTTAAAAAATTCAACCGCACGGTGCAACCGCAATTATCCTATTTTGTCAGCATGACCCAATATGATAAAAATCTACCAACTTCCCAGGCCTTTCCACCGATTCCTTTAAATAATACCTTAGGTGAAGTTATTGCAGAGTACGGGTTAAGTCAATTACGTATTGCAGAAACAGAAAAATATGCCCATGTAACCTTTTTCTTCAATGGTGGGAACGAAAACGTTTTTTCGAATGAAGAGAGAATTCTCATTCCCTCTCCTAAAGTCGCCACCTATGATTTACAACCAGAAATGAGCGCCCCCCAATTAACAGAGAGTTTGGTCGAAGCAATTAACAGTCAAGCCTATGACGTCATTATTTGCAATTATGCCAATGCCGACATGGTAGGACATAGTGGCAATTTTCAGGCTACAATTCGTGCCATAGAATGCCTTGATCAATGCATGAGCAAAGTGTGGCATGCACTAGCTCAACAAGACGGTAAACTGCTCATTACAGCGGATCATGGTAATGCTGAAGAAATGTTTGACGAAACAACACATCAAGCACATACTGCTCATACCAGTGAACCTGTACCACTAGTATATGTAGGGGGGCATTGGCATTTTACACGTAGTGAAGGAAGCTTAATTGATATCGCACCAACCATGTTGGCCTTGCTTGGTATTACTCCTCCAGCGGAAATGACAGGACATCAATTGTTAGAAAAAGATACTCATGAATAAACGGAATTATTTAATTTCTCATGACTTATGTCAGTCAAATGCTAAAAATTCCCCTTTTTATCATTTGATAGCTGCGAAGCAAAAACGAAAACCCACTCGATGGACTAATCAACACTCGAGTGCTCTCTCTTTCAGTGGATTACTCTTTGGTATGTTGTTTTGCTTTGGAGTTTATGCAGAATCTTCTACCGTACTCCAAACACAAAATAAGTTAAAACAATTAGAGGCTCAAATTAACAGCCTCCAAAAAACGTTAAACTCTGCACACGACAAACGCGGTATTTTAAATAAAGAATTATCAGAGACTGAAAAGCAAATCGGTGAAGGGATTCGCAAACTCCGCTCCATTCAAGAAGATATCAAGAACAAAGAAAATAAAATTGCTGACTTGCAAAAGCAAGTAAATGAGTTAAATCAACAACTTATTACCCAACAACAATTATTAGCGAATCACGTACGTGCACGCTATCAAATGGGTGAGTATCAATCACTTAAATTACTGCTCAATCAAGATGATCCCAATAAGGTCAGCCGGATTTTAACCTATTACCAATATATCGTTAAGTCACGACAACTATTGATTGAAAAAATAGATAAAACTCGTGCACGTTTAAGTGAGAGCAAAGAAAAACTTCGTGAAGAACTTAATGCGAACAGGCAACTTAAAACGGAGCTTACTAAGCATCAAGAACAACTGCAACAAAATAAAAGTTATCATACTACGTTAATTCAATCTTTGAATCATGAAATTCAAGATAAACAAAACAGGTTAAGAGAGGTACGAAAAAATAAAGAGAATTTGGCCCGTTTGCTGAAGTCATTAGCACAACAAAGCATTACTCAAAAGGACAAACCGTTTCATCAAACAAGCAGTCCATTTAGCCAAATGCGCAAAAAATTGCCGCTCCCAGTCCAGAGCCAGAGCCGATCCTTACGTAAAATGAATCAAGGAGTGACATTTTTTGCCGAGGAAGGAGCCGTAGTTACTGCCGTTTATCCAGGAAAAGTAGTATTTAGCGACTGGCTGAAGGGATATGGATTATTGATTATTATTGATCACGGACAGGGTTTTATGACCTTGTATGCTCACAATCAATCCCTATTCAAAAGCAAAGGTCAGTATGTACGTCAAAATGAACAAATTGCAAGTGTTGGTCATAGCGGCGGAATTAAACAAAACGGTCTATACTTTGAAATAAGACTAAGGGGAAAGGCAATTCCACCACTTAATTGGTTATCATAAGTGAACCCTGGCACCTTAATTGCATTTCAATAATTATAATAAAAGAAGATGGCTTATGTTGTAGCCTTGCATCTGAGGAGATCGCTATGTTGATAAGAAAACTGTATCCATGCACGCTTGCGATAGTATACGCTTTTACTCTTATGTTACCTCTGACTGGCTTTGCAGATGATGAAACTAATACTTCTACAAACTCCAATGCCACTTCTAAAGCAGTTCCTTTAGAAGATGTTCAACGATTTTCCAATGCAATCGGTGAGATTAAAAAATATTACGTTAAACCTGTCGATGATAAAGAACTCTTTGATAACGCCATTCGTGGCATGCTCAATGGTCTTGATCCTCACTCCAGCTATCTGGATGAAGAGGAATTTAAAGAGCTGCAAACATCAACTAGCGGTGAATTTGGTGGGTTAGGATTAGAAGTGACTATGGAAGACGGCGTTGTCAAAGTAGTTACTCCTCTGGTGGATACCCCAGCATTTAAAGCGGGCATTAAATCCGGAGACTATATTATTAAATTAGGTAAAGAGTCCGTTCAAGGTCTCTCACTTAAAGATGCAGTCAACTTAATGCGCGGTAAAGCTGGAAGCACCATTCAGTTGACCGTATTACGCAAAGGAGTTAACAAAGCACTTACTTTTGACTTAGTACGCGAAGTGATTCAAATTAAGAGCGTACAGAGTAAATTGCTCGCCCCAGGCTATGGTTATATCCGTTTAACTCAATTCCAGGCATTAACTGGAAAAGATATGCTGCAAGCCATTGATCGGCTAAAACAACAATCTGGCGGAAACTTAAAAGGTCTCGTACTGGATTTACGTAACAACCCAGGAGGCTTGCTTGATTCAGCCATTCAGGTTTCTGATGCATTCCTTGGTAAAGACAAATCAGGCAAACCCGAAACAATCGTTTCAACAAAAGGGCGTTTACCTGGTTCAGACTTTACCGCCTTATCCAAAGGTATCGATGTTTTGCATAATGCACCGATGGTTGTATTAATCAATAATGGTTCTGCATCTGCAGCTGAAATTGTAGCTGGTGCGCTTAAAGACAATAAACGAGCCGTTATTTTAGGTACAACGAGTTTTGGTAAAGGTTCAGTACAAACCGTATTACCCCTGGATGACAAAACCGGGATTAAATTAACTACTGCTCTTTATTACACTCCTTCTGGAACCTCAATTCAAGCTAAGGGTATTGTGCCTGATATCGTAGTCAATGAGATGGAGATTCCCAAGACTGCTGCCAAGTCTTCTGATCTTACTGGATTTAGTGAAGCCAATCTTAATGGCCACTTGATTAATAAGAACAATGAGGAAAATAAAGCGAAAACGGCTAAAGCTCAAATAGACGATTTAATGCATAACGACTATCAACTTTATGCTGCATTAACTGTCTTGGAAGGTATGTCTTTAGCCAACAGATAATTATCAGTTTGCAATAGAAAAAGAGGAGCCATGGGGTTGGATTGTAATCTGACCTTCCAGGCTCCTCTTTTTTACTTAAATGAGTAGCCTGTTTGCTCGCAATCGAGAATGAAGCTACCTCAAGCGGAATCAATGATCGTATTATATAAATCCTGGTTACATCATTTTGGCGGCAAATAGGAAACAACCGTCTTAGATAGGTCATTCGTCAATGGTGTGTTAGCCTTAACACCATCAGCAGTAGCACGATTATTGACGCAAAATAATCCAAAAGTCATCAATCTGGAGTGTTGTTTTTCGACATGTTCGCTTGGTACAACAGCCGTAGCTGCTCTCTCTTCCTCAGGATCACTATCTCTCCAGTTAATGTGCAGGATGGGTTGTTTCGTAGTCCAATAAAAAATGCTTTGAAAATGTTCAATGATTCTTGCATTCCACAGATCACCGTAATGACCACTCCATTCTGTACTGACAAACGTTTGATTTAAATATGCAATTCTGCCACCGACCATTGTAGCTCGCCTTGAGGCGCTCCCTGAAGCACCAGGAATATACAGGGAATCTGCGATGCCATCGTGTCCATGTGGATTGAGTTTTTTACTAAATGTTATTCCAATAAAACCCGTCTTATGATCAAATACAAAATCAATAAATCCCAGCTCTCTTCCTTCAGTTATGCCTAAACTCAAGACTTTGAAATCTACAGGTTGCTTAGAAGATCTGCTCCTTATCATACCTAAAGGATATCCAAAACGCTCACCTAAGATAATTGAGATTACACCTTTTTTATTACCCAGATGGGTGTTTGCAACCACTTGCTTCAGAAGATCATCTTTACTTTGCATACAACCTCCTCTTCTCCTTGAAAAGAATGTCTACACTATGACTTAATTTTATGCCATCGATATTAAGGCAAGATTAAGGAAATGAAGTCAGCGAGGTTGTAAGCGAATAGCCCGGTTGCTCGCAACCGGGAATGAGGGGAACTTTAATCAGGCAGTAAGAATCTGCTTTTTATAAGAAACGCCATTTTTATCTAAGTTAAATGTACCCATTACCCCTGTCCCTGATTCAAGAGCTAAAAGATGTGTTGCAACCGCTTGGGATGAAAAATCAGAATGCGTCTTCATCGCCAGCTGAGCACTACTATGAATCAGATGGAATATATCAAAAGCATATCCTGCTTCACTAACAGGGTGACTGAAATATTCCTGTTTAAATTGAGCAATAAATTCTGGTTTCACCGATTGAGTCAAAACAGCAGCTTGTTTGTGATTGGGACTTTGGGCTAAGAAATTATTTTTTCCATCAGCAATGATTGAATCATCAGTCAGACAAAAATGAATGAGCTTATTTTTTTTTGCTAAAGGTGCGACTAAAGCGCCACTTTCTGTACCTTCAGTTACCAAGACATTAATGTGGTGTGCATCAATAAATTTTTGCACGGTTTTTGCTGCATTCGCAGAATTCGGCATTTTATCTAAAGTATAAAATTCGTAATTAATCTCAGAAGATTTTAATTGATCACGTGCGATTTCCATTGCCCCCAACATATTCCTGCCAATAAACGCAGATTCGTTAGAAAAAGGAGCATAAATACCAACATTGATTGTCATTTTGGTTTTATTAGTAGCGCTACTGATGTCAGATGCAGCCTCACAAAATCCTACTGCCATTAGCGATAAGAAAAAAGCACCTAAAATAGCATACAATTTTGATAAAAAAAGTTTCATATTCATCATCCTTATTGATTAGACTCAATTGCTATTACCTTCATAGGAGTACTGAGTCCCTTTCCTACTTGCCCCATTACCATTAGTTTCCCTTCTCCCCACAGGGGAGAGGGTGCCCTTTAGGGCAGATGAGGGTATTGATTTCCCTCACCACTACCCCTCTCCCACAAGTGGGAGAGGGGATTCTTTGTAACTTAATGGCAGCGCCTACTTGCCCCTCTCACTGTCTCACTCCGGATAAGCAGAATGCAGCTTGGAGTGAGAATTTATTTGATAGCTCCTAGGAACAATAAATTCATTTTGCTATGAATAGAATCTAAATACAATGGTTGGGATTTAATAATAATTATGCGATAATCTTCACAAACTGATATTTTTTAGATTACAATGAATTATATTAAATCAACCGCCTTCCTGGTCAGCCTGCTTTTTTTCTCTGCTACTCAAGCTAATGTTCAATCTTATTTTGATCAAATAAAAAATGATCCGAATTCTTTATATACATTCTTTAAAAACATGCCTAAAGGTGGAGAGTTACATTATCATTTATCTGGAGGTGCCTACCCAGAAGTGATGTTGGAACTGACCTCTAAAGATAATTATTGCTTGAATACAAGCAATTGGACGGCCAGTAAAAATCCATCTGTTTGTAAAGGGGTAGAGACAAAAGATTTGTTTAATCATCCAGAACTTTATGCCAGCACTGTCAGAAGCTGGTCTATGAAAGATTTTGTGCCAGGGAAGGAATCAGGCCACGATCATTTTTTCAACTCATTCTATAAGTTCAATGCCATAGTTGCAGATCATCAGCCCGAACTCCTTGCATCAGTCATGCAAACCGCAGCACTACAAAATGAACGCTATATGGAAGTGATGATCTTACCTGATAATGCCCATTCAGTCAGTTTTGGTGATAAGCTCAAGAACACTACTTCATTTAGCCAAAAAAGAAAGGTACTCTTGGAAAACCAAGACTTTCAAAATAATGTCAATTACACTGTAGTGGAATCAAATCGTATTTTGCAACAAGCACGACAAGAGCTAGGTTGCGATACCAATCCAGAAAAAAAAGCCTGCCAAATAAAAATTAAATTTTTATACTATTCGCTGCGAGAACAATCTCTAGATAACTTGTTTGCACAAACACTTAACGCGTTTGAAGCTGTAGATCAATCCATACGAAGTAAGGGCGCTCTTGTTGGTGTTAATTTAGTACAGCCCGAAGACGGGATGATCTCTTTACGAGACTATCACAAACAAATGCAAATATACCAATACCTACACAAGCGATACCCTCAAGTTAATATTGCCTTACATGCTGGAGAATTAACTCAAGAAATTGTTACCCCGGAAGATTTAAATTACCACATTCGAGATGCACTCCTTACTGGCCAAGCACAAAGAATTGGACATGGAGTAGATATTGCTCATGAAAATAATGCAAAGAGTACCTTAGACTACATGGCAAAACATCATAAGCCAGTAGAAATTAATCTCATCAGCAATCTAAAAATATTAAAAGTCTCGGGTTCAAACCATCCGCTGAATTTTTATCTTAAACATGAGGTCCCAGTTGTCTTGTCTACTGATGATGAAGGCATCTTGCGAACCAATCTCACACAACAATATGTAGAAGCTGCATTGAATCATGGGCTGGATTATCCCACATTAAAACAAATCAATAGGAATGCACTCACCTATTCATTTTTACCGGGTAAAAGCATATGGTCTGCCCCTGACAAGGCCCTATTAATTGACGATTGCCAAGATCTAGAAAGCAAAAGTTGCCAACTATTTATCAAAACTAGTGAGAAAGCCCAATTACAATGGGAGTTAGAACAAAAACTGCATGCATTTGAAAATAAATTTTAGTGTTTCACAGGAGCTAAGGTCGGGCCTTGGCCCGACAACTCCTTGAGCATTTCTGTTAAATTAGTTTATTAGTAAGTTTTGTAGAAATAAAAGATCAGTTCAGCTGGATACTTACATCAGGCCAACTCGAAGCAATTATATTGTCGGGCCAAGGCCCGACTTACTTTTGCAAAAGGCTATTACCAGGTATTTGTAAAACTAATTCAAATCAAGATTTAAAAGGATTACGTAAAATAATTGTCGAATCGCGCTCAGGTCCAGTTGATAATAAATGAATTGGAACATTGAGCAGATTCTCTATTCGTTTTAAATAAGCCAGGGCATTAGCAGGCAAGTCGCTCATATTCGTGACATCAGCAGTAGACTCTTGCCAACCAGGCATTTCTTCATAAACCGGCTCTAAACCTTGGAAGTCAGCAGCTGCTTGAGGAGGACGAGAGATTAAATTACCCTTTTCATCTTTATAGGCAACTGCAATACGTAACACGTCTAATTTATCCAAAACATCAAGCTTTGTGATGCATAATCCCGTGATACTGTTTAACTCAATTGAACGCTTTAACAAAACTGCATCAAACCAGCCACAGCGTCTGGGTCTTCCAGTAACCGCACCAAACTCCTGGCCACGCTCGGCAATTTGTTTACCAACCTCATCAAAGAGTTCTGTTGGGAAAGGCCCTCCCCCAACTCGAGTGGTATAAGCTTTGGTGATTCCTAAAACATAGTCAATGTATTTTGGACCAAATCCTGCACCATTAACTACCGAACCAACACAGGTGTTTGATGAAGTCACAAAAGGATATGTTCCATGGTCAATGTCTAGATAAACCCCTTGGGCTCCCTCAAATAAAATATTATCGCCCCGCTCTCTATGCTCATGCAAACAAGCAGAAACGTCACAAACCATGGGCCTTAATTCTTCAGCCCATTGCAGCGCTGAATCTAATAAAGGTTGAAAAGCTACAGCAGGTTGCTTGAAATATTGCGTCAATAGAAAATTATAATAATCTAAAAGATCCGCTAATTTTGTTGCAAAGCGGTCAGGATGAAATAAGTCACTGACTTTTAATGCACGGCGGGCAATCTTATCCTCATAAGCTGGGCCTATGCCACGTCCGGTAGTACCAATGGCTGAATTTCCCATATGTGTTTCACGCGCTTTATCCATGGCAACATGACAAGGAAGAATCAGTGGACAAGCCATACTAATACGTAAGCGGGAACGCACATCAATTCCACTTTGTTCCAGTTCTTTAATTTCTCCCAATAGGGCATCGGGTGAGAGAACTACTCCATTAGCAATGTAACAAGTCACATGGGGTCTCAGCATCCCTGAGGGAATAAGACGTAGAACAGTTTTCACTCCATTAATTTTTAAGGTGTGGCCTGCATTATGGCCGCCTTGATAGCGGACAACAACCTGCGCATCTTGGGTTAATAAATCGACAATTTTACCTTTGCCTTCATCGCCCCACTGTGTTCCTAAAACAACAACGTTTTTACCCATGATCAACTCTTAAATTTACAAAATGCTATTCGCCACTCTAAATTGAGAACCTGAGAACTCAATTTCAACAAAATTTGTAACTGCACTCTTCTGCCTCAATTCCCTAAAGGTACATCTCAAATGAAAACATTCTAAAAAATGCTCACATAGTCAGTATGTCTGCCATTCCAGAGTACTCTTTGCTCAACCTGCCACAAATTATGTAGTGTTCTCCAAGATTTTGGTATAGAGGTGAATAGTTACCAAAACCCAACATTATAGTTACTTTTTAGCAGGTACACCATCATTTTTTGGTGTAGCTTGCTTAAAATAATCAAAAAATGCACTGCTTTGATCCAATACCAAAATATCTTTTCTGCTTTTAAAACTCCCTTCATAGGCAAGCAAGCTACGATATAAAGCAAAAAAATCCTTATTTTTACTGTAGGCATCTGTATAGATCGACGCCGCTTGTGCTTTCCCAATGGCTCGTACTTTTTGTGCATTACTGCGGGTTTTTGCTAACAAGACCATCACATCAGCGTCGGCCTTAGCTTTTATCTCTTCAGCAGCGGCTTGACCATCAGCACGGTGTTTATTGGCAATTTTTTGCATATCCGCCCGCATCCGTTGATAAATGGCGTTGCTGGTATTGGCTGGTAGTTCAATTCCTTTAATGCGTACATCAACCACGTTAATACCTAACCCGCCTGCTTGTTTTTGAGCTGCTTTACGCAACAATTCCATGACATCATCACGACCACCCGATACGACTTCAGGAATGGTACGTTTACCAAACTGAGCACGTAATAATGTATTTAATTGTTGCTCCAGTAATGTTTCCGCCTTAAATTCATTGCCACCTGTGGATTTAAAATATTGAGCCAAATCGGTAATGTGCCATTTGACATAATAATCTACCATAACGTCCTTTTTTTCTTTGGTGACAATACGGGTCGACTTAATATCCATAGTTTGAATACGCGTATCAAAAATACGTACGTTTTCGATAAATGGTACTTTAAAATGCAATCCAGGATTCAATACTTTAACCTTATCAGTCAAGTCATCATTAACCAAACGGCCTAAGCGTAAAAGAATTCCTTGTTGACCTTGTGTTATCGTAAATACACTGGTCACTAAAAATAGAAGTAGTAAAAAGATCAAAATGCCAAGGGCTCTACCCGTAGTTTTCATTGTTAATTTCTCCCTTGTCGATAAACAGGTCTGGTGAGCTCACGACCATCGACCAAGTTCTCTGTCTCATTGGATTCATCACTCTCCGCTTTGTCATTTTTTGCGGTCTCAGTTGGAAAACCGGAGGACTTTCCAAATAACTTATCTAAAGGAAGATACAGCAAATTACCTGATTTACTATCGACTATGATCGTACTGCTCTTGCTTATAACTTTTTGCATTGTTTCCAAATACATGCGTTCTGCCATAACTTTTGGGGCAGCAGTGTATTGAGGAAGTAACGCTAAAAACTCAGAAACCTCCCCTTGGGCATTCAATACAAGCTGTTTGGAAAAAGCTTCAGCCTCTTGTTGGATCCGGCTCGCCTTCCCTTCTGCTATTGGAACAACTTTCGCGGCATAAGCAAGGGCTTGTTCTTTAAAGCGCTTTTCATCTTCTTGTGCTTTAATTGCATCGTCAAACGCATCTTGTACACTTTCAGGAGCACGTGCAGGCTGTGGTGCTACATTGACGATTACAATACCTGTTTTATATAAATCCAGAGTTTTTATCAAAGTCTCTTGAACTTGATTGCCCCAAACTTCACGTCCCTCCGTAATCATTTGATCCAGAGTAGTTGTCCCTACAACTTGTCTCAGCGCACTGGAGGTCGCTTGCTGCAAACTTTCCTCAGGATTAGCGACGTTAAATAAATATTCCTGCAAATCACCAATGCGATACTGCACTGCTAAGGATACAGAAACTAGATTTTCGTCACTCGTTAACATTTGTGCAGAATAAGAATAATCCAACACACGGTCCACATTCATAATAATTTTTGAAGAAATAATCCTTGGTATCCAATGTGGTCCGGAACCCACTGTTTCCACATATTTACCAAAACGAAGAATTACCGCTTGTTCTGCGGGATCAACAATAAAGACACCCGACAACACCCAGAGAATAAAAGCAACCAAAATTACAGTAAGCGCGATTAGACCACCATTCGATTTTTTGGAAGGCTCATTACCAATTTTGGTAGAACCTCCAAATAAAAACTTCTTCAATTTGTCATGAGCGCGTTTCAGCGCCTCATCCAAATCTGGAGGTTGATTTTTACCCTTCCAGGGATCTTTGCCTTTATCTGGCTCATTCCACCCCATGTACTACTCTCCCGGAGAATTTTAAGAAAATTAGAATTCTATGGGGTATATGAAGTTTAAGCAAGTTCTCCTGCTGTAATTAGCACAATCTGAAGGGTTAGTTTTTTCCATAAACTAAGTATGTCTAGCCAGTTGAGAGTACCTCATGGATTTAAATTTTTACTGGCATTTTCCTCTGAGATCAATATCCCAAATATCAACTACAATATCGTTTTCAGTAATAAAAAATTGATCAAATAAATTAATGGTTGGATCGCAATGAGGAACAATGAGCTCTAAAACCTCACCGTGATCAGGTAATTGAGCACCATTCACCGCAGTCACTTTACCATGCTCATCTCCAAAGCCGCCCCAATCATATTCCAGCCCCTGATGACTGATGATTTGGGGTTTATGTTGATCTACATAAATGGCTTTTGTGCCTGCATCAACAGTCACATGTTCTGTTCTGTTGTTACTGATAACTGTGGTTAAAAGGGTCATTGCCGGTTTAAAGGTATTAAATTGCCTCTCATTACTTTTCGAGCCAATCGTTGCATATTGAACATCCATAACTGTATAGGAACCCGGTTGAATCTCGGTTACTTCTGTCGCTTCAATATCAATATCATAAGTTCCTGTTCCACTTCCTGTAACTATGGGACAATTAAGACCCATTTCCCGAAAACTTTTTGCCAGATCACTCGCCATACACATGGTCTGTAATGATTTGCTCTTTCGTTCCCTAAAAGAGGGTATATGCTGTAAATTACCCGCATAACATTGAATTCCCATCAAATTTAACCAAGGGAATTGCCTCATTTCTAAAGCAAAATTTAAAGCGAATTCGGGTTTAACTCCGGTACGCCCTATCCCAGGGTCCACATCGACTAAGACATTGATCATTTTTTTATTGAGCTGACCTGCTTCATTTAAAGCAATCATATTTTCTTTATTGTCGACAACCACCAAAGTAAAAGGAGCTTTTTCCAGACACGAAATAAGCCTGGCAATTTTATTCTTTGTAACAATTGGTGAGGTAATCAGAATATTGGGTATTCCGTTTTGAATAAGAACTTCAGCCTCTGAAATTTTTGCTACGCTTACGCCTATTGCACCGTATTCTATCTGTAAGCGAGCTAATTGAGAGCATTTATGGGTTTTACAATGAGGTCTTATATGGATACTGTTTTCGATAGAATGTTTTCTCATAGTCTCCAAGTTAGATTTGAGAAGATTTTTATCAATGATTAAACAAGGGGTATCTAGCTCTGTTTTTTTTAGTCCTATAGCAGCTTTTGACATTTTATTCCTCTGAAAAACTAATCCGCGCTCAGCATCACCCGAACTCCCACATAAACCAATAAACCACCAAATACGCGGGTCAAAGTAGTTTGAAAATTAGTAAATATTTTTCGGATATTATTTGATTGCAGGAATAGAACGAGTAATGGCCAATAAAAGAACGATTCACTGACAAAAACCCCGGCAACTAAAGCTTTATCGCCAATCGATGCGTTAATGGAGACAAATTGAGTAAACAAACTCAGCAGAAAAACTGCAAGTTTTGGATTTAAAGCATTGCATAAAACCCCTTCAAAATAAGCCTTGGAAACAGTTATAGTGTGCAACGAAGAGCGGTCTTGATGCATACTTAGGGATTGTTTGGTTTTTAAACCTTTCAATCCCAGATAAATTAAATAGCATGCACCCGCATATTTAATGGTTGTATAAAGAACAATACTCTGAGTAATAACAAACGCCAACCCTAAAATACAATAAGTAGCATGAAAGAAACATCCAGTAACAACACCAAAAGCAGTGGCTAAAGCCTGACGTTTAGGATATAAAAAAGCGTTTTTTGTAACCAGTATAAAATCTGGACCAGGGCTAATCATGCCAATAAAACAAATCACTGTTAAAAGTAATACGCTAATATTCATAATCACTATTTAAAAAACTCGCAGATTGAGACTGATTTTAATTTAATGCGCATACCACGTCCATTCATAAGCTTCTCTTGTAGAGGGTCGTTTTCCATCGCCTCCACCAAAGCCTTGTTGAAAAGGTGTATGTCATTACCGCGAAAGCGGGAATCCAACCATTGGGCACTATGCCTCATTTGACAGTAGATTTCTGCTTTCACAGGAATGACAAATGTTCAGTTTGGGATTTATTCTATTATCCAAACTATTTATTCAATAAAGCGACTACCAATGAAACGGATTGCTATGAATTAATTACTGGATTTACAGCCGATTCTTCACTGCTGGGATGGAGTCCTCCAGTTGAATTTTCAATTGGCTCATGCATCTCCATTTTAGGCAAAGTCTTAAACATATCATCATAGATAATCTGAGTCCTAGTTCCGGGATGATGACGAGCGTATTGTTTTACTGTTTCCCAATTACATTTTCCCTCGGCAATCAACCAACGCATAGTACTCCAAGGATTGGTCATTCTTTGGTTCTCATATGCTTCATTATATCGTCGGACAAATTCTGCATAGAGTTTAAAAGGAGGTTCATCACCTTTTAAGGGTACTGCCGCAGCCGTTGGTAATACTGGGCTATCCATGTTCCCTTCTTGCCGACGGCTGTATTTGCGGGTGACTAACCGCTCTATTACAAAAGCTGCATCACTAGGTTTACCAAAAAGCTGTCGTAAAGTGCTCCCCCAAGAATGATCGACATAAATTATGTCATGTAATGCACTGTCTTCCACATGACATCTGCTTACAAAAGGATCAACTAATTCAGGTCTATTATCCATGTAACTATCGATTTCTTTGAGCAAATCACTACGTTTGCTCGCTAATAATTGGCACAGCTCCTTGTTTCGTGGTGGCTCGGCTCCACGACAAAGCAACATAGCCACCCCTCTAAGTAAATCCTTATTGTCCTGCTCACGGAACAATCGTTTACAAAGCACATCCATTGCATTATCGCCTCGTTCCTCATCTGGACAAGGCATGTTTTCCGCCTCCAACTTCAACCTTTCTGTGGGTGCCTCATCCAATAAACCTTCAAGTGCCTTTATTTTACCTTTTCGTGCCGCTAAGATCAGTGGGGTATCTTTCCGCACTCCTACAGGATTAGCCAAATCAGCCCCTGCTCTGATTAAATTAACCACCCCAGAAACAAAATCCAATGCTATAGCTTGATGTAAAGGCTGAAAAGGTATACGGGCTTCTTTAATGCGAGTCGTTGCATTCACTTCAGGATTCAACGCTAAAATTTTTGTTAATAATTCACGATTTTTAGTTTGTAATGTTAAAGACAATAAAGTACGCCCATCTTCATCGCGCTTATTGACATCAAATTCATAAGCATCCAAAAGATGCAGAGCCAGCTGAACTTTGCCAGCAGCAATTGCTTGATGCAAGGGCAGACCAATATTTTTATCGCGGACTTTACTGAGAATCAAATCAATAAACTCTGTTAAATCCGACGGGATTCCCTTATCAACAGAATCTTCATTTTTTCTCTGGTGTTGTTCAATCAAATAGTTCAGAACAGTCATTTGAACACCACCTGCAATCCAGAATGGATGCTCAAGATAACTCTTATCGTCGAGCAGCTTCTTTTCAATGAATTTTTTAAATTCTTCTAGTCCTAATTTTAGAGCTGCATTTATTTCAATGATAAATTCCATGTTACGTCCCCTGTAGTGTTACTTCCAGATTTATATTACACATTGGACAATAGAAGATCAAAAGAATAGTTAAAATTTCTACAATGTCATTAGGCCGGAGAATAAAATTTTTATTTAAAATTACGGTGATTCAGGCAATTTATTAAACATCAAATCCCACACTCCATGCCCTAAACGTTCCCCTCTCTGTTCAAATTTTGTAAGTGGCCTTGATAAAGGTCGGGGCGAATATCCTCCATCGTGCTGAGAATTTTTCAAAGCAGGCTCTGTAGATAAGACATCCAGCATATGCTCTGCGTATTCTTGCCAATCGGTCGCACAATGAATAAACCCACCTGGCTTCAATTTTTTTGTTACTAATTGAATAAATTCTTTCTGAATTAAGCGTCTTTTATGATGACGTTTTTTATGCCAGGGATCAGGGAAAAATATTTGTACTCCGCCAAGTGAGTTATCGAGCAATTGGGTGCGAAACACTTCAACAGCATCATGGGCCACAATACGTACATTAGATAATTGATGTTCATGTAAATCAGCAGCCAAACTACCCACACCCGCAAGATGAACCTCTATACCTATATAATTAATTTCAGGATTACTTTTAGCCATGGCCAACAAAGAGGCTCCCATACCAAAACCTATTTCAACCACTGTATCCGCATTACGGTTAAATGCTGCAGCTAAATTCCATGGATTTCCATCTACAGCAAGTTCATAATCTTTAAGCCAAAGTTCCAGCCCCTGGTTCTGACGATTACTTACCCGACCTGCTCTTAAAACATAACTTTTTATCCGGCGTTGCATAAATCACACTCATCATTTGGTCAAAGCCGGAATTATATGTTCTTACAAAAATCTTGCAACTAATGCATTTTTTTGATATAAAACCGCTCTTGTATTTCACATCCGGCTATTTGCCCAGAATTTTACAAAGACAAGCAAACTAAAACCTATTTTGGAGTAACACAATGTCTAGAGTATGTCAGGTAACTGGCAAGCGACCCATGACTGGTCATAAAGTGTCGCACGCTAACAACAAAACCAAAAGACGCTTTCTGCCGAATATTCAGAACCACAGTTTCTGGGTTGAAGAAGAAAATCGATTTGTCACATTAAAGCTCAGTACCAAAGGTATGCGTATTGTAGACAAGTTAGGTATAAAAGCAGTTCTGGATAAACTCAGAGCTAAAGGCGAAAAAGTATAACTTAAGGGGATAAACCATGGCAGCTGTCACGATTAAAGTGAAAATGGAATCCACAGCAGGAACTGGATACTATAAGACTACAACTAAAAACCCAAGAAACCATCCTGAAAAAATGGAGCTTATGATGTACGATCCTAAAGTACGTAAGCACGTTCTTTTCAAAGAGAAAAAAGTAAAATAATGTTTTAAGCCCCATAACTTATGGGGCCCTTCATGTTGTTTTTAGATCACTCGCGTTCTTAACCGATCTCTTAAATCGTCTCTTTCTATTATTTACAAAAAATAAATTTGAGAATTTATTCCTTATTGATATAGGAATGAAACATTTAACTGCATCGCCCCCCTAAAATACCCTTGGTAAAAATCTATTTTTTTAAAGTCATACCTAAATTAACGCTGTAGATACTGGATTATCCTTACGAATCGTTTAAACTGATAGTAAATAGCAATGAATACAAAGAGGATTTGAATGAAACCATCATTGCAACTAAGCATTGGACAGCACTTAACGCTAACGCCACAGTTACAGCAAGCAATCAGACTATTGCAATTATCAACGATTGATTTACAGCAAGAAATCCAACTCATTGTTGAATCAAATCCAATGCTTGAAGCAACTCCAAACGAAGATAAAGGAGAATTCGAAACCAATGCAGTAGAACCGCAAAATAATGATGAATCCTACGATTTTCAATGGTCAGAACTGTATCAAAGCTCAGGCAAACGTATTGCCTTTGAAGATAATGACTATAATTTTGACAACCTGCATTGCACTACTACTAATTTACAAGATCATCTAAGATGGCAACTTGAACTTTCTCCCATGAGTGATGTAGACAGAGCCATAGCAACTGCGATTATCGATGCGGTGAATAGCGATGGGTTCCTGACTATGAGCATTACTGAATTACATGCAAGTCTTACAAGCGACACCCATCCATTGGATTTAGATGAAATAGAAGCCGTACGCCATCGTTTGCAATTATTTGATCCCGTAGGCTGTGCTTCAGTGAATCTCGCTGAAACACTACTGGTGCAGCTGGAGCAGCTTTCTTTAGACCCAGAAAGCCTAGCATTGACTAAAAAGATCATTTCAGAAGACATTGAATTGCTAGCCCAGCATAATTATAAACAGTTAATGAAAAATCATCAGATTACCGAAAAAACAATTGATAAGGTATTGAAAACGATTCAAGGATTAAACCCCAAACCCGGTAATTTAATTCATGAAGACATTACCGAATACATTATTCCGGATTTAACTGTTAAAAAAGTTAACAATAAATGGAAAGTTCAACTCAATCAAAGCGTGCTCCCCCATTTAAGCATTAATAACCAATACGCATCGCTCATTCAACGAGCTGATAATAGTGCAGACAATCAATTTTTAAAAAATAACCTACAAGAAGCACGTTGGTTTTTAAAGAGTATTCAGAGTCGTCAAGAAACACTGCTTAAAGTCGCCACCTGTATTATAGAATACCAACAAGGATTCTTAGAATATGGTGAAGAAGCAATGAAGCCCTTGATTCTTAATGATGTTGCTTCGGCTCTGGATATGCATGAGTCAACCATTTCGCGTGTCACCACCCAAAAATTTATACATACTCCTCGAGGGGTATTTGAATTAAAATATTTCTTCTCAAGTCATGTCAATACAAATGCCGGCGATGAGTGTTCCTCTACAGCCATTCGTGCCGTGATAAAAAAATTAATTTCTGCAGAGAATAGAAAAAAACCATTAAGTGACAGTAAGATCACCCAATTATTAGAAGAACAGGGTATCAAAGTAGCAAGGCGAACCGTAGCAAAATATCGTGAAGCAATGGGCATTGCTCCATCTAATGAACGAAAAATAATTTGTAATTAATTAGGGTTTGTTTACAATTCCCTAGATTGAGCCAAAATGGTCAAGAGAATAGAATTGTAAATAGCACCTAAGGATCATGATTTTCACCATGGTTCTATTGTAACGAGGAGATTTTTATGCAAATTAACATCACTGGACATCATATTGATGTTACTCCTGCACTCAGAGCATATACCGAAGAAAAATTCGATAAGCTGGAGCGTCACTTTGATCACATCACATCCATCAACGTGGTATTGAATGTAGAAAAATTACGTCAAATTGCTGAAGCTACTGTTCATGTGACTAAAGGTGAACTGCATGCAAGCTCAGAATCTGATGATTTATATGCCGCAATCGATAATTTGATTGATAAATTAGAGCGTCAATTGAGTAAGCATAAAGAAAAAATTCTAAATCATGATTAAGAGATAAACCCTTACAGTAGCTTTATAGGCAGCAAAGCAAATCCTAAATTTGTTCGATTTAACTTTGCTGCACTTAGCTACACTTATAACCTAATTCGTGGTACATTTGTCGCGCTATGATTAAAACTAAAATCAAAATAATTAATAAGTTGGGTTTACATGCACGCGCTTCAGCGAAATTTGTTTCTACCGCAGCAAGATTCCAAAGCCAAATCGATGTGACCAGCAATTCACAAACCGTTAATGGGAAAAGCATTATGGGTGTCATGATGCTTGCAGCCAATAAAGGGAGCGAGCTCATCTTGGAAATTGATGGTCCTGATGAAGTCCAAATGAATGAAGCCTTAACTCAATTAATCAATAATTATTTTGGCGAAGGTGAATAATTAAACAGCTACATATTTCCAACAGTAATCCCCTCAACCATCTCTCGTATGATGGAGCGCATAATCCTAATCACCTATCGTATTCTAGTAAATGTTAACGTTTAGAACAGCGCGAGATGTGTTAATAGGATCATACGCTATTTAAAGTGATGCTCCCCTTTTTACCTGTAGAGCCCACCTCAAGGGGGCATGGGCTGGCATTAACTCAAAGTATACCGCATAGTTACTGCTTCATTTCTTTGGATTTTTTCCTTCTCATTTTTTGCAGCGCAAGTAACGTCATAAATAAACCAGATAAAGCATAAATCGTAAAACCAACAAATAAAACCAATGAAGGATTAGCGGCAATAGCAACAAATAAAATAATCATCACTAAAACGTAAAGGAATGGAACTTTGCCCTTAAAATCTACTTCTTTAAAACTGTAATAGCGAAAGTTAGAAACCATTAAACCTGAAGCAATTAATGATAAAATCGCAGCTAATAGGGAAACAAACATATTTTGCCAGTTATGTTGATAGCATAACCAAGAAAAAGAAGCCATTACGGCTGCAGCAGGAGGACAAGGTAACCCTTGAAAATATCGTTTATCAGCGGTTTCAAGCTGGGTATTAAAACGAGCTAAACGTAAGGCAACTGCGGCTGTATAAACAAATGCCACTAGCCAGCCTATTTTCCCTAATTGGCTCAAAATTAAATTATATACTAATAATGAGGGCGCAACCCCAAATGTAACCATATCAGATAAACTATCATATTCAGCACCAAATTCTGTCTGTGTATGAGTTAAGCGTGCAATTCTTCCATCCAGTCCATCGGCAATCATGCCAATAAATATCGCAATAATGGACGCTTCAAATTGTCCTTTCATCGAGGCAACAAGGGAATAAAATGCTGCAAATAAGCTGGCTGTTGTAAATAAATTAGGCAACAAATAAATACCAGAATGACTTTCTTTTTCCATTCCTAATAACCTTCAAAAAATGACAAATAGAATATGTTGACATAATAGGGATAAAAATTAATTTTGAAAACCAAATTTAACACAAATTTATTTTTACAAAATGAATAAATTTCCGTACAGCCTCCGTCATATGATGTTATACTTAGCACTCTGTATTTATATTGTATAAAGATATGGCTACACCTGAAAGTAAAACAATTATCATAGAAGGAATAACCTCCCAAGGAAAAACCTTTCGCCCCAGCGACTGGGCAGAACGGATGAGTGGCTCATTGGCAAGCTTTAAAAACAGCCGCATTCATTATTCTCCCCTATTAAGGCCAAGTGTGAATAGCGAAGGATATCAATGCGTATTACTTGATCCTAAACTTAAAGAAACAAGCCCATTGCTTTATCAATCCATCATTGATTTTGCCAAGGCAAATAATCTTAGGATATGTGGAGAAGAAGATTAGGGTATCTAAAATCCCGCGCTTGTTTTAACTGCCATAGTCCAACTCGTCATCGTGCTCATTATATAATTTAACATCGCGATGGTGTTATCAAAATTCATTGCCAATATGCCAGCAACTATAAAAGCCAAACCTTTAGGTCCGTGCTGAGTTCCCGGTTGGCTGGAATGCGCTACCAACACACTCCCCCGTACAAACCATAATACTCCCGCAGTTTGGACGACTAAGCCCATAGAGCTGAATATATTTGAAGAATTGTATGAGGTATAAGTTAAAACATTCCCTACACCAAAAGTAGTATTAGCCATAGTATCTAAAACAGAAGGCAAATACAGGAGAGCAGCCCCCATTAATAAGTACATCATTGGAGTATACATCTTTTCTTGGGAAGAAGATTGGGCTCTGTGATCAGCAATTTTTCTGAGTTTGGCAATAGCAGTCATAAAAAATAAAATACCCAGAATATATGCCCCCCCAGTAATTAAATGCTGTACAGGGTATAAAGAACGGCTTAAATTGCCTATAATTGCAATAAGATCTGGCGTATTCATAATTTAATTATACGCTGCTAAAACTTGTAATGCATAATTTTTTGCTTATTATTAATCCTAATTAAGAGTTATAATCTCAGATTTCTACAGTAAGTTGATATTCGTCATGCAAATAAATACATTTCCCATCACTTTAAAAGAGTCTTTTATGATCTCTCCTAAAGTAAAACACTTCATTTTTAGTTGTGAAGTATCCCCGCATTTTAATTATTTAGCCGGACAATTTATTACGATTCATTTTGAGCATCAAGGCAAAGCATTAAAACGTAGTTATAGTATAGCCAATTCGCCCAAACAAGATAATCTCATTGAAATCGCAGCAGGTTATTTTGAAAATGGCCCCGGCACAGAGTTTCTTTATAATTTAAAACCAGGTGATACGATTCAGATTAGTGGTCCATATGGTAGATTAGTAATTAAAGATGAACTACCTGGCCGATTTATCCTGGTTGCTACAAGTACTGGAATTACGCCTTATCGAGCGATGATTCAAGAGCTTGGTATGCTCATGGAACAACATCCTGAATTGGAAGTAGTCATTCTACAAGGAGTTCAACGACGAGAAGAAATTCTCTATGCCGATGAGTTTCATGCTTTTTCTCAGAAATACTCTAAGGTCATGTTCAAACCCTATTTAAGTAGACAACCAGTGCATGAGCTCAATGAAAACGAGTACAGTGGTTATGTACAGCATGCTTTTCCTACACTTAATCTTAACCCGCAACGTGACGTTGTTTACTTATGTGGAAATCCAAGCATGATTGACGAGGCGTTTAGTTCTTTAAAAGAACAAGGTTTTGCCATGCAACATATTATTCGTGAAAAATATATATCTAGATAGGGCCTGTTTACATTTCGCTAGTTTGAGCCCAAAATGGCCTGATTTTTGTGTACCGAAGCGGAGCATACAAAGAGTATGTGAGCATAGAAGCGCGAAGAAAATATGGACAATTTGACCAAAATGATAGAAATGTAAACAAGCCCTAATAACAATCAGGAGCAAATACACTATGAGTTATGAAGAATTATCAAGTACTATGGAATTAATACTGCAACAGGGTAAAGGAATTTTAGCTGCGGATGAAAGCAATTCGACTATAGGTAAGCGTTTTACCTCTATTGGTATCGAAAATACAGAAGAAAATCGCAGAGATTATAGATTGCTGTTAGCCACTACACCCAACTTAGAGCAATATATTAATGGGGTCATTTTATTTGAAGAAACCTTTAACCAAACGGATGAACATGGAACTCCTATTACTAAGTTATTTGCAGATAAAGGTATCGTTCCAGGAATTAAAGTAGATAAAGGATTAGTTCCTTTAGCAAATACGGAAAACGAACAAGTAACTCAAGGTTTGGATGGGTTAGCAGAGCGCTTACAACATTTTAAAAAATTAGGCGCAAAATTCGCTAAATGGCGTAATGTTTATTCAATTTCTGAATTTGCTCCCAGTTTAACCGCTGTGAAAACAGGCGCAGAGAATCTAGCCCGTTATGCTGCAGCTTGCCAGGAAGCTGGTATTGTTCCTATCGTTGAGCCTGAAGTACTGATGGATGGGGATCACAGCATTGAACATTGCGCAGAAGTTTGTGAAATTGTTCTTCATGAATTATTTCATGCTTTATTTATCCACCAAGTTGAGTTAGAGCATATTATTTTAAAACCGAGCATGGTAACCTGCGGCAAAGCACATAGCCCGTTCAGTGAGCCTGACGAAGTTGCTGACTATACTATTGGTGTATTCCGTAATAATGTACCTGCTGCAGTGCCAACTATTAATTTCCTATCTGGTGGCCAATCACCACAACAGGCAACAGCAAATCTAAACGCCATTAATAGCATCGACCATCAACCCTGGCTACTCAGCTTTTCTTTCGGAAGAGCATTACAGGAAGACTGTTTAAATGCTTGGGGTGGAAATAAAGCAAATGTCTCTAAAGCACAAGAAGCTTTATTAAATCGTGCCCGCTTAAATAGCTTGGCCTGTGTTGGTGAATATAATCCCAAGATGGAGTGATCGTCTGTTGGGAAAAGAAGAGTACCTACAGCGAAATTAAATCAATTCCGATGATAGGTGTAGCCTGGGTGAAGCACAGCGGAACCCAGGTTTTTTCAGTATAAAAAAACTGCCGTCATCCCAAGGATCGTGAAGGATTATCATATCGTAGTGCCGTGTTATTGGGTAGGAGAGACCTCGCTGGGTACAGACTGAGGGCTGACTCCACTGTGAGAACGAAAAAGCAATTTTAGGGCATAAAAATGAATAAGGATTTTCTACGTTATAAATCCCGTTTTATAACAATTGCTTTATTATTAGGATATGCCTTTTTGCATTATACGCTCACGCGCCCTTTCATAGAGACTACTTTTGATCAACTCCTTAACTTCTCAATACCCTTTCCCTACGCACAACGCGTTTTAGTCCCGTTATTGGTGTACCCATTTTCATTGTTACCGATACAACCAGGTACCTGCTTTTTTTTAGCGGAATGGTTATTCACCAGTCTTATGTATCTTGGGATATATCAGTTATTACGATTTGAATTTAATGCGCGCCAAGCCCAATTGCTCAGTTGGTTATTTATTTTGCTTTTACCATTAGTCCTGGTGATAAATTATCGATTTACGGTTGGACGAGCTGCTACCTTTTTTTATCCTGCAGATACACCAGCTATATTTTTTACAGCGTTGGGTTTTTTATGGTGTCTCAGAGCTCAATGGTTGTATTTTGTTCCTTTGGTGTTTTTAGCAACTTTTAATCGTGAAAGCAGTATCTTAATGGTATTGCTCATCCCTGCACTGCATTGGCAAAAACTGAGAGAAGTATTCAGACCTTTAGTATTTTCTTTTTTTGCTTATATAACTGCACGCATCATTATTCTAATGAGTCTAAGAGGGATACCAGGAAAACTTATAGAGTGGAATGCTTATAATTCTCCTAATTCTCATTTTGAGATGAATTTAGAGTGGTTATTTGCTGATCTTAATTTATTTATGTTTTGTTTTTGTTTTGCCGGATTACCTTTATTTTGGTTTGGTTTCTATGATTACATTCCGAAAACCTATCGTCCGCTACGTTATGTGGCGGCTTTTTATTTTATAGGGTTGCTTCTGGTTGGAAATTTTATAGAACCACGTATTTTTGGCGAAATTATCGCCTTGCTCTATTTACCTGTTTGCATCGCCCTTCGCAATTGGATTGCAGATTTTGCCCCTTTAATAGATGATAAAAAAACAAAAAATTACCTTTATTTTTTAAATCGCTATGCCATCCTTACTCTATTTACCCTTATCGTTATTTTTCATGTTCCTATAAATCAAACACTGTTGTGGTGTTTACAGCATTTTAATGCATGATAAAGAATCGCCAGATGCCGCTTGATACACCATTGACGTGAACCTATGCATATCCAGAAAAGCTCGTGCCATTTTGGGTAGTCATAAACACGATTTGTAATAACAACTCTCGTGAATTATGCATTTTAACATTTCATTAGGGATGAAAATTAATGAAGCGATTCTATGGGAAGAAATCGCCTGAGCCAAAGCATTTTTCGGGCAGGCTAACGAGCACACGTTGATGAGCGTGTGGCGGTTCAAATAATCAAATCAAAACGTGCATAAAGCGGCAAATGATCAGACAGCATACGCCAGGGCTTACCATGCAAACAGGCCACTTCATGCACGTTCATCCCACGAAAATAAACACGATCGACGCAAAGTGCCGGTCTAATTGCGGGGAATGAACGCGCATGTTGCCCCTCCACTGACACAAAAGCTTCTTCTATATTTAAGTGTTCCGCAAGAGGTTTGGAAATAACAGTGCGCCAATCATTGAAGTCTCCCGCCATCAACAAAGGTTCATTTTGCGGTACTACATCCTTAATACGCTGCATTAAGGTGTTACATTGCACGATACGCTCAGCCTTAAAAAGACCCAGGTGTACGCATAATAAATGAACGGTTATTTGCTCCAGCTTCAGTTGCGCGTGCAATATTCCTCTTGAGGCTCGACGAATGTTTGTAAGATTAATATTCTCAAAGCGCTCAAAAGCATATTTGCTTAAAATTGCATTTCCATGATGCCCTGATTCATAAACCGCATTTTTTGCATAAACATAGTGAGGCCATATATTTTCAGCAATATACTCAAATTGTGGAGAATCTGGCCAAGCATTGATTCGTTTTTGTCGTTTCCTATGTTCCCCTTGAACTTCCTGTAAGAAAACAAAATCAGGATTTAATTGAGTAATTGCGTCGCGCATTTTAGGAAGCAAAAAGCGCACGGCCCCTACTCCGAATCCCTTATGAATATTATAAGTTATTAATGAAACGCTACGTGCCTCTTTTTGCATAGTTGACTCTTTTCAAGTTTCTGTATTAAGCATATCACCAATGTATAAAAAAATTGTAGTGTGTAAGGATTAAGCATCTTAAAATTTATCCAAAGACTCAGGACACAACTATTTTAATTGTTGAAGCAGCTGAGGTAAGAATTTTATTCAATAATGAATTATAGCCTTCCTGTTTATAGTAGAGATATAATAATTATTAAGAAAAATTTTAAAAAATAGTAAATAAAAATGAAGATGCTAACACTCGCTATTCCAGGTTTTTCTATAGCCTGCAAAATCTGGGGAAACCCTGATAAACCGACTATCTTAGCGCTTCATGGTTGGTTGGATAATGCAAATAGTTTTGCGCCTCTTGCTCCATACTTAGAAAATGATTTTCATTTTGTAGCCGTTGATTTACCAGGGCATGGTCACTCGTCACATCTTCCTAAAGGATGCCACTATCATTTTTTTGATGGCATTTTTATTGTTATTGAATTAATCAACGCACTTAAATTGGATAAAGTACATTTGTTAGGACATTCCATGGGAGCTTGTCTTGCAAGTTTAGTTGGAGGAGTAGTTCCAGAACGATTTCTCTCTCTATGTTTAATCGAAGGTTTAGGACCATTTTCCCACCCAGCAGAAACCGCATGTCAGCAATTAAGAGAATATGCGCATTTTCTTGTTCAAAAAAACAAAAAACCAAAGGGTTATGATCATATAAATAGCGCAGCTCTAGCCCGTGCATTTAAAGGATATGTCTCTTTAGACATTGCAAAAATTCTTTGTGAGCGTAGCTTAATTGAAAAAAAGGGGAAATTTTATTGGCGACATGATCAACGTTTACTGGAACGTTCTCCTTTACGCATGACCGAAACTCAGATACTTTCTTGTTTGCAGGAAATTACGGCGAAGACTTATTTACTTTTATCCAGTAGAGGATTTGCTTTTGATACTGAAATAATTAATACCCGTATTAAGACAGTAAAAAATCTCACGCTTAAAAAAATGGATGGGGGACATCACATTCATATGGAACAGCCAGAAGTTATAAGTAAACTTCTGGCTGACTTTATAATCCAGTAAATGATTACTAAGACCTCTACACCTACGTAAGCTATTTTACATTGCTCTATAGATTGATTAATTTTAGTTTCCGATATAAAAGACATTGAAATGCCTTTTATATCGAACTCAAATTAATTACAGCCATCCATATTAGTAGCAATCTTAACTTCATTTAATGACTTTTTAACATCGCATAAAGCAGTCGCAGGAAACGTCTCATGGTTTGGATCAGCAGCGACCAAGTCATTGATTGCACTGACCAGACCCTCACCACCTTCATCAAAGTTAGAATAAGGTGTCCAGTAATCCATATTGGCTTTCACCATAACATCGAATGCTAATCGGGTATTCCAATTAGGTTGATTTGCTAATATGTAAAACAAATGGTTGTATACCCCACTGGAATAGTGAACATCCAAACCACCATAATATTCATCAGCAGTATCAATCGACTCACCATCACGACTTGGTTTGTCCATGTAACGTAATGCATCATAGCCGCTGTCTTCTTTCATGATTTCGCCACCTATTTGCCAGGTGCTTTTCTTCACTGAATAATATTCAGCTGCTTGAGCTGCCATATCAGAGAATGCTTCGTTCATACCGCCTGATTGGCCATAATATTCAAGGTTAGAATGCTGTTCTGTAAAACCATGGCTAATTTCATGAGCAGCAACGCCAAGAGAGACTAAAGGATACATCATGGTATCACCATCACCAAAAGTCATCTGCTGACCATCCCAATATGCATTTTCATAACCTTCACCGTAATGAACGCGCATCACTAATTGCATTGCCGAACCATCCGCATTACTCAAGGCGTTGGTATCATACCAGTCATGATACATATGGTGGATCACATGACCAGAGTACAATGCGTCATTCGTTGGAGAGGCCGCACCATTTTCTCTATCGTAACCATCTCCTTTATAACCGGTGAGATAAATATTTGCATCGTTATTTTGGCAATTAAACTTCATTGCTCTACTTCTTGAACTGTATTTATGACCCATGTCAATTACTTTAACATCTGCGTTTTCCATAAAGCAGATTCCATTTTCAGCATCACGAGTTAAATCAAGATAGGGCAAATCGCTACCGTATTGAATGAAACCTGTTTTATTATTTCCACCAAAACCGGATCCGCTTACAGAATCTCGACTTTGAGTTTTGATGTCGTTCCATTGTACAAAAGGTTGTTTGGTTTTTGCGTCAATAATTGCCGTAGGACGCTCTGGTATTTTATCTTTATGGACAACAAGTACACTTACTTTATATGCCCAATGCGCTTTATGCTGAGCATCGATATAAACCATAGGAATGACTTTTTCGTCACTCACATCTTTACCTACATACTTTGCTTTAAATTGTTGTAATGCTGCATCAGCATTGCTCACAAAAGAAGCATCGGGTTGGCCTAATTCAGTCTGTAAACCTTGATAAACAACACCATTCATCGCTACATTAGACTGAGCATTAGCTAATGATTTTACTGTATGCATGCTGTGCATAATTGCATAACCGCCATACACTGGAAATCCTACGTATTGTTGTTGCATACGCACATGCGTCACTTTATTCATGTCAGTATGCTCACTAACGAATCGTAAACTGTCTTTTGCAACGGCAACACCTTGTGTCAGAGAAAACTTCTGTTTTACTTGCTCAAGAGATGCCTTTTGCAAAGGCATTGGTTCTGCAGCTCTCGCGGGAGATGCTATTCCTAAAGCCAGCGCGACTGCTAGGGGAGATAAATAGTAATTATGATGCATTGAAACCCACTCCTTATTTGCAACTTAATCTAATTTGAAAGCAACTCAGCTCTATCTGAACCAATTAATCCATAAAATCAAGTTCATAGAAAAAACTTGACTGGTTCTAACGGGTGAGTTACGCCTGCGAACACAACTAATAAATTTTAAAACTTATCCAAGCTAGCATAGTTTTGTCATTTTTTAAATTATTATTTGATGCTTGGTGTGAAACTCATAGGAAAATAATGACCAGATAAGTGAAAAATTTTTTATCACCCATGCAATAATATTTCAACGCATTTCTACCGAGTGATTGAATTTTGATAATACCATGCAGCCAAAGCCCCTAATCCTAATACAAGTAATATTAAAGCCAAGGACAGCTGACCCTGTATCTTGGTTACTGCAATAATGCCACTTGTTAATGCGGCAGTTAAATCTTGCAAACTCACATATAAGGCGGCCACTGTTCCTGCAATGTGTGGAAATGGGTGAAAAACTCCTGCAAAAGCGTTAATAAAAGTAAACCCTGCCCCCATACTAAACAAAGCGATAGGGATCATAATTGTCAGAACATTCATGATTCCAGCAAGCGCAAAACTGAGCATAATCCCGCCGCCACTCATCATCAAAAAGACACCGATAAATAACATGTATGGAACACCTTTAACCATCACCAATTGACTGTTAATTATTCCACTCAGACAGATAGCACCAGCAATAAAAATTGACAATTGACCATATTCTAAAGGGGTTAGTCCCAATACATTTTGAAATAAAAAAGGGGCAATAGTCAGGTAAGCAATTAAGCCAGCGCATGCAAAACAGGCACATAGGGTATAACCTAAAAAAATTTTTGATTTTAATAAAGCGCCATAATTTTGCAGTATTACTCTTATCTTAGTCGCATTAGGATTCAGATTTTTATTGGTCTCAGGCAAGACCACCAGTATAAAAACCCAAAATGTAAGGCCAAAAATAAAAATAAATAAAAAATTAGCCCTCCAGCCAAAATGTTCTTGAATAAACCCACCCCAAATAGGCGAAGCGACTAAAAGAAGCGTACTTGCAACACCCACATAAGATGCAATTTTGGATAAATACCGGTCAGTAAAAAGATCACGGATTAAAGAGCGTCCCACGGAACTACAAGAACCAATACCAAAGCCTTGTAAAAACCGACCCAAAATCAATACGTTAACAGAAGGGGCAAGCAAACAGCAGAGAGCCCCTATAACACTTATTCCTATACCATAAATCAAGGGCATTTTACGTCCAATTTTATCGGATAAAGGTCCAAAAAAAATATGGGAAATTCCCAGTCCAAACATAAAAACAAATAAAGTAAATTGAATTGATGATTCAGTACTATTAAACGATTTGGTAATAGCAGGTAATGAAGGAACATATTGATCGATAGAGATTTGCACCAGTATCATCATCATAAAGATAATAAGATATATTACAGGTTGTACTTTTTGTACCTCCTGCTCCTCAAGCATTTCCTGCATTATCAATTCCTTTTCCAGGAGGATTTAAAAAGAAAACTGTCGACTCTTTAAAATAATTTCATTATCTCGTGTAAAAGTCTAGGTTACTGGTATAAAGTGCGCAAATAGTACAGTGAAGACCATAAAGAAAAAAATATAAAAAAAGCAGAGAACTTGTGGATATCCTCGGAGATATATAGACAATTTTAGGAAGATCAGGCAAAATCTGCCGAAATTGCTTGATACTAACTAATACATGAAAAAAATTCTGGTTTTGCACGGACCAAATTTGAATCTCCTGGGAACTCGAGAGCCTTCAGTTTATGGAGTCACGACATTAGCTGATATCAACTCGCGTTTAATCAAAGAAGCAACACAAGCTGGTTTCGCATTAAACTGTTGTCAAAGCAATTCGGAAGCAGAATTAATTGAAGCAATTCACCAAGCCAGTATCGACAAAGTAAGTTATATAATTTTTAATCCCGCAGGATTCACACACACCAGCGTGGCCTTAAGGGATGCCTTATGTGCTGTGGCAATCCCATTTATTGAAGTACATATCAGTAATATTTATTCCCGAGAACCTTTTCGTCACCATTCTTATTTTTCTGATATTGCAAAAGGTACTATCAGTGGTTTAGGTGCGCAAGGATACTCATTAGCATTAACATCAATTATTGAAAGAGAATCAAACAATGGACATTCGTAAGATCAGAAAATTAATCGAATTGCTAGAAGAAACTGGCATTTCTGAAATTGAAATTAAAGAAGGTGAGGAGTCGCTTAGACTAAGCCGTCACAGCAGTGCCCCTGCAATAGAAGCGCCTCAAGTTCATTACGTTTCTACCCCTGCGCCACGTCAGGAGTCTCTACCTCCGACAAATAATGCGCCTGTTCATGCAGCCACTGCTCATCAAGAAAGTAAGACTGCAATGCCCACCACTCCAGGCCATAAAATTCGTTCTCCTATGGTGGGTACCATGTACACTTCTCCATCTCCAGAAAGTCCTCCTTTCGTAACGATTGGCCAGACTGTTAAAGCAGGTGATGTGTTATGTATTGTTGAAGCCATGAAAATGTTTAATGAAATTGAAGCGGATCGCGCCGGTAAAATTGTAGATATACTCGTCGCTAATGGAGAGCCTGTGGAATACGATCAGGTCCTGTTTGTTATAGAATAGAGGGGGCATTCATGCTCAGTAAAATTGTTATCGCCAACAGAGGTGAAATCGCTCTTCGTATTTTACGCGCGTGTAAAGAGCTTGGCATTCAGACGGTAGCCGTACATTCAGACGTTGATAAAGATTTATTGCATGTTCGTCTTGCTGATGAAACCGTTTGCATTGGTCCTGCTCCAGCACAAAAAAGTTACCTGAATATTCCTGCAATTATTTCCGCTGCTGAGATTACTGATGCCGTAGCAATCCATCCTGGCTATGGTTTTCTATCTGAAAATGCTGATTTTGCGGAAATAGTCGAACAAAGTGGATTTCGCTTTATCGGACCTCGAGGTGATACCATTCGCCTTATGGGTGACAAAGTATCTGCCATTAACGCGATGAAAGCGGCAGGAGTTCCTTGTGTTCCTGGATCAGATGGCCCTTTGTCTGATGATGACCAATTGAATCTAGAAGTTGCTAGCAAGATTGGTTATCCCGTTATTATCAAGGCAGCTGGCGGTGGTGGTGGACGAGGTATGCGTGTGGTACATAGTGAGTCGAACCTGCTTAACTCCATTGCACTTACCCGCAGCGAAGCAAAAGCCGCATTTAATAACCCTATTGTTTATATGGAAAAATTCCTTGAAAATCCTCGCCATGTTGAATTTCAAGTACTCGGGGATGGTCAAGGTAAAGCCATTCATTTAGGTGAACGTGATTGTTCTATGCAAAGACGCCACCAAAAAGTAGTTGAAGAAGCACCTGCTCCCGGAATTAGCCCCGAACTGAGAAAAAAAATTGGTGACTCAGTAGTCAAAGCGTGCCAAGAGCTGAAATATCGCGGAGCTGGAACTTTTGAATTTCTGTACCAGGATGGGTGTTTTTACTTCATTGAGATGAATACACGGATTCAGGTTGAGCATCCAGTCACCGAAATGATTACTGGGGTAGATTTGATTAAAGAACAAATCAAAATTGCCAGTGACATCCCGATGACTCTTACGCAAGATGACATCAAATTGCATGGTCATGCAATTGAATGTCGGATCAATGCAGAAGATGCCAAAACCTTCATGCCTTCACCAGGAACAATTAAATTATTACACCAACCCGGTGGCCCAGGCATTCGTTTTGATTCCCATATTTACAGCAGTTATACAGTCCCACCCAATTACGATTCGATGATAGGCAAGCTCATTAGTTATGGGGAAACTCGTGCTGAAGCCATTGCAAGAATGCGAAATGCGCTCGATGAAATCATTATTGATGGTATAAAAACCAATATCGAGTTACATCAACGTATTTTCCATGATCAATCGTTTATTGCTGGTGGTACCAATATTCATTATTTGGAAAAAATGTTGAAGGAATAATGCTGTGTGGTTTCAATTAAAAATAGAACATTGTCCCAGTCAAGAAATCGAATTGCTGAGCAATGAATTGGAAGAATTCGGTGCGCTGTCCATCATGCTGACCGATAAAAACGATAATCCAGTTCTGGAACCTGAACCAGGAACAACTCCGCTATGGCCTGAAGTCGTTATTCAGGCCTTATTTTCAGAAGTCTTCCAAGCACAGTTTACTCGCGATCACATACTGCAAAATCACCCTGAGCTGGCATGCACCCTAGAGATTTTGGAAGACAAAGATTGGGAAAGGGCTTGGATGGATGATTTTAAACCACAACGTTTTGGACAACGTTTATGGGTCTGTCCCACCTGGTCTACTCCACCAGAACCCAATGCCGTCAATCTCATGTTAGATCCAGGCCTGGCTTTTGGTACTGGAACTCATCCTACCACTGCTTTATGTTTAACCTGGTTAGAACAGGCTGATTTAAAAAATAAGGAAGTTATTGATTACGGTTGTGGTTCAGGAATACTTACTTTGGCTGCTTTAAAATTAGGAGCCGCAGAAGTACATGCAGTTGATATTGATCAGCAAGCCTTACAAGCTACTCAAAATAACGCTTCAGCGAACGAACTGGACGAGCGTAAATTGTCAATTGGTATGCCTGATACTCTATCTAAACCTGTAGATTTAATTATCGCTAACATTTTATTGGCACCATTAATTTCCCTGAAAGAACGTTTTCAACAACTATTAAATCCTGAAGGGATGCTCATTGTATCCGGAATACTGGAAGAACAGGCACCTGAACTGATTAAAACCTATGCCTCAATGTTTGTCGTAGTTCGTCAGGAAAATCTTAGTGGGTGGTCATTATTGGCGTTTAAGCCTACAAAAAAGTAGTTGATCTTATAAGGCTTTGTTGAAGTAAATATTTTGGAACGATAAGTACCAAATAGTTATTTGTCATTGCCGCGAATGCGGCAACATCCATAAATGAGGCATAATGCCGCAGTTTTCGGTGACGATTACCACATATTCTGAGATTATCCAGGTTACGATTATTAAGGAAATTATAATGGCCCAAGAACATACATTTTCCGCTTTTCACCCTAAAAGAGCCCTTCTTAGTGTTTCCGATAAACGAGGCATTGTTGAATTGGGGAAAGCACTTCACCTACAAGGTGTAGAACTTATTGCAACAGGAAATACCGCTGCAATACTCAGAGAGAATGAATTGCCAGTTACCGATGTCAGTGAGTGCACAGGCTTTCCCGAAATGCTTGATGGTCGAGTTAAAACACTGCACCCAGCTATTCATGGCGGTTTACTTGCACGAGGGAAAAAAGATGCAAAGACACTCAGAGAACATTCAATCAGGCCCATTGATTTACTTGTAATCAATCTATACCCTTTTGAACAAACCATCAGCCGCCCTGACTGTAATTTCAATGAGGCTATAGAAAATATTGATATTGGTGGACCCGCTATGATTCGCTCGGCGGCAAAAAATCATGCACACACCTTTGTGGTAGTAAAGCCTGAGGATTATGCAGAACTGATTCACTACTTAAAAACCCAAAAAACTCCTTCTGACTGGGGATTCACCTTAGCTAAAAAAGCCTTCGCTCATACAGCAGCCTATGATGCAGCAATTACTAATTATCTGACCACTTTAGATAAAAATTGCACCCCCTGTGGATTTCCTGAAGTCCTTACCTGTCAATTTAACAAAATAACCGACTTACGCTACGGAGAAAATCCCCATCAACAAGCTGCTTTTTATGTTGATAAAAATAGTGCATCGGGCTCGCTGGGTGCTGCACAATTAATTCAAGGGAAGCAATTGTCCTATAACAATATTTTGGATGCCGATGCTGCATTAGATTGTGTTAAATCTTTTGCTTGCGAAAAACCAACCTGTGTTATTGTCAAGCACGCCAATCCATGTGGCATTGCCATCGGGGATTCACTTCTTCATGCTTATCTCAAAGCCTTTCAATGTGATCCTACATCAGCATATGGCGGCATTATTGCTTTTAACCAAACATTGGATGCCAATACCGCAAAAACCATTCTGGAAAAACAATTTGTAGAAGTCATTGTAGCACCTGATGTCAGTAATGAAGCCAAAAAAGTTCTTGCCAGCAAAGAAAATATTCGTGTCTTGTTGACTGGAACCTGGAAACAAGATGAGACATTTCGCTTGAACATGAAAAAAGTAGATGGCGGGTTACTTGTTCAAGAACATGATTCACTCTCGCTCGGAAGTTATGAATTAAAAACCGTGACCCCAAATAAACCCTCTGAACAGCAAATGAATGATTTAATGTTTGCCTGGCGTGCTGTAAAACATGTTAAGTCCAACGCCATTGTTTATGCTAAAGATGCGGCCACCATAGGACTGGGAGGCGGCCAAACCAGCCGCGTTATGAGCGCCCGCATCGGTCTTTGGCAAGCAGAACAAATGGGATTTGACACTCATGGTGCAGTCATGGCTTCTGATGCCTTTATCCCTTTTCCCGATACCGTAGAGATTGCTGCAGAAGCAGGTATTTCTGCTATTATTCAACCAGGTGGCTCAATCAGAGATTCACAAATAATTGCTTGTGCTGAAGAGCATGGGCTCATTATGGTCTTCACTGGCGTCCGACATTTTAAACATTAATAAAGAAGCATAGCGACCGGTCATCCCGAGTATAACCAGGGATGACGACAAAAAGTCCTGGTTTCCGCTACGCTTCACCCAGGCTACAATATGGAGAAATACTGTGAGTACTCTTGTAATTACAGGGATTAGTCGAGGGATAGGACTGGAAACAGCTAAAATCTTCCTAGCACAGGGTTGGCACGTTATTGGCACATCAACGAATGGCCATACTCCCCTAACACACAAGAATCTAAAAATCTATCCGCTGAATTTATTGGATTCCGAACAAATTAACCACTTTGCAAAACAATTACCAAAAATTGATGTCTTAATTAACAACGCTGCCGTTTTACTGGAAGATTGGCGCGAAAAAAAAATTAACATGCGCGAGTTAAAAGAAACCTTTGCGATTAATGTATTCGGCACCCTTGAATTAACGGAACAATGCATTCCACTTTTAAATTCTAATGCTCAAATCATTAATATTTCTTCAGGATGGGGTGCTTTTAGTTCCAATGATTCCGCTTCGGTACCCCATTATAAAATGTCCAAATCATGCCTCAATATGTATACCTTACTTTTAGCAGAAAGGTTACCTGAAATTACGGTTTCAAGTTTTGACCCGGGTTGGGTCAAAACGGATATGGGCACCAACAACGCTCCCAAACACCCATCCCAAACAGCACAAGAACTCTATGAGCTGGTCAATAAAAAAAAGAAAAGCGGTTATTTCTGGCATCAAGGAAAAATTAGAGAATGGTAGGTTGCAATATGTTATTTTTTCAAAGCATGTATGCCTTCGTCAGAACCGCGTGGCCTTTCAATAAAAAGACTTAATGATCTAACAACAATCTTATTGTATAATAATTGTCACCTTATTTACGAAAAGATATTTATTATGCTAGCAGTGCAAATTGAGCTTCGTAGTGCTTTTTTAAAGTATTTGCTTGAACCCAATAAAAATGAAACTGCACTCAAAAAAGCCAGTTTTGCATTATGTGGACATGCCATCTCAACCGGGAAAAGAAAAGCCAAAAAAGACTCAAAAGAATTTGGAGTAGATGAAATTAACACCGTTCTAGAGCCTTTAGTTATAGAAGCAGTTAAAGGCATATGCATCACTCAGGAACAATTAGTCGCTATCCAAAATTTTAAAGAAAGCTTATTTACAAAAAATAGAGTAGAGGCGGCTACTTTTGATTCAGTATTTGATCCGCTAATTGAAACATTGGCATCAGACAAGCGAATAGTAGACAATAAATACCATCATACGTTTGCTGCCATCTATCCCATTGAGCTTGATGGATATCGAATAAAAGAAAAAGATAAAGAGGCTGGTCAGGCCGCTTTAACACTCAGTAAGTCGCTTATGGATATTACTTTGGGTATTTGTAAAAAAGATAGTGCCGAGCAACACGATAAAGACAAATATGAGCAGGCCTATATCAATGCAGAAGGCCATGGAATAGACAAACATAGGGGTTTCAAAGAAAAATTCTATAACTTTTGTAGAATTTTAAGTTGTGTATTTATCAAGCCCTATTTCCATTATAAAGCTCAACCCTCATTTTGGACCACAGTGAAAACAAAAACCCAAGAAGATATTGATAAATCTCATGAGACAATCAATGCTTTTTTCAAAAACAATAAAACTTGCTAAATACCAATAAAAAAACCAAAATATACTCCTGTTAATTTGTCTAAGAGGAGTTAGGATGACCCATGACAAAGAACTTGGTGAGTTATTACAAGCTATCGCTGAAAAAAGCCTGCAAATTATTTCCGATATAAAGGAAACGCCATTACAACTTTCATTAATTATCAATCAATATATTGAGCTCACGGAACATTTTCAAAATGTGATGACTATTCTGTTGCAGAATCCAGAAAAAATCTGGGAAATGCAACTCGCATACTGGCAAGATGCTATTAATTTAGCGCAATCTCAAATGCAACATTGGTTAAATGGAACTCCCATGCCTATTCCTGATCCTCGTTTTCGCGAGGAAGAATGGCTCAATAATCCATTTTTCAATATGTTAACTCAGCACTATCTTTTAGCCAGTCAGCATATGAATTCTTTATTTGAACAATTGGAATACCCTGACAAAAACACCGCAAAACGTCTGCAATTTTTTACCAAGCAGTATTTAGATGCATTGTCTCCGGCTAATTTTGTTCATACCAATCCTCAGCTTATGGATGAGACATTGAAAAGCCATGGTAAAAATTTATTACATGGCTTGCATAATTTACTCTCTGATTTGGAAGTTGAGTCCCCGCGCCTCATGATAAAAATGACGGATACAGATGCGTTTAAACTGGGTGAAAATATCGCTGTGACTCCTGGGAAAGTAGTCTTTCGCAACAGCATGATGGAGCTTATCCAGTATGCGCCGCAAACAGCCAAAGTAAAATCGATTCCTCTTCTTATTATCCCGCCTTGGATAAACAAATATTATATTATGGATTTAAGCCCGCATAACTCACTCATTTGCTGGTTAGTGAAACAGGGAATTACTGTATTTATTATTTCCTGGGTTAATCCAGACTCCAATTTTTCTCATAAAAGTTTGTATGATTATTTAAATGAAGGGCCATCAACTGCGATTAATATCATTCGAAAACAACTGAATGCAGCGCAGGTTAATACCATGGGATTTTGTATCGGTGGAACACTTCTGTGCATGTTACTTGCGTACAATAAGGCACATCAAGATGACTCGATTCGTAGTGCCACCTTTTTAGCGTCAATGATTGATTTCAGTGATCCAGGTGATATTGCCGTTTTTATTGATGAACAACAAATTGCCAAACTTGAAGATGAAATGAAGTCAAAAGGATATCTTGCAGGAAAATTTATGGCTTCAAGTTTTAACTCCCTACGAGCAAATGACCTGATTTGGTCGTTTTTTATTAAAAATTATCTGCGTGGTAAAAACCCTGTGCCTTTTGATATATTGTACTGGAACTCTGATTGCACCAATATGCCAGCAACAATGCATTCTCAATATTTAAGATGGATGTATCTGCACAATGATTTGGTTAAGCCAGGCAAGATCCATCTTAACCATACCCCAATTGATATCAGCACAATTGACATTCCCACCTTTTTCCTCTCCACTGAAAAAGATCATATCGCACCATGGAAAACCACCTACTTAGGCTTTAAAATGATGAATGGCCCTAAACGCTTTGTTCTCGGAGGCTCAGGTCATATTGCAGGAATTATCAATGCACCTGAGGCGAAAAAATACGGCTATAAAGTGAACCCTCATGCTCCTGCTCATGCAGAGCAATGGCTGGAACAAGCAACAGAACATCCTGGCTCGTGGTGGCCGGAATGGTTGAAGTGGTTAAAACCCCATTCTGGAAAACTCATACCTGCACCTGATTTTAATAAACTCCCATTAAAACCTATAATGGATGCGCCAGGTAGTTATGTTTTGAAGAAATAAAATCTACCCGCGGTTCTCCCATTTAAGAAATTCCCTTCTCCCCTCTGGGGAGAAGGCGCCCATTAGGGCAGATGAGGGTATTGATTGTGATTAATGCCCCCCTACCTCTCTCCCACAAGCGGGAGAGAGGATTTATTCTACTTAATGACCGTTTTGTTTCTACACTCAGTTACAGCTAAACTAATTCTTCTTTCAGTTCATTTTCAATGGTTAAATAGTCAATTTTTCCTGAAGGCAGAACTGGAATCTTGCTTCCTGGAACAATCTGTTGCGGGATAAGTAATTCAGAATAAGCCAGTTCTTGTATTCTTTTCACAAAACTTGCTTTATCCGCATTGGTTGCCTCGCTATACAAGATAATTGCTTCTCCTTTTCTTGGACTTTTCTTACTCACTGCAGCATGTAATAATTCAGGCCAAATCGACGAAGCAATGCCCTCTACTGCAGTAAGAGAGACCATTTCACCTGCGATCTTGGCAAACCGTTTTGCACGACCCGCAATGGTAATAAACCCTTCGTCGTTCATCGTGACTATGTCTCCAGTATCATGCCATCCATCCGTTGGAGAAATCAGCGCTCCTGGTTTTTCGGAAGAGAGATAGCCCTTCATTACATTAGGACCGCGTACTATTAAGCGTCCTCCTTCAGCAATGCCATCTACAGGTTGAATTCGACTTTCCATAAATGGTAATAACATCCCGACACTCCCTGGGATAGAAGCTAGAGGACAATTCATGGAAATTACAGGTGCGGCTTCAGTAGCACCGTAGCCTTCATAAATTTTTACACCAAAAGTATCTATCCAATGGCGAATGGTTTCAGGCTTCACTTTTTCGGCGCCAGCAAAAATGTAACGCACGCTGCTAAAATCATGTCGTTCTGCAGCTCGAGCATAACCTGTTAAAAAAGTATCAGTTCCAAACATGATAGTAGCCCCGGTTTGATAAACCAAACCCGGAATTATTTTATAATGCAAAGGAGAAGGATAATAAAAGCAACTAATTCCATGTATTAGAGGAAGAATTGAACCGGCAGTTAATCCAAAACAGTGGAAGATAGGTAAGGAATTAAAAAATTTATCCCGAAAAGAAAAGTCAACTCGCGAAGTCAACTGGGCGCAATTCGCCTGTAAATTTGAATGGGTTAAGACGACTCCTTTGGGAATTCCCTCTGAACCGGACGTAAATAATATCACGCCCGTATCTTCCGGAGATACCGGGTCACCAATGAGTTGATATGCTCGGGAAGAAAATCGTCCCTTTAGTAATCCGGAAAGTTTATGGCCTAAATTAATTGAAGACTTAAAATCTTCGAGAAAGAAAACGTTTATTCCTGCGTTCTGTAATCCGACGACCAAATCTTCCAGTTTCGCTGTGGTGATGAATTGCCTTGCCGTATAGATTGTTTTTACTTCTGCAACCTTACAGGTAACCAACAAACTATGGAGACCGAGACTAAAATTTAACATAGCAGGGATACGTCGATATGCATGCAACGCAAAAAAGGTTACCATCCCCGCAATAGTTGTAGGTAACATGACGCCTACATGTTCTCCAACCTGGGTCTGTTTTTTAATTTGTCGACCCAAAATAAAACAACGCGCAAGAAATTGCTTATGGGTTAAGGGAGCACGATTTGCATCTTCAATTAATGCCTTGTTCTTTGTTCCTAACGCAGCTCCTTGAATAAGAGCCTCGAACATTGACATAGGTTGGAAGCTGTTTGCAAAAGTTAACTCACTGATCAAACGAAACAAACGTGTGCTCACTGAATTTCTGTCAAGTTGCTTATTTTTGTCCTGCATATAGGACTGTGTCGGCAATACATGCAAAATAATTTTGGGAAATAAACGAATAAGGTGTTTGTCTTTGCTTATAGAGAAAATACTGTGCTGAGCACCATCAATACGTATTGGGATAACCGATGATCCTGCTTTTTGTAACACCATTCCCGGAGCATCAAAAACTTTCAAGCTCTCTTCCTGCACACCTATTCCTTGAGGAAAAATAACACAACGCTTTCCCTCTCGTATCGCTTTTATCAACGCCCTTGCTGCAAAAGCATTGGTCGAATCAATGGTAATCACATCAGCAAATAGCCCCACCATCTTCATCCGAAGTTTACTTGATGAGTGTGGCGGAAAAGCTACAGTCAATTGCTCAGGTAAAAAAGCTGCCAGCAAAAGCAAATCAATGGTGGAAGTTCTATTTGCAACAATTACTGAGTTAGGTTCGGGTTGATAATTACCACGCAACTCTACTTTAAACCAGCGTACTAATAGCGCTTTAATCCACTTACGGGCACGCTGCTTTTGTTTTTCCTTCCAAGTAACTTGTTCCATGTTAGTGTATCTCTTATAAAAAATTCGCATTCGGTTATACCCAATCAATCATTTTTTTTCAAGATTGCAACGTATAACCAGGTGTAATAGACTTCTTGATAAATTTGATTATTAAGGGCCGCCGTGCGTTCACTGACACAAACTTATCCGACGCCAAAACAAATCCTATGAATTTCCGTATTATTCATCCTGCTAAAACTATCTTTATTGTTTTAGCCTTGGTATTCCTAATTACCACTGCCTTTTTTTTTCAAAAATATTCAAGTGAGATTATTAACTGGGTTGACCATCTAGGCTGGCTTGCACCGCTTTTATTTTTAATTATATATTGTTTTGCAACGATTATGTTCTTACCCACGATGGTGATCACTTTAGCAGGAGGAGCTCTGTTTGGACCCTTTTTTGGAACCCTCCTCAATTTATTAGGCGCCACAAGTGGTGCTGCTTTTTCCTTTTTGATCACCAGGCATCTCGTTTATGACTGGTTTTCTCAAAGAAAAGGAAAAAGACTAAAAAAACTAATCTCCGCCGTAGAGCAACGAGGGTGGATCATTGTTGCCATTCTGCGATTATTCCCGATTGTTCCTTTTAATCTAGTCAATTATGGCTTAGGAATCACTACGATAAAATTCCGACCTTATCTTATTACTACTTTTTTGTTTCTTATACCCGCTGAAATCATTTACACCTATTTTGGATATGCGGGAATGGAGGCTTTATTAAAACAAGGGGCATTTTATAAAAGTAAAGGAATCCTAATAGCAAGTTTAATCATCGTGCTGTTGTGTATTATCAAGGTCATGCATTTTAATTACTTTCGTCGCAAATACTCAGAGAAGAAGATAATTGACTAAGTAATGGGTGCTCTACCGAAAATGTAATATCGTCCAGGGAACATATCGGACGAATCCCCTGCAAGGAATTAGTTGCAAAAAGAACATCGGCTTCTTTTAACATTGTTTTTGTCAAAGAAACTTCCCTGCAAATTAAGCCCTGTTGTTTCGACAATTGCAAAATCCTTGAACGGGTAACTCCAGGAAGTACGCCATCGGTTACAGGAGGAGTCAGCAGGCACTTATCCTGTATCAAAAATAAATTCGCACAGGTAGTTTCGGTTGCATGATGCTGCAAGTTAAAAAACAACGCCTCATCAGCACCTAAAGCATTTGCTTGACGTCGGGCCAAAATAGCCTCTAAATAGTTGACCGATTTAACTTGATATATAGGATTATTTCCATCTCTTAACCACGGCGCGCTAACCAATCGGAGTGGATGAGTTTCCACGGTATAGTTAAAAGTCTGGAATATAAGCTGGCTTATCTGTCCCTGAGCTGCTAGGCCCCTAGGTGCGGAGCCTCCACTTAAAATTGCTTTAATACCACCATGATATAAATTATCGCATTTAATTTTATGAAGCAGATGCTCTCGCCATTGCTTAAAAGAAAGATCAAAGGGGATGCCTAGCTTTTGCGCAGAATCATTTAAACGTTGCCAATGCAAAAAAGCACAACATGGTCTAGCACTCTCCACTTTAAGCGTTTCAAACAAACCCTCGCCCAAAAAAATGCGATCATCAATTGGAAACGCAAAATTGCTGTCCCCTTCAGTCAGTACTCGTGTTCGTGTCATTACTTACTTAAACCTATTATTCTAGAAAAAGCAGTTGCATCTAATACGAGTGTTTATTGACGAGGGAGGTTAATAATCGCCAAAATCGTCCAGCTCATCACGCAAACGTTTTTCATCCAACATATTTTCCAATCGTCTACGGGCGTCTAAACCATTAGGAACCACTTCGGTAACCTCGGCTTCAACATCCAACTCACTATCAACATCAACGAAGTCTTCTCCGACTTCTACAACAGCATCTTCATCATCTTCAAATAAATCACTCATACCATTCTCTCAATGAGTTATACTGTACATGGAATCTAGGGGCTGTTGACCGTAGAATTGTCAACAGATCCTAATATCAAAGGATCACAAAAAACCAGGACGGCTTATATACCTTATTTTTTCTTCCTTGCCTAGTTTTTTATAAAAAAATTTGCAATTTCCTAAGATTTCAGAGTGACAAATTTTTTAGAGGATTTCAATACCTTGAATTTTTACAATAAAGAATCGATAATTTAAAGAGAATAATACACCGATAATTGTATGACCGATCAAGTCAAAAAGGCTTTAAGAGATACGATGAAACAAATACGCTCTAAGATATCTGTTTCGTATCGTGCCGCAGCTTCTAGTCAAGTATGCAATCGCATTCGCTTGTTAGAGCAATATCGAAATGCCAAACAAATCGCACTTTATTTTGCAATTAACGGTGAAATTGATGTGGATGAACTTTGGAGGAATGCGCTCTCACAAGGAAAAATCTGTTATTTTCCTGTTCTTAATGAAGAAAATTTAACTCTTTCTTTTTTACCAGCAACATCGGATACCCCCTTCCAAAAAAATCGTTACGGGATTGCTGAACCCGATGTTGATCCTGATTTATCCATTCCTGTTGAAGAATTAGACTTAGCCTTAGTGCCATTAGTTGCTTTTGATGTACGTTGTAATCGCCTTGGTATGGGAGCTGGTTATTACGATCGGACCTTTAAAGGTAGAGAAAATTGTCCTTTATTTGGTGTCGCTTACCAATTTCAACGTGTCGATTCCATTGAACCCGAACCCTGGGATATCCAGCTTAATGCAGTCATTACCCAACGTGCCATTTATTGGTATGGAGGGGGTTAGGTTAAAGCATCTGCATTAATTTCTCCGGTACGCACGCGGACCACTTGCTGCAACTCATAAACGAAAATTTTGCCATCACCAATTTTTCCGGTATACGCAGATTTACAAATCGCTTCAATTGCCGATTCAACCATATCATCAGGCAAGGCCAATTCAATTTTAATCTTAGGAAGGAAATCAACTACATATTCAGCACCTCGGTACAGCTCCGTATGACCTTTTTGTCGTCCAAAGCCTCGAGTTTCAGAAATAGTTATCCCTGGCACTCCTATTTCCATTAACGCTTCATGTACATCATCCAGTTTAAAAGGCTTAATAATTGCCATAATCATTTTCATAATATATTCCGCTGTGATAATACTTTTGTTAGACTCTTTACAAAAACAAACATGGAGTGATTATGTTCGACCCCAAACAATTTGACGATTTAGCAAAAAAACTTTTTGCTGCTCTTCCCCCAAGTCTACAAAACATTGAAAAAGACATCCAACAAAAATTTAAAGAAGTGTTACAAGCAGCTTTTGCGCATATGGATCTGATTACTCGCGAAGAGTTTGATGTACAAACCAAAGTTCTGGCACGAACCCGAGAAAAAGTAGAACACCTTCAAAAGCAAGTCGATGTTTTAATGACCCAGCTTAATAAAGAACAAAAGCAATAGCAGCATAAGCTCAAGCGACAATAATATAAGCCTATAAACTTTGTTTTAGATTCTAAGACATCCCTGATTCGAGGAACAGAGTTTACTTAAGTCAATAGATAGAGATAACGAAGCAATAAAGGAAAAAATGCAGGTTATGCTCTAATAGGAAATTTTGTCGAACAATTAGTCCAACATCACAGGAAGAAGCAATGAATCTTGCATTTACTAAAACACGTAGTACTGTGGGGATATTGGCACAACCGGTGTCAGTAGAAGTTCATTTATCGAATGGTTTGCCTGGTTTTACAATCGTAGGCCTTGCCGAAACCGCCGTGAAAGAAAGCAAGGATCGAGTCCGCTCTGCGATTATTAATAGCCAGTTTGAATTTCCCTGCCGAAAAATTACTGTCAATTTGGGGCCTGCTGATTTACCTAAAACAGGAAGTGGTTTTGATTTACCAATCGCTCTTGGTATTCTTGCTGCTTCCAAGCAAATTCCTCAAAACCAATTAACCGACCATGAGTTTATAGCCGAACTTGCTTTGAGTGGCGAGCTTCGAGGCATTTCCGCTATTATTCCAGCTGTCTTAGCGGCAAACAAAGAAAAAAGCTCACTGATTATCGCCAGTGCTAATGCACATGAAGCCTCCTTGACCGGATATCAAAACATCTATAGTGCAAATAACTTGCGTGAAGTATGCAGCTACCTGTGTCAAGGAACTTCATTACAATTCCTCCCCCCTAAACCTGAATCATGCTCCATGCGCTATACAGACGATTGGTCTGATATTAAAGGTCAGTTTCATGCGAAAAAAGCAATGGAAATTGCCGCATATGGCGGACACAGTATTTTACTCAATGGTGCTCCTGGAAGCGGAAAAACCATGTTAGCCAGGCGATTCAGGACTCTATTGCCCCCCTTATCTGAAGCAGAAGCCTTAGAATGTATCGCCATTAACTCCATACGCGGTAAATTACCTGATTTTAGTGAATGGTGCTCCCCACCTTTTCGTACCCCCCATCATACTGCCTCCCCCGTATCTTTAGTTGGTGGGGGAAATCCCCCAAAACCAGGGGAAATATCTCTGGCACATCATGGGGTCTTATTTTTGGATGAGTTACCTGAATTTGATCGACAAGTCCTAGAAACCTTAAGACAACCTCTGGAATCAGGAACAATATGCATTTCAAGAGCGGCAGCACAAATAGAATTTCCAGCGAAATTTCAGCTCATCGCAGCCATGAATCCCTGCCCATGTGGACAATGGGGCAATCCTCAGGCGAACTGTTTGTGTAGCCCTGATCGCATCAAGCGATATCATGCCAAAATTTCAGCACCTTTACTGGATCGTATTGACATGCATATCTCCGTCCAGGCACTCACTCAAGAGGAATTAGTTACCCCGAATAGTAATCCTCATAAACAAAGTGATCTGATCCGAGAGCAGGTTATTAAAGTACGAGCCATACAGTTGGCGCGACAAGATTGTCTTAATGCTTATTTAGGAGCAAATACATGTGAAAAAATTTGTGCATTAGGTTCTGAGGAACACGATTTTTTACGACAGTCTATGCTGCAACTCAAACTGTCTGCCCGGGGATATCATCGTTTATTGAAAGTTGCTCGAACTATTGCTGACATACACGCAAGCAGCCGGGTATGCTTAGAGCATTTACAACAAGCATTATCCTTCAGGCATGCATTACGCACTCCGGGATAAAGGGGATTGTCGTTAAACTCCCCTCTCCCGCTGGGGAAAGGTGTCCGTAAGGGCGGATAAGGGTATTGATTTTAACTAACGAACCCTCACCCCTAACTCTCGAGAGGGGATTCCTAATGGCAGTTAGGTTAATTCCAAATTAAAAGTTAAATTGAGCAAACGTATGAGGTAATAGATTACCGGAACGAACACTCCTAAGACGAAAATTATGATCATTGTCGATATTGAATAATGGATTGGTTCACCAGATTGGAGCTCATTATTTCCATAGATGTTTTTTCTTTTGCTTAATAGATAGCATAGAAGTGATAAACCATAAAAATGGCTGGAGAAAAAACTGATTCGGACCCAAACATTAGACATTTCTTGGCTGTTTACATAATCAATAGGAAAATTGAGGAGAAATAGGCATAAGAACCACATCAACATGGTTTTTGTCGAAAAGTCTTGTTCTTCTGATGCCACAAACCAAATAAGTATCATGGGAAGAATTAACACTGGAAAATAATACATCCATCCAAAAGGGCTCAGAAATAACATCATTGCTAAAGTCAGACAAAAGGGTTGATGATTTACCGGATCCTTTTGATTTGGACCTAGTTTTCGCCAATACCATCGAAGCAAAAATAAAAATAAAATCCCATAACACAGATTGACTAATTTCAAATAAAACATGTTAGGGAGTTTCTCTCCTCCAAAAAATAGACGAAAAATAAACCCATAAATTGAGGCATTCCAATCATCCCCATACCAAAACACCCCTCGCATCATTCTAAAATATTGCTCATAAACCACCGGGCCATGAGCCAGGAGGGGAAGACTTGCAGCCACTAATAAAGTAACCAACATGATTGCAAAAACTCGTTTACGGCCTTGTTTTAAAACATAGAAAAATAACAAAGCGGGAAATAATTTGATCGCAATGATAATGCCCCAGAATATACCTGCACGATAGTCACGATCATTTAAATAAAAATAATACCCCCCCATAATTAAAAACAATAAAATACATCCAAATTGCTGAGTCACCAGATTCATTAGTGTGGGAAAAAATGCAAAATATAGAAGATACACATTGATATAATGTTTCTGCAAAAAACGATGCGAAAACGCATAATAAAAACTAATAGTTACTCCAATTATGCCTAAAATGAAAGAAATGCAAACCCAAACAAGTAATGCGTTGGAATAGCTTAATCGCGTTAAAAAACTAAATCCCCACAAAACAAACGGTGGATTTAAATTAGCAGGCAATATTTTTATAGCGGGCAAAAACGTAGTAAAGAAATTTCTATAAGGATTTTCGCCTTGCATTAATGCCTGAGACGATAAATAAAAAGAAGAGAAATCAACTCGTTGATAATGCTTAAAAATAAAATAGAAAAGCAAACAATAAAAACTCAGCAATACTAAAATGCATACATGCTGATAGCGATCGCTCATGGGTATATCCTTCTGAATCTGATGCACATCCTATTGAAAAGCCCTATTTGCACTCAAATCTGACTTTTCCCCAAGATTCTTATTTTGTGACCAAGAGAAAGCTATATCCTTGGATGGTCCATTTAAATTATACTGTCCTCTGCGGTGCTTGATATTACACTTGATGACTTAATGCATCAAAAATTGCCATGCGTACAAAAACGCCATTTGCAACTTGACTCAGTATAAAAGAATGTGCCCCGTCTGCAACATCACTGTCTATTTCAATACCTCGATTTATAGGTCCCGGATGCATCACCATCACGTCAGGTTTAGCATACGTCAGATTTTCTTTGGTTAGAGCAAAATCACGTCGATAAGTATCGAGATCCAAATGATCGGACGCTGCTAAACGTTCATGTTGCACACGCAAACAAATCACTACATCCGCATCGATTAATCCATCGCGTAAATCATGGGTTACTCGTCCATAATGCACTGTCTGAGGTTGCCAAATCTCCGGAGCAACCATGACAAGCTCACCCACTCCCAATTGAGCGCAAATACATTGAAAAGAATTCGCCACCCTTGAGTGCCTAATATTTCCCAGAATTGCTATTTTTAATTGATCCAATCGCGGTTTTCGCTCAAGGATTGTCATCATATCAAGCAAAGCTTGGCTTGGATGTGCATGGGTACCATCACCTGCATTAATTATATGGGCTAAATCCCCAATTTGTTGGGCCAAATTTTGCTGTAACCCATTTTGACGATGGCGAATTACAAAATATTGAATTCCCATAGCTGCAAGGGTGCGAACTGTATCCTCAATGGTCTCTCCCTTAGTTTCTGAAGAGCTGTGTAGGTCTAGATTGATTACTGGCATGGATAAACGCTTTGCAGCCAATTCAAAACTTACCCGAGTTCGCGTACTGTTTTCATAAAATAAATTTGCCACCGTATATTGTGCGTATGATGGATAATGATTCTGATTTTTGAAATACACGGCACGTTGTAGTATGGATTCAATTTGTTGACGTGATAATTGACTAATTTCTAAGAAATGATTCATAAAAACCTTATTTTTTAACTAAACCGCTAGGACTCTGTGGTCTCTTCCCGCTTCGCTAGATTGAGCCATGAATTCATGTCATCCCGACCATAGCGAGGGATGACTTGGGTTGTATGTGGCTATGCCAGTAGAATGCGGAAAGACCCTATTCAGGATGTTGTAGCCATTGCTCCAGTATAACACAAGCCGCTATACTATCTACCTCAGATTGCTTGATTTTACGATATCCACCTTGTGCAAACAATTGCTCCCTAGCCGCAACCGTTGAAAGCCGTTCATCAACTAAATGAACCGGTAAAGTAAATCGCTTACGCAATTCCTTGGCAAATCGGCGCGCAGCGGAAGTTGTGTATAACTCACTGCCATCAATACAGGTAGGAATACCTACAATTAATGCTTGAGGGGACCACTCAGCAATGACTTTGGCAACCAAACCCCAATCAGGCACACCGGATCGGGCACTCAAAGTCGCTAAAGGGGAGGCGCTGCACGTTAATTGTTGACCTACTGCAACACCAATGCGTTTATAACCGAAATCAAAACCTAAAAAAACAGGACTAGGCATGGCCGACATTTGAACTGAGTTGGCTCATTCTAATCCCTAAAGTGGACCCTGCATATTCCCAACGATCCTCGAAGGGAACCTCATACAAAATCTCCGAGCGATAAGGACAAACCAACCAAGTATTTTCAAGAATTTCTTTTTCCAATTGATTTTCCACCCATCCAGCATAACCTAAAGTAATTAAAACATCTTTAGGTCCTTTATCTTCTGCGATGGCACGAATAATATCATTTGATGTAGTTACCGTCACCTCATCTTGTAAAAACAAGCTGGATCGCCACCCACCAAATTGTTTATGAATCACAAATCCCCTTTCAGGTTGTACTGGCCCACCAAACATTAAAGGCATTTTGCTTTGCTCCATACGAACTGGCTCAATATGTAATTGCTCAAAAACGATGGCAAGGGGAAATTGCATGGGGCGATTGACAATTAAACCTACAGATCCTTGTTCGTGATGTTCACAAATGTAAATCACTGTTCTTTCAAAATTAGGATCATTTAGAGAAGGCATTGCAATCAGCAAATGATTAGCCAGCGAGCTTATAATTGCCATGAGCCCTCCCGAAGGGTTAGTTTATTTATTAGGTTTATATTAATTATATACCAATTGTATATTTTTTATACGAACATGATTAAAAATCATGCTCCACTGTAACCTTTACATAAAGTGTTGCTTGCTGAGAAAAAGGCCTTCCAGCGGTATAAGACACAGAGGAAGAGTCAGTATCCTCTGTTCCCTCAGGAGTTCCCAAAGAAACCCACTTATTTAATGGGACCATTAAAGTTGTATCTATATTTTGATTATCAAATTGCTGTCCACCTGCGGGATTTTGTTGTTCACGTACTCGACGCACTTTTAACTCGACCTTTGAACCACGCATCACCGGTTGAACCAGCAATCCATTTTTTATCTGATGTTGTTCGTAAGCTATTCCTGTAAAAAATCCCGCACCTACCGAGGTGATGATTGGCACTTCTTCTCCAGTAGAGACAAAGGCAGATTCGCCACTCATTACTTTAACTGATTGTGAACGCTTCACCTCAGCTGGAGACTGCGAACTATAGGTCACAGAATTTTCATTTTGTGTACTAAGCCAATTAGGGTCCCCTTGATAAATTGAAATTTTAAATGTTACAGGGGGTACATCAATTTGATGCAATACGGTTCTAATTTGGGTTAATGTCTGAGGAGAAACTTGCACGATTAAAGTTTGCCCAGAACCACTTATTTTTTCTCCGGATTGCAACAGGGGTTGCACTAATTGAATCACTTTTTGAACAGGGACATAATGCAGTTCAATCACCTTGGTGATTAGCGTTTGCGAAAACACATTATTTGCCAACAATAATAAACCGATTAACCAAAATCGCTTCATCCCGAACTCCTTGTCCCTGATAATCATCCATGAATTTCATGTAAGGGAAAATATATTATGGTAAACCCTAATATCGATTGTAGACCAATATAAAAAAACAATGGAATAAAATAAAAATATTTTTAGCTTTAGGGGCTCTTCCTAATTCTCTCTTGAAAAATCCATGGATCAAGTAAAAAAATACTTGATCCCTAATTCAATTGTTTTGTTCCTGAAAAAGTTTGGGGTATACTTCTCCAAAATTTGCTTAAGAGATGCGAACATCATGGGTAGCATATTTAATATGTTTGGTCCTTCACCGATAAGACCAATAGAACAACACATGCGGAAAGTACACCAATGCGCCAAGCAGCTCTACCCATTTTTTGAAGCAGTCCTAAAAAAAGATTGGACAACAGCTGATAAAATAAAAGAAAAAATAATTTCTCTCGAAAAAGAAGCTGACTTAATTAAAAGAGATTTACGTCTCCACTTACCGACTGGGCTTTTTCTCCCTGTTTCGCGTACTGATCTTCTTGAACTACTTAGTGCCCAGGATTTCATTGCGAATAAAGCGGAAGATATTGCCACACTGATTATTAGTAGGCAAATGCTCATTCCAGAGACGCTCATTCCTATTTTTATGCCTTTTTTAAGCCGTTGCCTAGATGCATCAAAACAGGCGTGTAAAGCAATCAATGAATTAGATGAATTGTTGGAAACAGGTTTCAGGGGCTCTGAAGTTAAGATTGTAGAAGAAATGATCTTAACCCTTTATGAGATTGAACATGACAGCGATGAACGTCTAACAGATATTAGGCATCGTATTTTTGAAATCGAAAAAGAATTATCTGCAATTGATGCAATTTTCCTCTATAAACTGGTCCAATGGATTGATGATTTAGCCGATGGTGCCCAACATGTGGGTAGTCGCCTTCAAATTCTAATAGCTCGGTAGTCAAATTCTATGGATTATTCAATTATATATCTTGTTATAGCGGTCATCTTGTGTTTTATGATGACTTGGGGTGTTGGTGCTAATGATTTGGCCAACGTCATGAGCACAACCATGGGCTCAAAAGCAGTTACAGTGAAACAAGCGATGCTGATCGCCATAATTTTTGAATTTGCCGGCGCATTTTTAGGAGGGACAGGCGTTACCGAAACAATGCGTGATGGAATTATTAATTCCAGTCAACTCTCAGGACAACCCTTGATCCTTATTGAGGGTATGTTGGGGGTTTTATTGGCATGCACTATATGGATGAATCTTGCGAGTTATCTTGGAGTTCCTGTGTCGATTACCAATGCATTGGTAGGTTCCATGGTCGGTTTTGGCACCATAGTATTAGGACCTCAAGCAATTCATTGGAATCAAGTAAGTCGCATCGCCATAAGCTGGGTCACTTCTCCCATGATTTCAGGAATCACCGCTTTTATATTATTTACCAGCATTCAACAAACTATTTTTGTCAAAAGTAACCCTTTAACTAAAGCGAAATTATATATTCCTATTTACCTTTTTCTTATCGGCTCTATTTTATCTTTTATCACGGTATTTAAGGGACTCAATCATTTCCATATTCACCTGAATTTTAAACAAAATCTAGCGGTAACCTTAGCAACCAGCATCATTATTACGATTATAGGGATGATCTTTATTAAACGTATTCCCGAACATCATAGAATAAGACGTAGAGAACGTTTCATCCAAGTTGAAAAGTATTTTGCTGTACTTATGGCAATGACTGCATGTGCAATGGCTTTCGCCCATGGTTCCAACGATGTAGCGTTAGCCGTGGGCCCCCTCTCAATCATCCATAGTTTGGTTATGGATTCACATCAAACTTTTAATGCCAATAATTATCCAGCGTGGATTATATTGTTAGGTGTCGTTGGTGTGGTAACTGGACTGCTGATGTATGGAAGAAAAGTAATTGAAACCGTAGGTAGTGCCATCACGGCGCTTACACCCAGCCGTGCCTTTGCAGCAACTCTTTCTGCGGCAACAACCGTTGTCGTTGCCACAAGCACAGGAATTCCAGTTTCCGCAACCCAAACATTAGTGGGAGCCGTTCTTGGGGTTGGTCTGGCACGAGGTATCGGTGCATTAAATCTGATTGTAATTCGCAACATCTTTATGTCATGGGTTCTGACTTTGCCTGCGGCGTCCATTTTAACGATTTTAGCCTATAAATTATTGCATTTTTTCTTGGGTTAAAAACTCATTTATTCCCTCATAAGACCGTCATCCTAGGTAGTTTACGATGATGGCTCTCCTGGAAAGAGCATCCTACTGATGCTCTTTCCACACCATTGCGATTTTTCACTACGTACGGAATGTGTCATGGCGATCAATGGCGTCGCTTTAAGAATTTTGAGGCAAGAGGTATAGACGCTAAGCGGTGCATTGTAGCCCGGATTAAAAAGAGTCGTTATCCGGGACTGAGCATACATCCCTAGTATGGGACGGTATGGCTAGATGATAAAAGCTTAAAACTCTTCCCAAATTTCACCTTTTTCATTCTTATAATCTTTATTATCACGCATTAGAGAAATACGTTTGTGCTTATTAATTTCTTTAATTTGTGATGCGGACTTATCATGAGTTGCATCAAATTCAAATAAAAATTTGTCATAAGGACTTACATAGGCTTTATCTATATCATTTGAGTTCATAACTAATCCAAAATAACTTTAATTTAAACCAACTATTTTATAGCTTTTTCATCTAAGTTACCATTATTCTTACTTTAAAAGAATTAGAGGCGAAAAGATGAGTGTAAAAAAAGCAGAGTTACATGTTCATTTGGAAGGATCTATCACTCCTGAATTAGCAGCAAAGCTGGCTGCGCGCAATAAATTGATACTCCCTCAAGGCCTAGTCGCTCCTGACGGGAAAAGCTATTTATCCAAAGACTTTCTCGATTTTTTAAAAGTATATGATACGCTTGCATCCGTCATTCGATATCCTCAGGATTATTATGATATTACTTTAGATTACTTACGTGCTCGTGCTCAAGAAAATGCAATCTATGTAGAGATGATGTATTCCCCTGATCATGCTGAACTCGCCAGTAAAATCCCTTCCGCAGAACATTTAGCAGCGATTCAACAAGCAATTGATGATGCTAAGGAACAATTCGATATCATAGGACGGATTTTAATTACTGCTGTTCGACATTTTGGTGTTGAAGCAGTAGAACGAGTCGCCAAACAAGCCCATAAAGATAAATTTCCCTGCGTCACCGGATTTGGTTTAGGTGGTGATGAAGCAAAATTCCCTCCTAAATTATTTAGCAAGGCATACCACATTGCTGCTGATGCGGGTTTACAGTGTACAGTCCATGCTGGTGAATTTGCGCCTGCAAGCGGGATGGTCGAAGCGATGGAAAATCTACCGATAAAACGCATAGGACATGGTGTCAATTCAATTTATTCACCAGAAACCATGGCTATGGTAAAGGATAGGGATATTACTCTGGAAGTTTGTCCTACTAGTAATATCTTTTTGGGATTGTTTAAGAATATGAACGAACATCCTTTTCCTAAATTTTATGATGCAGGAATAAAAGTCAGCATCAGTTCAGATGATCCTCCTTTTATGAGTACTACATTGGGTCAGGAGTACCAGCGAGTACAAAACTCCTACGGCTATAGTGATGAGATAATGAATTCTATTACTCGTATGGCGATAGACGCTGCTTTTGTTGATGAGCAAACTAAAGCAGCGCTTTTGGCGAAAATTTAATAATCAACCTTAAAGTGAGGTAGCCTGGTAGCGTCAAAACCGCCAGGTCCTCATCACTCATTAAAATTTTTTTTTAAATTTCTTTATAGACTAAAATAAATAATAAATAGATAAGGAAATCTGATGCCTATTATATTATTTTGGGTGTGCTCTTTGTGCTCTTTTCATCTGCTTGCTCAATCAATTCTCATTGGCACATCAGACTATGGTCCACCCTTTGAAATCGCCGTAAAAGATAAAGCTCATTTTTATGGCTTTGAAATTGATCTGATGAGGGAAATTTGCCAACGCGCCGAACTTGACTGTCATTTCAAAATTTTTAACTTCAATGATTTATTTAATGAAATGCAAAGTAACCAGATTGACTTGGCCGTAGGAACAATCGCGATAACCCCGGATCGACAAAAAGCTTTTCTTTTCAGTCTTCCCTATCTTATAGGCGGAGGCCAATATGCAACGAAAAGCTCAAGTCCAATTAAAACGATTAGAGATATTCAGGGAAAATCCGTCGGCATAGAAAGGGGAACCATTTTTAAAGCCTGGATTGCTTCACAATTTGGTGATGCAGTTCAAGTTAAGGAATATGATACTTTGGCAGACGTATTACAAGCCCTTGATGACAATCATGTCGATGCCGTTTTGCTTGATAGTGGCGCAGTTGAATATTGGACTGCTAATAGCAGTGACCTTTTGAAATCAGTTGGCGAGCCCATGGGGGCCGGATATGGTATTATGGCGAATAAAAATAATGATGCGCTTATTGCCACTATTAACAAATATCTTCTTGAATTGGAAAATGATGGAACTTATTTAAAAATATACCGGCGTTATTTTTAAACCATAAATATTCCGAAATCAATAAAACTCTAATTAAGGCTAATCATTTCGATGCATCTCACCCAGAAGTTGCTCAATATAACGCCTGCAAGTCAATGGGTTATGTAAAAAATTAATGATGCGACGCGTACCGCCAGTACCTGTAATAGATACCATGCCATAACTTAAAATGCTTCCCAAGATTGATTGGCGGATGTCGATTGCTTCAATTTTGCTTAATGGGATATCGATTGTTTGCCTTACAATAACTCCAGTGCGAATAATCACTTGATTTCGCTTAATGGTAATGGAAGAAAAATAATAGGTCATCCATGTCATCCCAACCCATAATAAGGCTAAGGCAGCCAAACCATATCCAATCTTACGAATGAAATCTACCTCTACATAATAAACAATTGCCAAAGCAGCACATAAACATAGGAATGGGTACAAAAATATTATCCAATGCATTCGGGTAAAAAAAATAACATTATTATCGTATGGCTTCTCGAACATTGATTCACCTATAATACTAAATGGTCTACTAAAAAATTATAATATTGTATTTAACTCAAATTTGCTATTCTATACTTTGCTCGAAGTATATACTAACGTTTAGTCCATATTTTTCATAAAAATAAAAAATGCGTTCCATCAACCGTTGCCTTAACAAACAACTCGCCGACATATGTCAACGCTCTGTTCAATTAGAAGAGCTTTCAGATAAAGTCAGGCAAATGCTTCCTGATTCCTTAGCAAATGCATGTCATGTTGGGAGTTTTAATAAAGGTTGTTTGCTATTAACAACTACTGATGCGGCCTGGGCATCCCAATTACGTTACGCTATTCCTGAATTGCGCGATAAATTACGCAAAGAGGGAGGCATGTATCAACTTTCTTCGATTAAAATAGCTGTTATTGAATCAATCACTCAATATGAAAAGCCAACCCCCACTTCAAAGCATGTATTATCTGAAAAAGCGAAAGAAATTATTATTAGTGAAAGCCAACAGTGTAATTATGAACCTTTGCAAAAAGCTTTATTGCATTTAGCTGATAGTGAATAATAAGCCTGGGTGCAGCAAGGCGAACCCCAGGGTTAATGAAAGTCAAAGTTTTCCCGGTCTCCGCTTCGTTGACCAAAGGCTCTAAAAATCTATGGGTTTGTTTCTGTGAGCGCTGTTGCAAAACGCCGGGCTACCCACTCTGAACCAAGGTATGCAAAGCAGTCGTTTAAATAATCAGTTAACTCCTCTTCTTCAATCATATGTTCTTGACCAGGAGGTTCTACATCATGGTGAAAATAAGTTCCAAAATAGCGCAGAGAAAAATCAACATAGTCTCGTGTATGAAGAATAAATGCATGCCATACTTCATCAAGAATAAGTAATGGGCCAAAAAGATAGGTCTTCTTGTCTTGTTTTGCTCTTTGCGCATTCAACCACATCCATGCGATTAAATCGGTAAATAAGACCTTACCTTCTTGCTCAGAAAACTCAGGATGATGATGGCAAAAATAATCTACTACTACCTGATTTTTATACTCAAGCAAATTCAATAAATCAACAAGGTTCATCCACAACACGCTTTTTTAGTACTTGGTTTTTGTGTTACATAACGCACAATACGACAGATCATTTCTTCTTTAGTCATCATTATCTCCACAATTAGTTACAAATAAAAACGGTGCAGACAGTCTAACCAATGTTCACAATGGAAGCAATTTAATTATTATTTTCTTGCTTGTTGCAAATTCTTAAGTTCAATTAAATCATCAGCTTAGACTCATCCTGAAAATTCAGGATGAGCGATATTAAGATTTACCAAATCACACAACGATTTTTATTCACCATTGGACTATCATTGGGGATATGAAAAGCTTCCTCAAATTGAGGCATATTAGCCAAGCTTCCATTTACTCTATATTTTGCGGGTGGATGAGGATCCGTAGTTACTTGATTACGTAGTTGTTGGGGACGAATATTCATGGCCCATACATGTGCTGTTGCGATAAAAAACTGTTGATCTGGTGTCAAACCATGAATCGTAGGTGCATTTTTATATTCTTTTGAATGCTTAAAAGCTCTATAGGCTAGTGTAATACCTCCTAAATCAGCAGTAGCCTCTCCTACAACCAGTTTTCCTTGTACATGCAAATTGTCATCCACAACATATTGTGAAAATTGATTTACAATGCATTGGGTTGCTTTTTTGAATTTTTCTAAATCACTCGGAGTCCACCAATTTTTCAAATTACCATGCCCATCAAATTGTGCCCCTTGATCATCAAAACCATGGGTCATTTCATGTCCCATGACAAAACCAATTGCTCCATAATTTATTGCTGCAGGTGCTTTAGGATCAAAAAACGGCGACTGGAGAATTCCTGCCGGAATATTTAAATTATTCATTGAGGGGTCATAATATGCATTAATAGTTTGTGGCGTCATGACCCACTCTGTTCTATCTATAGGTTTACCAATTTTATTTAGATCACGCTGAGTTAAAAACTCATTGGCTTTAATCACATTCAATACATAGGGACCTCTGTTTACTTCCAATTTGGAATAGTCCCACCATTTGGAAGGATAGCCAACACGCTCTTCCATCAGATCGAGTTTTTTCAATGCGGCTTTCCGAGTAGCGGGGGTCATCCAAGATAAGGTACTTATATCTTCACGTAAAACTTCGCGAATATTTTTGAGAATATCTAAAGCTTGTTTCTTGTCTTCTGGAGAAAAATACCGAGCCACATACATTTTACCTATAGCAAAACCTAATGCACTATTTTCTGTACTAACTACTCTTTTCCATCGAGGCAATATTTTCTCAGCACCTGTCAAAACAGCGACCATTTTAAAATTTTGATCGACAAAAGGTTTTGATAAGTAGGCAGCAAATGCATCGATTAAATGCCAACGAAGATAAATTTTCCAATCATCTAGAGAAATCGTTTTTAATTGGGTATTCATATCCTTAAAAAATTCTGGCATTGCTAGATTAATGCTTTTAATCTGAGCTTGTCCCATTGTTGAAAAATAGGCGGGCCATGAAAAATCGGGGGTTATTTTGCTGAGTTGTGCTCTATCCATAATATGATAAATCGCATGGGGATCACGTTGATCTACTTGCGACATAGAAACCTTAGCCATTTGCGTTTCTAATTTCATCACTGTATTGGCTTCCATTGCTGCTTTATCAGGAGCATCACCTAATAATTCAAACATCTTGGCAATGTGGTTGACATAGGCTTCACGAATTAGTTTAAACTTAGCATCTTCTTTTAAATAATAATCACGGTCAGGCAAACCTAGTCCACCTTGTGTAGCTGCACCAATCATCTTTTCACTGTTTTTAAAATCTTGCATGCTCCCAAAATTGAAAAATACATCGACACCAATTTGATGCAAGTGCGCTATTTCATTTTGCAGATCGGTTAAACTGTTTAATTGGCTAATGCGATCGAACTCCGGCTGGAGAGGTTTAATACCCAATTGATTAATACTCTGTTCATCCATCCCACTATAATAAAAATCACCCACTTTTTGTTCTATGCTGCCTGGTTTGGCTTTGGTATTTTCTGAGGCTTTGATTAACATTTGATGAATGATATTTTGGACTCTTTCACTAATGATGTTAAAGCTTCCCCAACTTGAATAGTCAGCTGGAATTGGATTGTTTTTTTGCCAGTTACCATTAGCATAAGAATAAAAATTCTTTGCTGGCGAAATATTAGTATCCAACCAATTGATGTGAACTGCGTCTTCAGCAGTAGTTTTTTGTGGTTCTGTACCTACAGGATATATTGATGAACTGCACAACAAAGCAAAAGTAAAAAGGCCCATATTAAGTTTCATGCCACAACGCTCCTTTGCCAATCTTTATGTTAATTCATTAAGAATGAGAATAAAATGTAGCACAGATGGAGACAAAATCATAACTAGGAAAGGGAGTTGCGCGATATTATCATGAGTCTTAATGTGGCTTTGTTTTCTGCAAAAGCCAAGCGCCAGGTTAATGTTTACTCGAACGGTTGGATTTGAGGGCAGATGATGCCAAATATAACTTCTCTGTTAAGGGGCTAAGCCATTACTGTTTCACCTGGGTTTCGATTTGGTCTCCACCCAGGCTGCCTTGTTAGGCTTCGACAGGAAAAAATTCAGTATGCATTTTAGGAAGATATTCTTCCGTATCAAAATAAGTATATTCCCAGGCGTCTTGTCTTACCATTAATTCACGTAATAGTCTGTTATTTAATTCATGGCCTGATTTGTAGCCTTCAAACGCACCTATCAAACTTGAACCTAACAGGTACAAATCACCGATTGCATCCAATACCTTATGAGAAACAAATTCGGATTCAAAGCGAAGTCCATCATCATTGAGAACACGATAGTCATCAACTACAATGGCATTATCTAAACTTCCGCCTTTAGCTAAATCGCATTCCCTTAATTTCTCATAATCGGAAAGGAATCCAAATGTACGTGCTCGGCATACCTCTTTCACATAAGAGGTTGTAGAAAAATCAAAACTTACTGTTTGTGGCTTATCATTAAAAGCCGGATGATCAAAATCAATAGTGAAGGAAATTTTATAGCCGTTATATGGATAAAATTGGACAAATTTCCCATTGTCTTCCACGCGAATAGGCTTAAGAATACGTATGTATTTTTTAGGTGCATTTTGTTCACGTATCCCTGCTGATTGAATCAGGAAAACAAAGGGAGCAGCACTACCATCCATAATAGGTAATTCAGGAGCATTGACATCAATATAAGCATTGTCAATTCCCAAACCAGCTAAGGCGGAAAGTAAATGTTCCACAGTTGCAATTTTAACTGGTCCATGATGTAAGGTGGTACATAACATTGTATCACCAACATTCTCATAAGATGCTAATATTTCCACTACAGGTGAAAGGTCTACGCGTCTAAAAACAATGCCTGTATTTACAGGAGCAGGTCTCAAGGTTAAAAGCACTTTTTCACCGGAATGCAATCCTACCCCAGTTGCCTGGATCACCTTTTTAGGAGTTCTTTGATTTGTCATTCAGTGCTCACCTTGTTCCTCATAATATCATTCTTTTTAATTGTTTTATTCTGCACGCAAAACTTCGTGATCCTATCAATATTTTAATATTTAGTCTAATTATTTTTGTATTATAGACTTTAAATTCCCTCCATCGGCACTGCTCCAGATGAAGGGTTAAATTATTTATGCCTCTTCTTGCCGACGTAAAAACGCAGGAATATCCAGATAATCCACATCGGGAACACTGTCACCTTGTTGTTTTACCCCAGAAGACATACTTGATTGGGCCTTACGCACAACGGCTGGTCTATCTAGTTGCTGATAGTCCAAAGAACCATCACTACGTGTTGTTTCGATTAAACGTGCACGATGAGATTGTTGTGGCTGCATTTGCTGATGACGCTGTCTTGCATCCCCCAAACCAGTCACAATCACGGTGACACGCATTTCATCGGTCATTTCAGGATCGATTACTGTTCCAACTACTACAGTGGCATCATCAGAAATAAACTCTTTGACTACATCGCCAACTTCCTCAAATTCACCGATTGACATATCCAAGCCAGCAGTGATATTCACGAGGATTCCGCGAGCACCAGAAAAATTCACATCTTCTAGTAAAGGAGAAGCAATTGCGGCTTCAGCAGCTTGGCGTGCTCTTTGTTCACCTACAGCGCTTCCGGTACCCATCATAGCCATACCCATTTCTGACATCACCGTACGTACGTCAGCAAAATCCACATTGATCAACCCTGGGCGAGTAATTAAATCAGAAATACCTTTTACTGCGCCAAGTAAAACATTATTCGCCGCTTTAAATGCGTTGAGTAAACTAATGTTCTTACCTAAGACACTGAGTAATTTATTGTTAGGAATAGTGATTAATGAATCAACATGTTCCGCTAAGCGACGAATTCCTTCCTCAGCTGCCAATGCTCTTTGTTTGCCTTCAAATGAGAAGGGTTTAGTCACAACAGCTACAGTTAAGATACCTAATTCTTTGGCAATTTCCGCAAAAACCGGGGCAGCACCGGTTCCGGTTCCACCACCCATTCCTGCGGTAATGAATACCATATCTGCACCACTTAAAATTTCTCGAATATGATCTCTATCTTCTTCTGCTGCTTCGCGACCTATTTGTGGGTTTGCACCAGCACCTAAACCTTTAGTCAGCTCATCACCTAATTGAATGTGTATTTTTGCATTTGAGCCTCTCAATGCTTGAGCATCGGTATTAGCACAAATAAACTCTACTCCATCAATATTTTCAGCAACCATATGTTCAACAGCATTACCACCACCGCCGCCAACACCAACGACCTTAATTACTGCATTATTACCATGCTGTTGGCCTTCCATTAATTCAAACATAACCCTGCTCCCCTCACATGTTTATTCTTTTGTAACTAATCACCTAGTTTTTAAATAGGGTGAATGGTTACTATTCTTTTACAAAAAACCGGCAGTATAACCTTAAATAATCAATTACCGGTTTTCGTTTTAAACGTTATTTGTAATCCTAAAAATTACCCTGGAACCATTCTTTCATACGTGCCCACAAACTTTGGGTGTTATCATTCATTTTTGGTACATTGTAGTTTGATTCATATTGTTGTTGATAACCTCGCAACAACAGACCTACACCTGTAGCAAATGAAGGATTTTCAGTGGCTTCAGCCAATCCAGATACATAATGAGCACACCCTTTTCTTACTGGCATCTCAAAACAAAGCTCTGCAAGTTCGATACCTCCTTTAACATTGGAAGCACCACCAGTTAAAACAATACCCGCAGCCATTCTGTCTTCAAAACCACTTCGTCGTAATTCATTACGTACTAAGGTAAATAGTTCTTCATAGCGTGCCGCAACCACATCGGATAAAGCTTTAGCTGATATTTTTCTTCCAGGTCTGTCATTAACACTGGCAACTTCCAACATATGATCTGGATTAGCTAACTCAGTTAATGCACATGCGTGATTCAATTTAATCGATTCAGCTGCTTTTGTAGGCGTACGCAGAGCCATAGCGATATCATTAGTCACTTGATCCCCTGCGATAGGAATGACGGCTGTATGTTGAATTGCTCCTTCGCAAAATACAGCAATATCCGTAGTACCACCACCAATATCAATCAGACAAACGCCCAAATCTTTTTCATCTTCAGTTAAAACTGCATGACTGGAAGCCAATTGTTCAAGAATAATATCATTCACCTCTAAACCACAACGACGCACACATTTCACAATATTTTGTGCAGCACTTACAGAGCCAGTAACAATATGCACACGAGATTCAAGACGTACTCCCGCCATACCTATAGGTTCGCGAATACTGCCTTGGTGATCGATAATAAATTCCTGAGGCAAGACATGCAGAATTTTTTGATCCGCAGGTATCGCTACGGCTTTAGCTGCATCAATAACACGTTCGACGTCAGCTTGTGATACTTCTTTATCACGTATAGCAACAATTCCGTGCGAATTTAGGCTGCGAATATGACTGCCAGCAATACCTGCATAAACAGTCCTCACCTCACATCCAGCCATAAGTTCCGCTTCTTGAACAGCGCGTTGGATGGAATTCACAGTAGCCTCTATATCAACCACAACCCCACGTTTTAGACCGCGCGAAGGATGACGACCTATGCCAATAATTTCTATTGCGCCATCAGATGTCACTTCTCCAATTAATGCAATTATTTTTGAAGTTCCAATGTCCAATCCAGTGATAATATCTTTTTCTATTTTTTTTGCCATTATCGTTCCGTTTGTTGTTTCCACTGCACTGCCATACCACGTGGATAACGCAGATCCACGCTAGACAATTGCTCAATTTTTTCAGCAAACACTGCAGGGTATGCTTTACAAAAACGCAGCAATCGTTCCTCTAACTCTTTCTTTCCTAAATATATTTTTATATCATTGCTTAAAAGCAATACCCAGGATTGGTTTTCTCGTAAATGCAGTCCAGTAGCGTTTACCCCATACATTGATAATATCTTACTCAATTTTTCGTAAACTTGTAAGACTTCTGCTTGTTGAGATGGAGGTCCTTTTAATTGAGGGATGTTTAAACCCGCTGGAACGGCGCCCTCATTAAATAATCTTCCGTCCTCAGTCATCAATGCATTATCCCAAATTGCAACTGGTTTTTTTTCAACAAGTCTTATTTTCAATGTATCTGGCCAAACGCGCTCCACGGTTGCAGTATCTATCCAGTTCATTTCGTTTAACTCTTTCTGTAATCCACTTACTGATATAGTAAAAAAAACTGGCGCTTAAATATTTTCCTAATACCGCTTCCAGCTCTTTGTGGGTTACATGCTCGTAATTTGCGGCTACTTTGATTGTAGTAATTGGAAACCGTTCCGCATCAGATAAATAGTAATAGCCCAGTCGAAAAGCTAAGAACACGGCACTTAAACTTAATACCAATAACCAAGAGATATAACGCAAATTTCCAGAGTCAACGTCCCTATTTTTATTCATGGCTCTCACAGATAATTGGTTACTAAATGTTGGCGGCAATGTTGATGTACCATCGCAATGCGAATCAATTCATCCAATAATTCAGGATAGGATAAACCACTCGCCTGCCATAGCTTTGGATACATACTAATTGAAGTAAAACCTGGTAAGGTGTTTACTTCATTAAAATAAATGATTTCGTCCTTGTCATTCACAAAAAAATCTACACGCGCCATACCCTTACATTTTAAGCGGATAAAAATATCTGCAGCCGCCTTTTTTAATTGCTCATACAACGTTTCACTCAACGGAGCAGGTATAATCAGATCCGTTTGTCCGCTCTCTAAATATTTCGCTGAATAAGAATAAAATCCATCCGGATGATTAACACGTATTTCCCCAGCAATACTGACCCTCGGTTCTCCTGAAGGGACAACACTCTCAAGAACTGAGAGCTCAATTTCTCGTCCTGGAATAAATGATTCAACTAAAATCTCTTCGTCATAGCGTAAAGCATCATCTACTGCGACGAGCAGTTCAGCCATATTTTTTGCTTTATGGATACCCACACTCGAACCCATGGCACAAGGTTTGACAAATAATGGCCATCCAAACTCTTCTGCAACCTCCTGACAAAAGTGTTGTCGTTCAGATGCTGAGCTGTGCCAAGACAAAAGCTTGTAATCTGCTGACTTTAAGCCATTGATGCAAACTATGCGTCTTGCCATGTCTTTATCCATTCCAATGGATGAAGAAAGTACATCACAACCAACATAAGCAACACCTGATAACTCAAGCATTCCTTGCAAGCAACCGTCTTCATATAAAGGGCCATGTACTACAGGAAAAACTACATCTGCATCAACAGAGAACCGACCATTGATGAATAAACCTGCTAAAGGTGTTGCATGCTCCGTTACCACTGGAAGTTTTTCTTTATAAGCAAGTAAATCCTGATATTGATGAAGATAAAATAATCCATCTTTATCCATTGCTATAGGAATAATGTTATATTTTCCAGCATCTAAATGTGCAAGAACAGATGCAGCTGAAATCAACGAGATTTCGTGCTCTCCAGATTTTCCACCATACAGAAGAACCAGGTTGAGAAGCTTCGACATTAACGGTCTCCGATTATATGAACTTCGCGCACCAACTCAATCGTTGTCTGCTCACGAACTTTAGTTTGTACCAAATGAATCAATGCTTCAATATCAGCTGCGGTTGCTGAACCTTGATGATTGATAATAAAATTTGCATGTTTTTGAGAAACCATCGCACCGCCAATATTGAACCCTTTTAACCCGCAGGATTCAATTAGCCGAGCTGCAAAATTTCCTTCTGGATTTCGAAACACTGATCCACAATTGTATTCATTGGTTGGCTGTGTATTGGTTCGACGCTCCAACAACTCCTTTATAATCTGCAATGAGGTTTCTTTCTTCCCAGGATTTAGCTTAAATGTAGCGGAAATAAACCATTCTTCAGGAGGTCCTGAAACATGGCGATAAGACACTTCATATTCTTCCGGCTTACGCGTTATTATTTCTCCTTTTCGGTTCATGGTTTGCAACTCAACTACGGTCTGCCAAGTTTCGCCACCATGACAACCGGCATTCATGCGCAAAGCTCCGCCCATGGTTCCGGGAATTCCTGCCCAAAACTCTCCACCAGCTAAATCATTTCGCGCGCAAAAACGCGCCATGCTTGCACAAGATACCCCTGCGTCAACTTTAACGGTCTGTGGATCTAGAAGAACCATTTCTTTCAAGCATCCTTGGGTAAGAATCACTGTTCCTAAAAATCCACCGTCGCGGATCAAAGAATTGGAACCTAATCCTAACCACAGTATGGGTTCCGCCGCCGGAAGCTTACGCAGAAATAAAGCCAAATCAGCAATACTTTTAGGTTTATAAAGCTTGGAAGCAGGACCTCCTACACGCCAGGTAGTGTACTCAGCCAAAGGCTCATTATAAAGCAAAGTGCCCTGAATTTCATCATCAAGGTTACAACCATTCTCAGTTGGACTCATGTTGCTCTCACAATTCTTTCATCAGGTTCACAGCAATTTGACCAATACTCCCAGCACCTTGCATCAAGATCACATCACCATCTTTAATTAAGTGATTCAGCTGTTCCTTAAGCGATTCCTCATTCACAAGAGTTACTTTTTTATCTTTATTTCTAATTTTTTGTGCCAGAGTCTCACTGGTTACCCCAGGAATCTCAGCTTCTCCTGCAGAGTAGATATCGAATAAAAACAATTCATCAGCAAGACTCAATACATCCACAAATTGCTCTTGTAATGATTGGGTTCTTGTATAACGATGTGGTTGAAATACATGCACGAGTCGCTTGTTCGGCCAAACATGTCGAAAAGCATCGATAGTTGATAGAATTTCTTGAGGATGGTGGCCATAATCGTCAACGACAAGAGCAGAACCATTTTCAAATCTTTTCTCACCCAGCATTTGAAAACGACGACCAACACCTTGGAATTTTGCCAAAGCACGTACAATAGAAGCATCGTCAACCCCTAATTGTGTCGCAATCGCAATGGCAGCCAAGGCATTTAATACATTGTGACGCCCGGGATACTGAAATCGAATTTTTAATGCCGTATAAGGTACTGGACGTACTACAGTAAACTCACTAAGCAATTCATTTTGCGTCCAATCAATCGCACGGTAGTGAGCCTCTTCTGCAAACCCATAGGTCAATGTAGGCCGTTCAATAGCTGGAATGATCTTACGTACTTCAGGGTCATCAATACAGACCACTGCCAAACCATAAAATGGCAAATGATGCAGAAACTCAAGGAAAGTTGTTCTTAATTTATCAAAATCATTCTCATAGTTATCCATATGATCTGCATCAATATTTGTCACTATGGCCATCATAGGTTTTAAGAATAGAAATGATGCATCACTTTCATCCGCCTCAACAACAAAATATGGGGATTGGCCAAGTTGTGCATTGATCCCCAGACTATTTAATTTTCCACCGATCACGAAACTTGGATCTAAGCCTCCTTCCGCCAAGAGACTACTGACAAGACTTGTTGTTGTCGTTTTACCGTGGGTACCAGCTACTGCAATGCCATGACGAAAGCGCATCAGTTCAGCAAGCATTGCAGCTCGTGGGATTACTGGAATCATTTGTTCACGAGCAGCCACAATTTCAGGATTCTCCATGCCAACAGCAGAAGAACGAACGACAACATCTGCTCCTTTTATATGTTCTGCTTTATGTCCCATATAAACGGGAATGCCTAAGGATTTTAACCTTTGTACCGTACTTCCTTCACCCAAATCAGAACCAGTAATACGATACCCTTGGTAATGCAATACCTCGGCGATACCGCACATACCAACCCCACCAATCCCAACAAAATGTATTTGTTCTACACAGCCCATCCTTGAAGATATAAATTGTCCTGAATTACCCACAAACTCCCCCTTATGCTGACAGTGGCCTAATGGCCTGCCGTGAAATAAACCTTACAGCGAACGCCCAGATTAGCAGAGGTTGCTCACTGTAAGGCTTATTTCGATACAGGCCCTAATCCCAAAGCTTGCCAACGATTTTCATGATCGATGCGCAATAATAACGCAATTACAACACAATTGATAACCATACTTGCTCCGCCATAACTCATTAATGGTAAAGTTAACCCTTTTGTGGGTAGTAGACCCGAGTTAACGCCCATATTAATAGCGGCTTGCAGCCCTAACCAAAAAGTTAAACCATAAGCAGTATACGAAGCAAATAATCTTTCTTGTACATGGGCATTGTATGCAATAGTCAAACCTCTAATGACTAATATGGTGTATAAAACCATAACCATTAAAATACCGATTAAGCCCAACTCTTCAGCTAAAACAGCAAATAAAAAGTCAGTATGCGCTTCGGGTAAATATAATAGTTTCTGAATACTCTCTCCCAAACCTGCACCAAACCAGCCTCCCCGTCCAAATGCAATCAAAGACTGGGTTAGTTGATAACCGCTATTATACTGATCTGCCCAAGGATCTAAAAACGCGGTTAAGCGAGCCACTCGATAAGGAGATGAAACCGCCAAAAAGGCGAGTGCGGCCATAACAACACACATTAAGCCTATATAATAGCGTAATTTTACACCAGCTAAAAATAGCATGGCCATCACTGTGCCCGAAATCACCACTGTAGCACCAAAATCAGGCTCAAGTAATAACAAAAAGGAAACAACTCCTAGAATCACCATCGGTTTAATAAAACCAAAGATGCTGTTACTGACCGCTTTTTGCTGACGTACTAAATATCCAGAGAGATAAAAAATCATAGTCAGTTTTGCAAGTTCGGATACTTGAATGCCTATCGGGCCCAAAGCTAACCACCGACGGCTGCCATTGACTGAACGCCCTATTCCTGGAATTAATACAATAAGCAACATCAACAGGCAAATTAACAGCATTGGCATACTAATACGCTCCCAAACGCTGCTATCTGTCCTAATCACAATCAGGGCAATCATTAAACCAGCAAATAAATAACATGCTTGGCGAATTAAGAAATGGAATGGTTGATGAAAATATTTAGTGGAGATCATCACCGAACTGGAAGCGACCATCATCAACCCAATGATGAGCAAACCTATAACTACGCTAATTAGCCATTTATCATAAAGTGAAATAGGCCGACTGACAGGTTTTCCCCTTTGATTTACATGTCTAGGCCGCATCGCTTATAATCCATTCACTAAAGCAGCAAACGTTTCTCCGCGGTGATTAAAATCACGGAACATATCCAAACTAGCACACGCTGGAGACAACAAAACAACATCACCTGGTTTTGCCTTTGATTTAGCTACCTCAACAGCATTATCCAATGAAGAAGCACGTGCGATCGGTACTACATTCGCTAAAGCAGCCTCCATCTTATCTGCATCTTCACCAATTAAAATGATGGAGCGTACATAATCAGCTATAGGTTGAGCCAATTCCCTAAAATCAGCCCCCTTTCCTTGACCACCTGCAATAAGTACAATTTTTCCTTGCATAGAACCTCCTATTCCATTAATCGCGGAGATGGTTGCACCAATGTTTGTCCCTTTTGAATCATTAATCCAATCCACACCATCAAGAGTTCGTACCCATTGGCAACGGTGTGGTAAGCCCGCAAATGAGGCCAATACGCTCGTAATGTGTTGCTGCGAAATACCTGCCGCATCCGCCAAAGCAGAAGCCGCGAGCGCATTAAGCCAATTGTGAACTCCTTTGATCAATATAGAGTCAACAGCCAACATGCGAGTATCACCTTTTGCCAAGTATATTTTATCTTCTTGCGTAATCAAACCCCAATTGTTTTTTTCAGGGACATCAACACCAAAAGAAATACGGTTAAGCTCATTAGTTGGAACAGTATAAGGATCATCACGATTGAATAATGCAACCTGTGCTTGTCGGTACACTCGTTGTTTGGCTTGGACATAAGCATCCATAGTATGATGGCGGTCTAAATGGTCAGGGCTCACATTCAGAATAGTCGCAGCAATTGGCGCCAACGAATAAGTTAAGTCTAATTGAAAGCTCGATAATTCTAAAACCCATAAATCATACTGATGCTCATCATCAAGCATATCAAGAACAGGGGTTCCTATATTTCCGGCTACAGCAACCTTATACCCAGCAGCCTTCGCCATTTCGCCTACTAGAGTAGTCACTGTGGATTTTCCATTAGTTCCAGTAATTGCGATTACCGGAGCTTCAATCTCTCGAGCCAAACATTCAATATCACCATATACATCCACCCCCATCTGTATGGCTTTTTTTAAAAAGGGAGTATCTAACGGTAGGCCGGGACTTGCAATAATATCTGTAAGCTGGACAATGATTTCATCAGGAATATGTTGCGTATAAACAGGGACATCAGGAAACTCTTTCGTAAACTCAGCGACAGTTGGAACTTGAGCACGTGTATCAAAAGCAATAAATGGCTTCTTTTTTTTGCGCAAATATCGTGCTACCGATACTCCTGTTTTACCCAAACCTGCAACTAAATACAAAGGAGGATTCATAAGTGTATCCTTTTATCGAAGTTTTAAAGTAGCTAACCCGCATAACACAAAAACAACCGTGATAATCCAGAATCTGACAATTATCTTAGGCTCTGACCATCCTTTTAATTCAAAATGATGATGTAAGGGTGCCATTCGGAATAAACGTTTACCATGGGTGTATTTAAAATAACCTACCTGTAAAATAACAGAAATCGTCTCAATAACAAATAAGCCGCCCATCATTAATAAAACCAATTCTTCCCGGATAACCACTGCAACAATACCCAAAGCAGCGCCTAAAGCTAAAGAGCCTACATCCCCCATAAATACTTGTGCCGGGTAACTATTGTACCAAAGAAAGCCAAGACCTGCGCCAACAATTGAGGAGCAAAAAATAGTTAATTCCCCTGTGTTAGGAACATAGGGTATTCCAAGGTAAGGTGCATAAACTGAGTTACTGGAAGCATAGGCAAAAATACCCAAGGCACCAGCAACCATGACTATAGGCATAATCGCTAAACCATCTAGGCCATCGGTCAAGTTCACTGCATTGGAACTTCCAACAATAACGAAATAACCCAGAAGAGGAAAGAGGATACCTAAACCTATAGTTAAGGATTTAAAAAAAGGTACTGTCAATTGAGTATGGACCGGTAAGGTAGCATGCATGTATAAATAAATTACCGCAATAAGCGCAATAACTGACTGCCAAAAATATTTCCACCGGGCAGGTAGTCCTTTACTGTTTTTTAATACTAATTTGCGGTAATCATCAACCCATCCGACTACTCCATTTGCGAGAGTCACTAAAAGAACAAGCCACAAGCTGGACTGTTGTAAATCCCCCCAAAGTAAACAGCTCACGGTTATAGCCAGGAGAATTAAGACCCCTCCCATGGTTGGAGTGCCTGCTTTTGATAAATGAGTTTGGGGGCCATCATCCCTTACCATCTGACCAATCTGCAAACTACGTAACCAGCGAATCATCAAAGGACCACAAACTAACCCCACAATAAGGGCAGTCAATGAAGCTAAAATAGATCTAAAAGTTAGGTACTGAAAAACTCTTAACGCATGATACTGTCCTTGGAATAGCTGCGTTAGCCAGTAGAGCATAATTGTTCCTCTTGTTAACCCCAATTAAAGTTTGCTTACAATTCGACTGGCGCCAAGCCTGACGAGCGGTAGAATTATAAACAGGCCCCTATGGGTTTTGTGTTAAGTAACGCCCAACAGGATAATGGGCCAAAAAAGCGGCCAAGCATACCATAAACCTACATACCATTCAGCATCATATAAAAAAAATTTCTTGGATTCTTTAGCCTAATTACTTATTGTCAAGCGAGTCAGGCATCACACGATCATTCAACCTATATTAGTTGCTGCACAATCTTTTCCATTGCACTGGATCGGGACCCTTTTACCAAAACAACAGTATCTGGTGACAACTGCTCTACTAGGCTTTGTATTAATTGTTCTTGGGTATTAAAATGCTCACCGCCAACGCCGAATGATTCAGCAGCTAATTTGCTGTGAGAGCCACAGCTGAGTAATTGATGAATACCCAACCGACGCGCTGCAAATCCGACTTCCTGATGATGCTGCGTAGCCCAAGTACCCAACTCACCCATATCCCCAAAAACGAAAATCTTTTTCCCTGGGCGTTCTGCTAATACCTCTAAGGCAGCTAAGACAGAGCGTAAATTTGCATTATAAGTGTCATCGATTACAATCGATTGATTTTTCCCTTCAAGGACTGTCAAGCGTCCTTTCACACCACCAAATCGATTTAATCCCTGTTGAATTTCTTTTATGGAAATACCTACAGCATGGCAACACGCTGCAGCTGCTAGAGCATTACGAACATTATGCAGGCCAGGAACTTTTAAATGAATATCTGCTTGTCCATTGGGTATGATCAAAGAAAAATGCCCACAACCTGAGGCATCTAGTTGCACATCTTGCGCATAAACATCAGCAGTATGATCTAAAGAAAAACGGAGTACTTTTTTGTCAAGCAATATCTCATCCCAAAAATGAGCATATGCATCATCATCATTCACGACCGCTACACCAGCAAGAGACAAACCTTGATGTATTTCTCCTTTAGCACGGGCAACACCATCAATAGAACCAAAACCTTCTACATGTGCTGGGGCAATGTTATTAATTAATGTCACATCAGGATGAACAATGGCAACAGTATGTGCGATTTCACCAGGATGATTTGCACCTAATTCAAAAACTGCATAATTATGTTGGTTATTCAGTTGTAAAACGCTTAATGGTGCACCAATGTGATTATTGAAGTTCCCTCGAGTAGCATGAGAGGGATAAGGTAAAATAGAAGCGATCATTTCTTTGGTTGTGGTTTTCCCATTGGATCCCGTCAACGCAATAACAGGGCAATGAATATCCTGTCGATGAGCCGCTGCTATTTTAGCCAAAGCTTGTATTGGATCCGGAACAACAAATTGTGGTATGTGCACGCCTTCTACAACAGAATTAACTACCGCAGCTACTGCACCACGCGTTTCTGCATCCTTTATGAAATCATGCCCGTCAAAACGTTCACCCCTTATGGCAATAAATAAACTTCCTGGTTTTAGTTCACGACTATCAGTACAAATACCAGTAAGTTCAGCATTGATCTGACAGGGTTGGGCAAGTAATGCGGCAACAGTATTTAGGTTCATAATATTAAGGCTTGGCTAAAAGTCTAGTGTACTAACACTTGAGCGTAGAGTTCAAGAGGGTAACCACAGTAAAAGTAGCCTGGATTGTTATTCTACATATATTACAGCCTGTGTGCGGGGCAGCAGAGCACGAAATTTTTTGTCGTCATCCCGAGCATTGCGAGGAATCTCCCATCAAAACATAGTGCTTTATTGAGGCGATCCCTCGCGATGATCATAGGGCGAGGAGCAGTATGCTGCTCCATGATTGATACATTTATACTGTAGCGGACTCAATATGAGATGGATTAATGTGCAACAGGCAATGATAACGAGCAATACGCTCTTCCGTTAATGGCTTACGCTGATCGTCAAGTAAATGAGCATCTAAGCCTTCACTTAATTGGCGTGCAGTTTCCAGCATGACCGCAAATCGTTCGATATCGATACCAGGATTTTTTGACGAGTGCATGTATAAACAAAGGCCACGCACACTAAAAGCACCAATATTTTGCAAATCAAAAACTCCCGTTGCAGTTGCAGCAGCTAAACTGCACAAAACTGGACCTTGGCCGTTAGGAAATTGATGACGATGAAATAAACTCCCTTCACCAAAACGTAACCCAGCCGCCAAAACAGTTTGTAATAACTCATATCCTGCAAATTGCCTGTTTTCTTTTGCAAGCAAAAACATCATTAAGGTCGTTGGAGTATCCATTTTTATTGAAGACTCTACCTCTATTTTTGGTGCGGATTTCGGCTTCATCTCTACCTTTAATTCAATCTGCTCTTCATCATCCAGAGGCATCAGACGGGGTTGAGAGGTTTTTGCCGTATTTGTTTTAATTAATTGTACCTCATTATCCACCCCCATTTCATTATTGAAGTCCGTGGCATTGATTTTGCGGACTGCAATAATGTCATCATTATAATTCTGTGTGTTATCTGAACTTTTTCCTGATGTTCCCAGACTAGGTTGATAACGTTCTGGATTTAAGCTCTGTCTTCGAGCTTTCATTAAGCGCCCAATTGCTACAATAACGCCAATTAACAACAGGACATTAAGAATTAAGCTCCAATTTGCCTGCATCATTTACTCCATAGCCAAAGCTTGTGTTACATCAACCGCAACCAAGCGAGACACTCCAGGTTCACGCATAGTTACCCCAATCAAATGATCTGCTAATTCCATTGTAACTTTATTATGTGTAATAAAGAGAAACTGTACGAATTGTGACATTTCTTTCACCAAAGCGCAAAAACGCCCCACATTTACATCATCTAAAGGTGCATCCACTTCATCTAGCATACAAAATGGAGAAGGGTTTAACTGAAAAATAGCAAAAACTAATGCTACTGCAGTCATTGCCTTCTCTCCTCCGGATAACAAATGGATGGTACTATTTCGTTTTCCCGGGGGTTGTGCCATTACTACAATACCAGCTTCCAACAGATTATCACAAGTCAATTCGAGCTGCGCTCTTCCACCACCGAACAAACGTGGGAAAAGTGCCTTAAATGAAGAATTGACTTCGTTAAAAGTATTTTCCAGACGTGAACGAGTTTCTTTATCCATTTTTTCAATGGCCGTTTCTAGAGTGGCCAATGCTTGAGTTAAATCATCATACTGCTCATCCAAATATACTTTACGTTGCTGTTCCGTAGTAAATTCTTCAATTGCAGCAAGGTTAATAGCTCCCAAACGTTTAATTTTGTCAGAAAGAGCAATTAATTCATCTTCACGCATCGCCTGAGTCACACCTGTAGGTATTTGCTCAAGTAATGCTTGTGCCTGCAAGCCCGACTCATCAAGGGACTCTTGTACTGAACTGGCGCGTACCGCCAAAGCCTGTTCTTCCATGCGGGTATTGCTTATTTGCTCTTGGATACGTTTTACCTCAAAATCACAGTTTAAAATATTTTTCTCGCACTCTTCAAGCGCTATCCTCAGCTGTGATAATTGTTCTCTACTCAAAGTGAGCTGCAATTCTATTTCACCCTGTTTTTGCAATTGTTGGGCCAGTTGCTCTTTGAGTTCCTCCCCGGGACCTTCTGTTTGCAAGCAAAGCATTGCGATATGTTCCAAACGCTCTTGCAAAACATTTAAACGTTCTTGTTCTCGCTGAATACGATCATTGAGTTGCTGTATTTTATTTTTTTCTCTATCGTATTCCAGTTCCGCATGATGCAGTACAACTCGAGACTCTTCCAACTGCTTATTTTTTGATGCCAATGTTTGCACCCTGTTTTGCTTTTCTTGCAGGCAGTGTTCCTGTTGCTGCTCATATACTTGGCATTGCTCTTCTAAATAATGTAATTTTTCTTTTATAGTACATTGTTCTGCTGCTGTTTCTTCCAAAGTAAGTTTCAATTCATCACATTCGAACGCTAAAGATGTTGCTTGTTTTTCAGCCTGCAGAATCGTTTGCTCGTTGGCACTCAATGCCACACTATTAGTTCTTAATGCGTCATTACTGGCATTGACGTTCAACTGATGTAATTCAATGTCTTTTAAACTTTTTTGTAACTGCTGATGGGTATCATCACGTTCAGTCCTTATGACCTCAATTTTCTCTTGTAACTCCTGAACAACTGCAGCGAGTTCAGTAATTTTTTGTTGACGTGCCAACAAACCCAACTCATCCTGAGTCTCTGGAGTAACGAATTTCACCCATCCTTGGCCTAACCAAAAGCCATCGGGCGTTATAATCGATTCATGCACCGCCAACGCAGGCAACCAACTTAATGCTTCATCAAAATGTTCCGCAGCATAGATATGTTCCAATGGATAAGCATTTGCTGGAATGGTTCCTTTAATTTTATCAATAAGACGAGGGTAAGAACTGGCTTTAAGATTGATGTTTCGGAGGGTAACAATATTTTCGCCTTGTCGTTCACAAATGGCGCGTTGCGGCCATAACTCTTCAAAAGATTCCAGAACATACGCATGTAATGCTTCATTGAGTACCCGTTCACAAGCAGATTGCCATTTCGTTTCCACTTGTAAAATATCCATCAATCGAGGTTTTTCTGACCATTCTTTAATTACATTTTTGCTGCGTTGCATTCCTTGGCGCGCTGCCCGTTGCGCCGCCATTAATGCGGCATATTCGCTGTTTGCATGATGGAAATCATCCTGCAACACATGCAGCTGCTGCTCGATGTTCTGCAATTTGCCACGTAATTGTTCTGTGTTTTCCTGGCTTTGTTTGAGTTGCAAAGCATCAAACTCGTGATCGGCAATTAATTTAATGCGCTGTTCTTCTAAGTGATTTCGAGTCTGTTGTAAATCCGTTACTGAAATAGTTTCTTGCTCTAATTGAAGCTTTTCTAATCTTAAAAGTGTTTGTTGATATTTTTCTTCCAAATGGCGCGCGTTAACCTCAGTCACCTGGAACTCTCTTTTCAAATTGCTTGTTTGAGTTTGGACTTCCTGCCAATGCAGATCCCATTCTGCCTGTTGCGTTTGGGTATCTTGCCAATCCACTTCCAGTTCTTTAAATTGATCCCTTAATTGTTCAAGTCGCTTTTCGAGATCGTACGAATTCTGCTGACAATGAAGCAACGCCTCTTTATCGCTTTTGAGTTGTTGTTCAGCAATCTGCCAATCATCTTGCATTTGCTGTTGATCCTGCTCCAAACGTTTCTTTTCACGCGTTTGCTGCTGTATGGTTTCTTCCAAACGAGCGATTTCAGTGCCTAATTGATAGAAACTGGCCTGAATTTGCTGCGTTTGTTCCTCAACATCATGAAGGGTTTCATTCAATTCAACTCGTTCTTTATTGGCCTTGACAAGCGCGCTTTGTTGCTGTTCGTAACTCACTGCTAATTCTTGTATTTGACGTTGCTTTACTTCTTGCTGAACAATAAAATCATGCCATTTAAGTGCTAAAATTTCTGCTCGGCACAATTGTTCTTCGTCTTTGAGAATGAGATAACGTTCAGCCGCTTTGGCTTGCCGTTCCAAACGTTGCAATTGTTTGTCCAATTCCTCTCGAATGTCAGCAACCCGAGTCAAATTTTCGCGTGTGTGATCAATGCGTTGCAAGGTCTCACGCCGACGTTCTTTGTATTTGGAAACACCTGCTGCTTCCTCAAGATATACCCTTAAATCTTCGGGCCTGGCCTCAATGAGCTGCGAAATAGTGCCCTGACCAATAATTGAATAACCACGGGCTCCAGCACCAGTACCTAGAAAAATATCAGTGATGTCTTTACGTCGACAACGGCTGCCATTCAAATAATAAGAAGAATCACCATCCCGAGTCACTACACGTTTTACAGCGATTTCACCATAGCTCGCAAAAGGACCCGTGAGACGCCCAAGGCTGTTATCAAATACGAGTTCAACAGAAGCCTGACCTACTGATTTACGATTAGAAGAGCCATTAAAAATGACATCGGTCATGGATTCACCACGCAAATTTCTTGCAGAGCTTTCCCCCATGACCCAACGTACCGCATCGATAATGTTTGATTTGCCACAACCATTAGGTCCAACAACTGCAACCAACTGGCTGGGAAAATGAACGACCGTCGGATCAACAAAAGACTTAAAACCGGCTAATTTTAATTGCTTCAAATGCATAGTATGGCAGTTTTAAACAAAAATAAGCTGGCATTATAACTGAGGATGGACAGGCTATCCACAGCACCGCTGATTAACAGAGTGCTTGCATAGAAATAAGATGGAGTTGAGGATTAATTTGACAAACAAATGAACAACGATATAATTCCCCCATTTAATAGAAAATGGATGGATAATGAAGCACTTATTCAATAAATCGCTTAGCATAGTCACACTTAGTATCGCGTTTCTTTTTCCAAATCCTATTTTTTCAACGCCACCGAACCTGACTTTAGTAAAAAACGAACTTAAAAATTATCATGACTCAGGACTTTATCAAAAAGAGTTAACCCAAGTTATTCAAAAAGCACAAAAGTATATTGATCAGCAAGCTGAAATTAATCAAAAACAAAACCACATAAAAAACTGGCGCTTGTTTTAGACATCGATGAAACCAGCCTCTCTAATTATAACTCCATGATTGAACGTGATTTTGGTGGAAATCGTAAACTATTTCACCAAGACATAATGGCTGCCAATGCTCCAGTAATTAAGCCCATGCTTCACTTATATCGTGATGCACGCAATCATGGCATCAAAGTGTTTTTTGTGACGGGAAGAAATGAATCGGAACGTAAAGCGACAGAGCTTAATTTGCATAAAGCAGGGTATGATGGATGGTCTGGTCTCTACTTGCGTCCTATGAATTACTCCTCTAAATCGATTATTCCATTTAAATCTCATACACGAAAAATAATCACCGAAAAAGGCTATACCATTGTCGCATCGATAGGCGATCAATACAGTGACCTTAAAGGTGGATATGCCCAAAAAGTATTTAAATTGCCCAATCCTTTTTATTACCTACCCTAGGCTTTTTTAGGATCATCAGGAACCTTTTAAATAACCGTTCAGGGGGATGAAGTCTTACCCATTTGATGGGTATCCTGATGGACTAGATCGTTCAAAACAATGGACATCAACAATTCAATTTGTTGTTCATACATTTTGCGATCATATCCTCCTTCTAATCCCCAATAAACTTTTTCGATATGGTCTTTATTTTCTCGATATAGCTTAAAAATACTCTCATAAAAATAGGTTAAGTCGGTTGTATTAAGGCGAGTTTTCCGTGCCTCAGTAGCGCCCATTAAATACCCATCAACATATTTCCCGCAATAAGCGGTTTCTTCTTCATGGGAATCCCAACCCGTGGGTAAAAATAGAGCCACTTTCTGATGATTTATTTTGGCTTGTTCGATTTGCTCTTCCATTTTCTCGATTGCAAACACCAAAGCAGGATGTACTAAACCTGGTTTACGCGTTGTACGACTTAAATTAACGACAAAATAGTCTAAGCCTCCTCGTTGCCATGATTGAATGTTCTGTCCTTCATCTTTTCCACACTTGTTAAATAGTTCGGTTATATAATCTTCATCTTGGTAGGGATAAACTCTTGAATCAAAAACATCAATATGACATATATCCATATCTGCAGCAGAATTCATTAAAATATCACATAAACCATTGTCTCGATTTACATCAGTCCCAACAATAATATGTTTGAGCGGTTTCGTGTTTCGCTGCATGTGCTTCAGTAATACTGCTGATTTATTTAAAATACAAAAACCACTACCTTCATCAGCGAACGCATGGTGAGTAGGTAATCCAAACGAAAAATGCACTTTTTTAGAATGGAATAAAGTCATCGAAATATCTTTGATCAGCACTTCAAACGTACCTGGAGTAATAAGAATATCCGAGTTTAATTGCTTCCATCCTTTGGCCTGTGCTTGAATGCAATCACGAATAATTTGCTGCAGATATTCTGATGTATGCACCGCCAATAACGCTTGGAGAATCTGGTCTTCTTCAGGAAATTCAGCAAAAAGTGTTAAAGCAACGTTCTCATCTCCTTTTTTCATAGCAGCAAATAATTGATTCCAGTGCTCGGGTAACTCCACACGATCGGTAGTAACAACAGGTAAGGAAGGATCTTTAGATTGTGTTGTCGCGATCACCTGGGTCATGTGCTTTAGACGCTCGAATTGGTCTTCATCAGCGCCAGCCGGCATCCCATGCATTTGCTGTATATCTTTGGCTGAGGGAATTTGAATCAAACATTCTTGATTTTTTTCCTTATGCGACTCGGGAGATACCTTCTCTTTAAAGAAATATTTGTGCCTCATCTTCATTTCATCCTTGAAAGTAAAAGAGGAAAGGAGTTCTTTTCAAATCAAAAACTCCTGCCATTATCTATTAGAGTATAAGGTATGGACACGTGATGCAATGAAGAAAATGGATGTTTAATTGAATACAGCACCACAATTTGATGATGGCTCATCGCCCTGCTCAATCCCTTGGTTAATCTTAATAAGTTCCTGAGAAAAATCTGTTCCTGATTTAATTGCGTCAGGACCTGCAAAAAATGTAAGTCCAATGCCAGTAATGGCCGTTAAAGAAGAAGCTAGTCCTAAAACAAACTCTGTTTCCAATAAACTCAGTCCTAACGAAAAACCCCAGGCACTTAAGATGGAGCTTGAACCAAAAGTTGTGATGAAACCAGCAATACTGGCACCAATAAGCAATGCCCCGAAGACTACTAGAAGACTTCCTAATACGTGTTTACCAACAGAATTATTTCTTGAGGCATATTCAGCAATTGCTCCTAATCGATTTACAGTTTTGTGATCTGCACGTCCATCGAAAACATCATTCAAAATCAAAATAACCCGCGCATAAAAATGATAATCAATTTCCTCTTTTTTTTGTTTTTTTATTTTAACTTCTGCTTCAATTAAATTGACCGCCCTAATGATATGCTTTTGGATTGATGTAGGCCGAGCAGGTGGATTCTTCCTAATAAAAAAAAGTCCATTATTAAAAATTTCTTCTTCTACATGGGGTAAATTCCTTTCTTGAATCGCAAAATACTCAGGCTTCTCATGTTTATTGACTGCAAACCAGGACTCCGCGCTTGAACAAGTTGAAATTGGGTAAGGTAAATCGTCATGCAGAGTAACATGCGTACTTTCAATAAGAGATGCTAAGATTTTTTCAAACGCAGGATCTTTGTCTTCTTGTTTTATCTTGAAATACATATCCCATAGGAAACCACACAAGCGAAGATAGTTATTGCGTTGGATTACTTTTGTATAATGATCATCAAATCCCTCGATTTCGGAGACTAATATATTCAGCCCATACCGAGCCGCAATTAAGCTAATTCGAACTTGTGGTGAAAGACCTGTCATATGAGTGTCTTCGTAATCAATGAATGCCTGCCAAATTTTATCGACTAAGGCCTGTACCGACGCCTGAGGATTTTCTTGTAACATTTTTAAAAATAATTGGGCAGCAGGAATATGTTCTTTTAGCCATGCTTGTCGAGAAGATAAATCTCGCAGGGCAAGTTGAGCCTTACTCATTTCCTCCTCATAGGGTTTCATTTGTCCTTCGAGCACATCACTTTCACTTTGCAAAAGTTCTAACTCTGAACGAAAACGAAGTGTTTCAGGACTATCATGATCTGTCTGATACATAAAGTTAAGGATAGGCCCCTTACTCTGCATAATCTGGTACTTTTTCCAAGAAATACGTGCATTTAGCGCCCTTAATTCTTCTTGGTATGGTTTAAGTAGATGTCTTTGCTTCTCAATGAGTTGTACAGTTTCTGATATTTGCAGCTCAATGGAAGGTAATTCTTTTTGCCAAGCTTGGAGGTTAATTTGACTGTAAACAACTGGATTAACTGAAGTCATCACGGTCCTGCAAAGTCTGTTACAGAATGCGGCATATTATACATATTGCAATCTTTTTATTCAATTATTATATTTTATTTTCAACACATTCCCAATCCAGCACGCCAACTAGACTAAGAGATACAATAACCACAGCTCCTAAAAATTTTTAAGGGACACGGGGCAATGAGTCTTAGTCTTTAAAGATAATATTTAAGCTTCATTCCCCTAAGAAAATAAAGAGAAAAAAGGGGGAGCAGTTTAACGCTCCCCCTGTTACATTCTACTAGATCATAGGTTAAGGACTCATGATGCAATAAAGGCTGGATCCAATTAATTAATATACCACAGCACTATAGGACGGCGGGGCATTGTAGTGTTCCAACTCTTCTTTAATATCCTTTAGTTCCTGAGTGAAGCCCTTACGTGCTCCCGATTCAATTGCTTTCGGTCCGGCAAAAAAGGTTAAGCCAATACCCGTAACAGCCGCTAAAGAAGATGCAACCCCGAAAACAAGCTCTGTTTCAAGCAAACCAAGTCCCAATGCAATACCCCACGCACTTAGTAGGGAACTCGAGCCAAAAGTAGTAAAAAAACCAGCAACACTGGCACAAATCAGCAAGCAACCAGCCGCAATCAGAAGGCCGCCTAAAACTTTTTTTCCAACCGAGTTGCTTCCTGATGCATATTCAGCAATTTCTCCTAAACATTTCGCAGCGTGCTGATCCGCAGGATTTACGAAAGCCGAGTTTAAAAGAGACACCACTCGTCCATAAAAGTGATAGTCAATTTTTTCTTTTCTTTGCTTTTTCATTTTAACTTCGGCGTCGATTAAATTGACTGTACTGAGGATGTGCTTTTGCAGTGGTGTCAGCTGAGTGATTCTATTTTGTGTAATAAAAATCAATTCATTTTTAAAAATTTGCTCTTCTAGATTGGGTAAATCCTGTTCTTTGATTGCAAATAAACCTGGCATATTTTGTTTATTGCTTTCAAACCAAGCTTGCGCGCTATACCCCGTTTGCATATGGTCGGGTAAATCACCCTGCTGAACCATATGGGTACTTTCAACAAGATGTCCTAAAAGCTTTTCAAACTCAGGATCTTTCTTTTCTTGTTTTACCTTGGAGTACATATCCCATAAGAAACCACACAAGCGCAGATAATTAGTCCGATGGAGTGAGTTTGTGTAAGCAGGGTCATATCCCTCAACATAGGAGGTCAATGTATTTAGACCATATCGAGCAGCAAACAAGCTAATCCGTACTTGTGGAGCAAGATTGATTAGATGAGTATTTTCGTAATGAGTGAATGTTTTCCAAATTTCATTTATCAAAGACTGCACAGACTCTAAAGGTCTTTCGTGCAACGTCTGTAAAAATAGCTGGGCAGCGGGAATATGCTCTTGTAACCACTGTTGGCGAGAAAGCAATTGAGCCATACTCGCCTGAGTTTTATTAATTGCTTCTTCATAAGGTTTCATGCGTTTTTTGAGCGCTTCCCGTTGCTCTTGCAAACGATTTGACCTCCGTTCCGACGGAAAAGTTTCTACGGTATAGTTTCGATAATGACGAGGTCTTGAATCCATCATATCTTGGAAAGAAGCCATATTCACATCAAGCTGATAGCCTAGTGAATTTTGAGAAACCAACTCATTTTGTAGTGACCCGAGGCGTAGCCTCTGGTCCTCAATGAATTGCAAATACTCTGTTATTTGCAGCTCAATAGCAGCTAATTCTGCTTGCCAAGATAGGAGATTCTTTTGATTATAAACAACAGGATTAACTGAGGGCATAATGATCCTTATCAGTGGATTACCTTAGAAATGATCTCGATTATACATGGTGGAAACTATTGGTTCAATTATTGTATTTTATACCCAGAAATAAATATAAGTATCTGAATTAAAATATAAATTAGAGTCCCCTCATTTTGCCCAAGTCTAGCGAATTATCAAGGCACAGCAATACATAGATATAGCGCATCACCTAATCAAAGAGATACAATAGCCACAGTTTCTAAAATTTTTTAAGGACAAGAGCCAATGACTACCAAGAAAGCTTTTGGATCCTATTTTTTTCCAATTACTTTAATTGCAGCCATTCTGCTAGGTGGTCTGACGGGCTCCTTTTGGGGATCAATAACCCCATACTTAAAGCCCTTTGGTGAGATTTTTCTCAACCTGATTTTTACCGCAATTGTGCCTTTGATTTTTTTTAGTATCACCTCGGCAATTGCTCGGGTTGGTTCTATGGGTAAACTGGGTAAAATCGCTTTTTATATGACCCTTGTTTTTCTATTTACTGGTATAGTCGCAGCAGTGTACTCACTCTTCGTAGTCAGCCTTTTCCCTCCAGCCCAGGGTGTTATTTTACCGCTTAATGCTCCAGAAAAAACTTCAGCTATGAATATTTTTAATCAAATTGCGGAAATCTTTACGGTCCCTGAATTTAGCAAGCTGCTGTCGCATCAACATATTCTGGCACTCATTCTCTTTTCAATTCTAGTTGGAGTATCCGCATCAAAAGCCAATGAAAAAGGAAAAATTTTCATTGATTTTTTACAGGCCGGAGAAGAAATTTTCATGCGTGTTTTTTCTTTGATTATGTATTATGCCCCCATTGGTTTTTTTGCCTACTTCGCTGTTTTAGTTCATGATCTAGGCCCTCAATTAATGGCTAACTATCTGCGAGTCGGGGTTCTTTATTATACTTTTGGCGTCATTTATTTTATTATGGTCTACACGCTATTTGCCTATTTGGCTGGGAAAACCGAAGGTATAAAACGATTTTGGAGCAGTATTTTTCTCCCTGTAGTTACCTCGCTGGCCACATGCAGCAGTGCTGCCAGTATTCCCGCCAATTTAATGGCAGCAAAAAAAATGCAAGTCGCTCCTGAAATTTATGAAACAGTAATTCCTTTAGGTACCATCATTCATAAAGATGGTTCTGTAATAGGTGGCATGTTCAAGATTGCTTTTTTATTTGGAATCTTTCACTTAAATTTTTCCAGCCCCGGTGTACTGCTTACTGCTTTAGGAATTTCTTTACTCGTTGGTACCGTAATGGGGGCAATCCCAAGTGGAGGAATGCTGGGTGAATTACTCATACTCAGCGCCTATGGATTTCCTCCTTCAGTCCTAATAATCATAGCCGCAATTAGTATTATCATTGATCCATTGGCGACTATGCTTAATGTGACATGCAACAGTGTAAGCAGTATGATGGTTGCCCGTCTTGTGGAAGGGAAAAAATGGTTAACACGCGCGTAATCTGTTGCTTAGAAGCAGCAATACGCTTTAAATTAAACAGGTAAATTATGAATAAACCTTATAAAAAATTATGGCGTTCCCGTAAAGATCGAAAAATCGCAGGAATATGTGGTGGTTTAGGCGTTTATTTTGGCGTAGATCCGGTATGGGTCAGAATCATTTTTGTTGTCTTTTTCCTCCTTGGAGGCGCAGCATTTATAGCCTACATCTTGTTATGGCTGCTTATCCCTTTGGAGCCTGAAGGCTGGCAAGATGCTTAAATGCATGGCATGCTCCGCTTAAAGCAGAAAGAAGTTGCGAGGAGTATATGTTTTCTGATTTGAAAATTGTAAATGAGCGAACATAGCCTAAAACGCCACCTACGAGTGATTTTGAAATGAAGCATTGAATAGCCTGCCGGGGCAAGTCGTGCCCCAGACTATCTACTGCTTTTACGGTTCATTCTGTGATAGAACAAAAGACAATGCATTTAAAATTGCTGCTATTCTAAGCACTGATTGCACCGCGACTTTATTGACTTCATGTTCCAGCAATTGCCTTACATGGGAATGGATGCACATACCACAACCATTAATTGCAGACACCGCCAACGCGAATAACTCAAAGTCGACCTTAGGTACTCCAGGATTTAACATACCATTCATGCGTAAATTTGCCGGCATTGACGCAAGTTCTTTATTTTCTGACAAATGAATTGCCCGATAATACACATTATTCATTGCCATCAAAGCAGCCGCTGTTTTTACAGCATCATCCAATTCAGCAGAAAGGTAGAGCCCGCCTTCTGTTTTAATCGCATCAATAATGAGCTTATTTTTCAAGGTGTACGCTACAGCCAAAGCAGCCCCGTAAAATTGTGTTTCTGTTAACCCTGATTGTGGAATATTACCAAATAAGCTACTGACATTAAGGCGAATATCCTTAGCAAAATCAGGTATCGCTTGTTTCAATTGTTCTATAGACATAGGATTCTCCTTTTCAGAAGCCCCATAAATACAGGAGCTTCTGTATTTTGCTCTAACTATAACGTTTCGCCACCAATAGGACGATTACATGGACATAATTCGTCAGTTTGCAAGGCATCCAAAATACGTAATATTTCTTGAGGATTACGACCCACATTTAAAGAATTGACACTGACATGTTGAATTACATTGTTTGGGTCAATAACAAAAGTTGCCCTTAGCGCACAACCACTTTCCTCTTCTCTAATGCCAAATCCATCAGTTAACTTCCCGCGAACATCTGCAAAACTGTATTGATTTAACTTATCTAAGTCTTTGTGTTCTCTTCGCCATGCTAGTTTGACAAATTCATTATCAGTACTTCCACCCAATACCACTGCGTCCCTATCGTTAAATTCACCATTTAATTTTGCAAATTCAACAATTTCTGTTGGGCATACAAACGTAAAATCTTTAGGATAGAAAAAAAGTACTTTCCATTTTCCAGGAAAACTTTTTTCAGTAACTACTTCAAAAGCGCTCTCACCATGCTCTTCATGATGATTAAAACCTGGTTTTACTGCAACAACAGAAAATTCCGGAATTTTTTGACCAACAGTTAACATAAAATTCTCCTCAGTTCGTTTTTTTCAATTAAATTATAGTTATGGTGTATAATTATTTAAAATGAATAAAACAGATAACTTTAATCGGAAAAAACGATGAGCAGATTAGTAAGCATGAAGCAGCTGCATTATTTGATTACACTCTACGATCATCAACATTTCGGGCGTGCTGCTGCGGCATGTTTTATTAGTCAATCAACCTTAAGTGCAGCTATTACAAACCTTGAAGAAACACTAGGGGCTCAACTCCTTGAACGAGATCATAAAACATTTTTATTTACTCCCTTAGGAGAAGAAATTGTTCGACGTAGCCGATTAATTATTGAACAGAGCAACGACTTAGTGGATTACGCAAGAAATCAAGGAAAAGTAATGCAAGGGAAGTTTTATCTGGGCGTGATCCCTACTATTGCACCTTTTATAATCAGTGAATTACAAACTCTCTGTCAGAAGACTTATCCGAATCTTGCTTTATTTATTCGAGAGGACACCACAGACAATGTATTGCGTTATTTGGGAGAAGGTAAACTTGATTTGGTTATTTTGGCGCTTCCTTATCCAACCCAAGATTTTCACACACAAATATTATGCAAAGATTATTTTAAACTGGTCCTACCTAAGACGTGGTTACATCAAGGTTATGACAAAGAAATCAGTCAATTGCCTGAAAGCAGTATTTTTCTGCTTGAAAAAGAACACTGCTTGACGGGGCATGCATTACAGGCCTGTCAATTAAAAGAAAGCAAAAAAATCAATCACTTTTTTGCAACCAGTTTACATACTTTGATTCAAATGGTCAGTCATCAGCCTGGTATTACCTTCTTACCTAATCTTGCAATTAACAGCGGTATTCTTACAGGTACTGATTTAGTCTCAGTTCCTTTAAAAACAGATCATGCTTATCGAGAAATTGGTGTGGCCTGGCGGACTACGTCTCATAAAACTCAGAACTATGTTTTATTCACTGAATTGATTCAGCAGATTGTTGTTGCGAAATGTGCCTAACTTTTTTTGAACAATAGAGGTGCTAAAAAGAAAGAGCAAATTTTTTATTTTACTTTGCCTGTATTCATCTTCTCCGATGTATTATAGTTCTCCCAAAAATTTACGGAGAAAACTATGAGGAAAAGCATTACTTCAATCTTAGGTACTATTCTATTTTTATCATCAATCAATTCTTATGCAGATGCCCAAAAAACCGTTCGTATTCCCCAACTATCAAATGAAAGAGTATCGGTCTGGACAACAGTAATTTATCCTAATAAAGA